>NZ_JARFXX010000033.1:0-1146 GCF_029218125.1 Neopoerus faecalis | reverse complement strand
AGGCGCGGCTAATTCCAAGAGTCTCCCACGGTTTCAACGTTCGCGCAGATGTGGCAACAGCACCACGCTTAGACTTAGCACCTCCAATTTTCCCGCCCTTGCGACCACGTGCAGCCTGAATTTCTGGCGTGTGCGTATCAGCCACATACTGTGCGAAAGTTTCCGGCGTGAAGTTCCTGTGCGTGTATTTCGCAATACTCTTGCCAATAGCCCGACATTCAGGAGGTGAAAGCGGAACGGGAAGCGATGCGTTGTACATTTCGACACGCTGAATCACGGCATCAAGCCACTGTGAGAATGCTGGCCAGCCCTGACGAATCGCCCTGTAAGCCCATTTGCGCGTCATTTCGAACAGATGGCAGTTTCGCCCCATCCCGTAATGTTTATCGATGCTACGGCGCGCTGAAGTGCTCAAATCGAGATAATCAGCCAGTTCATCGAGGGTATAGGCTTCCTCACGCCACTCCATCACCTGCCATTCCAGATGGAACGGATTTTTGCAAATCAGTCCGCTGTAGTTTACATCTGCGCCCAGTTTTTCACACAACGCACGTTCAATCGCGGCGGCGTATTTCAGCGCCTTAACCGAAGCATCAGGCGCGGTTCTCACGGCGATATTGAGTGCGTAGAGCAGGTGGGCGTGACCGTTCACGGGATTTTTTATGGTGATGTTCGGTGCGGGGGCGTTCAGGTCGCTCCAGTCAATCGCAGCCCCCTCGCGGTCAACGTCAAAAACCAGCCAGAACTGCGCATGAGGTTGGTTCTGCTGGATATACCGTGCAAGAAGCGCGCGCCCTTTACCGGAGATACGAAGGCCGAAAGCGAGATCATCCGTGTGATAGGGGCGGAGGGGTAAATTTTCTTCGAAGTATTGAAGCGCGGCGCTCATGTGTTACGATTCCTTCTAGGTTATCGACCGACCTCGCCCCTGTATTCTCGTGACAATCTTGGCGGAGAGACACGAATTTCAGGGGCGTTTGTTTTTCAGTCGCTTACACTACACCCAACGGCAAATCCTGTCGATCCTTCCCGAAAACCCGATCCATTTACCATAACTCCCGTTGTACGTACCCTGTAAAACGCCCTCAATCGCTTTCTGGCGCAAAAAAACGCAAAAAGACAAGAAAACACCAGGCCAAACCAGAA
>NZ_JARFXX010000032.1:0-1162 GCF_029218125.1 Neopoerus faecalis | reverse complement strand
GGCCAGTATAGTTGGCGCGAGTCGGCAAAACTAGTTGACGTCTAATAGTTGACGGGGCAATATGTAGTTCACTGCATACCGGTCCGACCCCGTACAGCTTACGCAGCTTATCCAGCAGTGGCATCACTTTTTCCAGAGGCGGTCGAACTCCGCCTTCGCAAAATAAGCGGAAGCCTGGCGAAGGATATCGTTACTGCGGCGCAGTTCACGATTTTCACGTTCCAGCTCTTTCAGACGCTGACGTTCAGCGGTGGTGAGCCCGCCATCACCGCCTCCGGTATCCCGCTCATGCTGGCGTACCCAGACACGCAGAGTCTCCGGTGTACAGCCAATCTTTGGGGCAATGGAACAAATTGTCGCCCATTGTGAGTCATATTCGCCCTGACTTTCCAGAACCATACGAATCGCCCTCTGACGGACTTCGGGGGAAAAACGAGTATTTTTAGTCATCCTGTTTACCTCTTTCTCAGGAAGTTTAGTCTCCAGGATTCCCGGGGCGGTTCAGTTTTTTAAGATGGTGAGGTACTTCGGGTTCCTTGCCAACCGGGTGTGTGGAGAGAAGCTGCCGCAGGTGTACCGTGCTCTGGGGATGGATAAACCGGAAGCAGTGGCGAAAGTGTGCTATGCACAAATGGTGAAACAGTTCCTGAGTCGTGACCCGTTCGAATGCGTGCTGTGCGGCGGCCGGATGGTATACCGCCGGGCCATTGCGGGGCTGAATGTATCAGGGCTGAAGAAAAACGCGCGGGATATCAGTCTGCTGAGGTATATGCCGGCCTGACACAGGCTAAGTGTGCCCGGGAATCGGTGCAAGTATAAAAAACAGCCTGTCACGGTATAAAAATCGACCATGCAGAAATTATGCTGGTTATTTTACCGCTGCTGGTCAATATTTTGTTGATGGGGGGCGCATTCTGGTGGCTCTTTACGCAACTCGATGTCTGGATCCCGACTCTCATGAGTTATGTTCCGGACTGGTTACAATGGCTGAGCTATCTGTTGTGGTCCCTGGCTGTCATCTCTGTGCTGTTAGTGTTTGGCTATTTCTTCTCAACGATTGCTAACTGGATTGCTGCTCCGTTCAACGGTTTATTGGCTGAACAACTGGAAGCAAGACTGACTGGCGCTACACCGCCAGATACCGGAATTTTCGGTATCATGA
>NZ_JARFXX010000031.1:0-1202 GCF_029218125.1 Neopoerus faecalis | reverse complement strand
ACACCAGGCCAAACCAGAAAAACGCGCCAGAATCGTTTTTAGAGGGCTGCATAACTATGCACGAAAGCGATGCGCGATCGATTTCGACTGTTCCGAAGGGCGAACAGGTCAAAATGACAAGTTTTCTCCCCCTGGGTGGAAAGTTCTGCACGGGGATTTTAGCTCTCATCTCCCGCATGGAATTTTTGTGACATTTCAAAAAAAAGCGCATCAGAATCAGCCTGACACGCTTTGTTTTTGTCAAAGAGGATTTCGGGTTACTGCGTTGCTAATCCGGTCACTTCAGCTGTTGATGACGGGGATACAGTCCCGCCCTGAACATCCCGGATATAGTTTGCCTGACATGCAGCCAGAATAATGACTGCAAGAAGCAATAAAATAATCCCTGTTATTTTTTTCATAACGACTCCTTGTTGTGAAAGAATGCCAGCCATTCATCCATAAACAACCGGCATTCATATTTTAGCCCTGTTTAAATCCTGGCTTACCGTTAGCAGCTCGCCATTCTTTAATTTCTTTAACAATCCCTTCAGGACTATCTTCCCTGTCATCGCGAGGATAATAAATCAGATCTGAACCATCTGGGTGCTCAGTTAATCGCTCAAACTCTCTTACTAATTTATTGTCATCCTCTTCAGTAGCACCTTCAGCTCTACATATTTTTTTTACAAACTCCAGAAATTCAGCCTCGGTATAATCACTAATACTATGTTTCAGTTCCATTTTTACTTACCTCTATGAATATCAATATGTCGCTTAGGTGTGGTCACTCTGATATTATCCATATCATAGACACCACCATCCTGACTGATTGGTTTATCATGATGTAATTCAAAGCGTTCCCTACCACCTACTTGGTCTTTCTTCCTTGCAAAAGGTGCTTTTCCCTTTTGAATGTTCGTCTTATTACTGTCTTTAAATTGCTTACTAAGCTCGGGATCTTTTGACACTTCTTCCCAGAATTTCTTCCGGAAATCGTCAAAACTTTTAAATTCTTTATCACGCAACTTATCAGCAATGCGATCAGGAATTGGCGCTCCTGAATCTTTACCCGCATCATCAAGCCATTTATCACCAACTGGTTTTCCTTTACCCGTCGCCTTCCCTGGCTTATTCCGTTTACTCTCCTTATCTAATTTATCCTTAGAGTCCTTTTCTTTATTTTCCTTCTGCTTACGGCGTTCCAGCGCAGCACCTAACGC
>NZ_JARFXX010000030.1:0-1283 GCF_029218125.1 Neopoerus faecalis | reverse complement strand
AACCAACCAGAAAGGGGCTGTCCGCTATCTACCGACAGGAAATCATTCAGGATGTGACGCTGTTCACATCCCAAAGCGCCGCCATGTTTTATGAC
Organism: Neopoerus faecalis; assembly: GCF_029218125.1. Classification (NCBI taxonomy): domain Bacteria; kingdom Bacillati; phylum Bacillota; class Clostridia; order Eubacteriales; family Oscillospiraceae; genus Neopoerus; species Neopoerus faecalis. The sequence goes on along the minus strand of NZ_JARFXX010000030.1, from coordinate 1,188 downwards.
AAGCTTTTCAGCAGCTTGGACTTCACGCTGCCCAGAGCGGCAACCGGGCGGCGGGGCTTCCCCAAAGAAGCCATGGTCTGTGCGTTTATCGTTATGAAATGTGAAGGATTCTCACAAATCACAGATTTGATGGATTATCTGGACAACAATCGGCTCATTGCCCATTGCTGCGGCTTTAACATCATGGAGCCGCTGCCGTCCTACTGGACGTATGACCGCTGCCTGCGGCAGTTGAACAACGGTGCGTTGAAGTCGATCATGGCCAATCTGGTGCGGAAGTTGTATGAGCTGGGCGTGGTGGATGCGTCTTTCGTTGGCCTGGATTCCACTCCCGTCATGGCGAACACGAAGCAGAACAACCCAAAATCCTTTGCAAAAAGCAAGTTCTCCAAGGAAAACCACCCGAAAAGCGACCCAGACTGCGCCTTGGGCGTCCACTCGGCCTCCAACCAGCACAATGATCGGCGGTATGAGTTCTACTGGGGATACAAAAGCCATGTGCTGGTGGACTGCATCTCCGGCCTGCCGCTCTACGAGCTGACCACGCCGGGTAATATCGCCGATTCCTCCGTCGCCGCTGAGATCCTCGCGGCTGCGAATCAGACGGTTTCTTTGAAAGAATGCACCTTCCTTGCCGATAAGGGCTACGATGCGAAAATCATCTACAACACCGTGAAATCGGTCTATGAGGGCGAGGCTTTTATCCCTCTCAATCCACGCGGTACGAAAGCCTCTAAAACGCTTCCTGCTGGCAATCCGGTCTGCGAGGCAGGCCTCGCCATGCACAAAGATGGCAAGACCACCGATGGCAGAGGGGGAATTCGGCAGAAATTCTGCTGTCCCTTCCGCCAGTCCAAGACCGGTGTTTACCCTTGCAGCCACAAAAACTGGAATAACGGCAAGAAAAACCGGGGCTGCACCAAGTATAAGACCATTCCAACAGATTACAGGCTTTCCATTGACCGCGGCTGCCTCTGTTTCAAGAGAACATACGCCTTGCGTACAGAGTGTGAGCGTTACAATTCCCGCTTCAAATCCACAGGTCAGGAACGGCTGTGGGTGCGTAACGGCGCAAGCGCGGCAAACCTCAATACGCTGGCCCACATCTCCGCTTTAGCGATTGCGCTGGCCGCCGTTCTGCACGGCTCTCACTCCTACCGTTCTGCCAAACAGCTTCGGCGTTCCGCC
>NZ_JARFXX010000029.1:0-1314 GCF_029218125.1 Neopoerus faecalis | reverse complement strand
GAGAATGAATCCTCCGGTTTGGCCTCTTCCGCGTTCGCTCGCCACTACTTGCGGAATCTCGGTTGATGTCTCTTCCTCGTCCTACTTAGATGTTTCAGTTCAGACGGTTCCCTTCCTACACCTATTTTGTTCAATGCAGGATGACTGGATATTGTCCAGCCGGGTTGCCCCATTCGGAGATCTGCGGGTCAAAGGATATTTGCTCCTCACCGCAGCTTATCGCAGCTTGTCACGTCCTTCTTCGGCTCCTGATGCCAAGGCATTCCCCTTGCGCTCTTTTTAGCTTGACCTGCGGCGTCGCAAGCTGCGCATCGCTCGCCCGTCCTCGCCAGCTTTTCAGCTTGCGATGCCGGTCTCACTCTCTCCGCTGCTCCGCCTTTTTCCTCAAAAATCTTCCGATTTTTGAGGAGTTGGACGAAAGCCGCGATTTGCGCTCCCTTGCAACTCCGTGTCTTAGAGATTTGGTTCTCTTGAATTATGCAGGCAATTCTTTAGAGAAATTGTAATCGTTACCCATCTATACGATGTTCCACAATTAAAATATACGCTCCTGTGTCCTTTCAGACACAGAACCTCTCTGTTGCCTTACTTCACTTTGTTGTTGCATTGTTCAGTTTTCAAGGTACATCGCGTCATCGCAAAGTCCGCTTGCCGCTCTTTCCACCTTTCGGCGAATACTCTGGCCGCTCCCTTGCTCCTTCTCCTTCAAAAATCTATCGGATTTTTGATGAGGGGTCGAAGGTGACGTTTTCTGGTTTGAAACCAGATTGAAATACTCGATCTCTCGAATACTTCAATCCATTTTCAATTGGTGGAGATTAGCGGGATCGAACCGCTGACCTCCTGCTTGCAAGGCAGGCGCTCTCCCAGCTGAGCTAAACCCCCATCTTCCATGGAAGCTTGTGGTGGGCCCGAGTGGGCTCGAACCACCGACCTTACGATTATCAGTCGTACGCTCTAGCCAGCTGAGCTACGGGCCCATAACCACCGGGCGTGCGCCCTCTAAATTAAACAACGTGAAAACTTACTCCCCAGCGGCTGACCAGGATGTTATCTAAAAGCCTTGGCTTTCAGAAGTTCTCCTTAGAAAGGAGGTGATCCAGCCGCTCGTTCTCGAACGGCTACCTTGTTACGACTTCACCCCAATTATCGAACCCACCTTCGGCCGCGCCCTCCTAAAAGGTTAGGCTACGGACTTCGGGTGTTCCCGACTCTCATGGTGTGACGGGCGGTGTGTACAAGGCCCGGGAACGTATTCACCGTGGTATGCTGACCCACGATTACTAGCGATTCCGACTTCACGCAGGCGGGTTG
>NZ_JARFXX010000028.1:0-1373 GCF_029218125.1 Neopoerus faecalis | reverse complement strand
CCCTTAAGGGGTAGCCCGAGAAAGCAATGCAATCGGCAAATCTTTTCGGGCCCCTTAAGGGGCTTTGTCCGCATAAAGCCCTTATAGGGCTTACTCAAGCCTCCGGCTTAGCCGGAGGTTTTGACTTAGGGGTGTACAGCAAATGACGAGTAGTGAACTGAAACACGGAGCCAGGAAGCAGGAATGGAGCATGTCTATACAGGAATGCCGGGGCAGCGGCCTCTCCGCATAATAAGCAACAATTCCATGGCTTATACAGAAAAAGCAAAATCAGTCCGCAAATCGCCCCGATACAGTACAATACTTCTATTACAACAGATAGGGATATTGTACTATGAAACGTTTTATGACCGATGAGAGAATTACTGACTATTTGAAAGCCATCGAAAATGAGGAGCGCGCTGCAGCGACGATTGAGAAGTACCGCCGTGCTTTATTGAACTTCGCTGCGTTCCTGTGCGGTGCGGCGGTCACACCGGAGATGATGCACCTCTGGAAGGACACTCTGCGGGAGAGAAACTATGCGCCGCCAACGATCAACACTTATCTGGCGGCGCTGAATGGATTCTTCCGCTTCTGCGGCTGGACGGATTGCCATGCGCGGTTTCTCAAAATCCAGCGACGCCTGTTTAGGGATAGCAGGCAGGAGCTGACGCGCGCAGAATACGAAAAATTGGTTGCGGCGGCGGAGGCCGTGGGCGACCGCAGCCTTGCACTTCTGATAGAGACCATCTGCTCCACCGGCATCCGGGTCAGTGAGGTGCAGTACATTACCGTCGAGGCGGCAAAAAATGGCAAGACTGAAATCGCCTTGAAAGGCAAAATTCGTACTATTTTGCTGCCGTCAAAGCTCTGCCGCAAGCTTCTGCGCTTCGCCGCCAAGCAAAAAAACGCCTCCAGCGCGATTTTTCGCGCCAAAAGCGGCAGAACCATGTCTCGTTATCAAATTTGGTCGAAGATGAAGAAACTCTGCACCCGCGCGGACGTCGATGCGGGAAAGGTCTTTCCACACAATCTGCGGCATCTGTTCGCAACAACCTTTTACCGCGCATACAAGGACATTGTCAAATTGGCGGACGTTCTCGGGCACTCAAGTGTGGAGACAACGCGCATCTACCTCGTCACGAGTGCGGCAGAGCATCGGAGACAGCTTGAGCGACTGCGGCTTGTATCATAAAAAACAGAATCTATATTCCGTAATGTGAAGGAAGCGAAATGGTTTTGTCGCTTCCTTTACTTATAGGAAAACAGCCATGAGCAAAACTCCAAAAGAGTAGTAATTGCAATGGTTCCCGGCCATGGCTGAAACTGAAAATCACTCCATTGATATAGAAAGCGGAGCCACTTTTTGGTAAAATTGACTTGAGAGAAAA
>NZ_JARFXX010000027.1:0-1484 GCF_029218125.1 Neopoerus faecalis | reverse complement strand
GAGGATAAGAAAATATGGCACTGATGACACCTCAGGAGTATATTGACTCCCTGCGGAAGCTGAACACCCGCGTTTATATGTTCGGCGAGAAGATCGACAACTGGGTGGATCACCCCATGATCCGTCCCTCTATCAACTGCGTGGCCATGACCTATGCCCTGGCCCAGGATCCCCAGTACGCCGATCTCATGACCGTGAAATCCAGCCTCACCGGCCACACCATCAACCGCTTCACCCATCTGCACCAGTCCACCGAGGACCTGATGAACAAGGTGAAAATGCAGCGCCTGCTGGGCCAGAAGACCGCTTCCTGCTTCCAGCGCTGCGTGGGCATGGACAGCTTCAACGCCGTGTTCTCCACCACGTTCGAGGTGGATGAGAAGTACGGCACCCACTATCACGAAAACTTCAAGAAGTTCCTGACCTACGTGCAGGACAATGACCTCACCGTGGACGGCGCCATGACCGACCCCAAGGGTGACCGCTCCAAGGCCCCCCACGATCAAGCCGACCCCGATATGTTCGTTCATGTGGTGGAGCGCCGCCCCGACGGCATTGTGGTCTGCGGCGCCAAGTGCCACCAGACCGGCTCCATCAACTCCCACTGGCACATCTTCATGCCCACCATTTCCATGAGTGAGGCGGATAAGGATTGGGCGGTCAGCTTTGCCTGCCCCACTGACGCCGAGGGTATGTACATGATCTACGGCCGCCAGTCCTGCGACACCCGCAAGACCGAGGAGGGCGCCTCTATTGATGTGGGCAACGCCAAGTTCGGTGGTCAGGAGGCTCTGGTGGTGCTGGACCATGTGTTCATCCCCAATGAGTACATCTTCCTCAACGGCGAGTATGAGTTCGCCGGCATGATGGTGGAGCGCTTCGCCGGCTATCACCGCCAGTCCTACGGCGGCTGCAAGGTGGGCGTGGGCGATACCCTCATCGGCGCCGCTGCGCTGGTGGCCGAGTACAACGGCGTGGAGAAAGCCAGCGCAGTGAAAGACAAGCTCATCGAGATGACCCACCTGAACGAGACGCTGTTCTGCTGCGGCATCGCCTGCTCCGCGCAGGGCTTCAAGACCAAGGCCGGCAACTATCAGATCGACCTGCTGCTGGCAAACGTCTGCAAGCAGAACGTCACCCGCTTCCCCTATGAGATCGTGCGTCTGGCTGAGGACATCGCGGGCGGCCTGATGGTCACCATGCCCTCTCAGGTGGACTTCAACTCCGACACGGTGGTGGGCCGCAACGGCGAGACCATCGGCGAGATCTGCAATAAATTCTTTGTGGGCCGCGAGGGCGTCAAGACCGAGGACCGTCAGCGCATTATGCGCTTCATTGAGAACCTGTGCCTGGGCGCTGCCGCCGTTGGCTACCGCACTGAGTCCATGCACGGCGCCGGTTCTCCCCAGGCCCAGCGCATCATGATCGCCCGTCAGGGCAACATTCAGGGCAAGAAGCAGCTTGCCAAGGATATTGCCGGCATC
>NZ_JARFXX010000026.1:0-863 GCF_029218125.1 Neopoerus faecalis | reverse complement strand
TTTCCACCCTGACACAAGGGGGGCGGTGGTGGACACTTTTTTAGGCTCACTTGTTCAGTCGCACTGTGGGGAGGGAGGGATGCTGCAAACAAATAACACTGGCATGTGCTCGCAGTGTCTCAGCCACACTGGGCCTGCCCCCGCTCATGGCACACACTGCTCAGGCTCTAGGTTGCTCCACCGGGAACCGTCTGAGGCCAGCCCTGGGCTGCATGCACCTCCCAGGTCTAAGCCGCTCAGGTTCAGGCACTCGGGTAGTCCTCAGAGGTGCAGACTCAGTTGGGCCTGCGTTTTGTGCCCTTCCCAGGTCCGAGCAGCTCAGGTGACCAGGTGCTTGGCTAGCGCAGTCGCCCCCAGTTGGATGATGAGTCTTATTGCCTCCCCAGTCCCAGCCGCTCAGTTTTCTGGGTGTACAACTGGTGCTCCTTCTTAGGCGGATGGGGACTGTCCAGAACCCCAAGAAGTCTTAGTTAGTGAAGAAGCTTGCTTGCAGTTTGGTAGAGGATGCCATCTCTGGGGCTGAGATTGCCCCTCGCCTTCTGGCTCTGGCTGTTGCCCGCCTGCCTCTCTGCCTCTGGTGGGGATGGGCTGGTCTGCAGCCAGCTAGCTCTGCTCAGTCCTTTGTTCTGTGAGCGGGCCTGGCAGTGTCTTAGGTTAGGGCTTTTCACGGGATAGCTATCCCACAGTCTGGGTTGCTATCTCAAGTTAGTTCCCTCAGATTGCCCTCAGGGCATTCAGGCCTGGTCCTTACCCTAAGCAATGCAGCCCGCACCTCCCTGCCCAGTCCCTGCTTGCTAGTGGCGGATGCAGGTGTCTGCGCTGCTTCTCTGCTTGGAGTTACTTTTGGGCATGTAATCTGTGTG
>NZ_JARFXX010000002.1:0-366868 GCF_029218125.1 Neopoerus faecalis | reverse complement strand
CGTGCTTCCAGAATTTTTTCCTTTAGTTCCGGAGTAGCCTTATCTGCATCTAAATATGCAAATTCGCTCGCGCTCTCCAAAATCTCTTCCTGCACTTCTGCTTCCGAGTTCGAATCTGATTCTTTGTCAACGGCAAACGCAGGAACAGCAAGGGCCATCAACATAATAAGCGTCATGGTCATGGATAAAAATTTTTTCATGAAAATACGCTCCGTTCACATTCATCCGATTGATTTTAGGTTCTGTTGTCAGGATCTTAGCTTTCATAGTACATCGGTCTCACCACCAATCCGGAGTGTTTATAATAAGGTCGAATACTGTCTGGCATTCAACTCTTATCCCAAGGGGATGTATCCCCTTGGGTCTGCATATGCAGACCCGTCTTTGCCCTTCTTCATGGGCAGGTTGCCGTAACCGATGCGGATGGTTCCGACACTCCATTGATTGAATATGTCAGTTTAAGAACATAGCTCTTTCCACTCTTCACCGCACAATCCTCGGAAATGTAAGCTTTGCCCTTTCCTGATGCGCTCCAAGAATCCACATAAGTACTCCCTTGATACAGGGTCAGCGTTGCTTTGACTTCATCGGTATTCTTACAGTTCTGAAAATTCATCCTTCACATCAATACTTGCAAGGCAGAATTTTCAAAATACATGTCATGTATCAACACTTGTGTCATACCAAGATTCATCATTGAGAACCCACTCTAATGCATGGTATCGCCATTTCACACAGGTTCCAAGCATATACTTTTCCTTTGGAGTTAAATTGTAAAAAGGTATTCCTCGAACAGCAAAATCCCCCTTCATTCTCCGAATTCTTTTTGCGCACATAACTTCTTGTTGTGTAAATGTTGAAGCAATTGCGTCAACCACGGACATTCCTTTGGTCGTGTCAAATTTTCGCTCGATCTTACTTCTCCAATACCAAAGCATAAGAATATCACGCTGGCTGGCAATCTCTTCTTCATTCCGCAATCTTCCAGTTTGGGAAAGATAGTCTTTAGATTGTCCTATTAAGAGCGCATGAAAATCAGACTGCATGAACTTTCCAATTGGAGTTAGTTTTTCCACGAATGAACAAGCCCATAAAATAGGTTCAATGGATTCACATTCAAATGAACGTTGACCTCGGATGGTAGTTTCAACAGTCTCAATTTCTTGGTTCAATAATTGCATATCTCTACGACTCATTACTGTGTCAAGGCCGTGGGAAACAATCCATGATGCTTCTAGACATTGCTGTTGCTTCCGCTCTTCAATACTGTGAAAACGCCCTTCCGAATATCCGTTTTCCCAAATCAATCGGTCATTGAAGACAAGTTGGATTTGGGCACGTTCTACGAGTTCCTGCACCGACTTTATATGCTCACCTTCTTTAATTAGTTTTTAAAATATGTTGAATACCCACCAATATTATTGGGATGCATTACATCCTGAAACAGGCTAGACATATGCTGACTCTTTTCAACCAGTTGAATTACGTTTGAGTTATCAACGGGATGATGCCATTGCAGGTCGGGTGACGGATTCAGATAGTGACTGGGAGAACGTGTTCCTCCACTACTCATATAATCCAAAACATCATATCCCAACATTTTGTCATAGGCTTGCTTCAAATCCGGATTTTGAGAAATAGCATTGAGGTCATTATACTGCCAGCTATCCTCTTCGCCCTTGGTCGGACCGCTCTGCTTGAGCAGGTTGCCTAGCGTGTCATAGCTGTAGGTATAGGAAAGCGTATCGTAGGGGTAGATTTCCAGCTTGCGGGTGCTGCCGGTGAGCCGGTTAAGGGCATCGTAGGTATATGTCGTGCGGCTCTTGAGGTTTTCCGTAGCATCGCTGTCCCGCTGGAACTCCGTCAGTTGGTTTTTTCCTCCTTTATTTGCATTTGAGAATCAAAAATTGATATGCGACAAAATAAGGGGCAGGATGAGTGATTTTGCCCCTTATTTTGTCAATGTCACATTAGCAAAAAGCGTAAAGAACCAAAAACATTCCTAATGCTATCACGCTGGCAAGTATAGTTACAATCCAAACTCGCCAGATTCTTTTTTCTCGCACGCCACGAACTCCCCATAAACTCAATTCTGCTATGCCACACAAGAGAAGATACTCTGCAAACAGTAATACATTTAGTTCCTGAATATTTGCTGTTTTCAGGAAGTATAGCGCAGAAAAAAGCACGGATGAGAATGCCGAATATATTCGCAGGAGCAAGCTGCCTAATCTGACGGTTAAGGGACGAACCATTGGATATAACAAAGTACTTGCTGCTTTGGGAATTACCACTTGTAGTTCACCCATGGTATCCCTGTTTATTTCAGATATTATCCACGCACACGCACTTCCGCTATATATGGAAAGCAAAGACATGTAACATTTCTCCTTTTAATGCGTGCAAGCAACCTTCATGAAATAGTTATTGTTTGTGGCATTGGAATTAGTAACGCTTGCTTTCTTTGCATCTGTGAGATTAACCGCAGATACTTCAGAGAACTTTTTAATAACATTAGATGAAATTGCAGCATTGATAGGTGCAATAATTGCCGTCTTCACCACTCCCATAGCAAAGTTCTTCGAGATAACACGCTGTGTTGGCTGGGTAATAAACGATTTTACAGTACCCATACCAAATTGTTGGTTAACCATTTTGATTCCCGTTCTTGTTATAGGGGCTTTTGCTCCCGGTCCCCCAATTAAACCTGCAGTCACCCCGCTTACAACTCCCGAAACAATTGCATTCGTTGCCATCTGCCATTTAGAAATTTTCCCGCCATTCGAGTTATCAATTTTGTCTCTTGCGACCGAAGCAGCAGCGGCAGTCACACCGCTAATTACGCCAACGGCAACTGCCCCAAGATTACTTCCCAATGTTGCACCAGTAATTGCCCCTTCCACAAAACTAACCGCAGTTTTTGAGATACTGATATGTCCAGTTTCTTTCTTCGATTGATATGCAGTTACCGCCGCGTTAATGATGCCTCCAGCAAGTGCGCCGACTGCCATAAGCGGAATACGCCCTGTTGGATCAACCTGATTTACCGCGTTATCCTCGACATACAAGTACTGCACTAACGTCGTTGGATCAGCGATGAAGCCCTTTACTGGATCAACCGCATCAAACCGCTTGTTCTCCGCATCGTACATTCTGGCCTTTGCGTAGAACTGGTTCAGGACATCATCATACTCATGGGTGGCGTAGGTAATCTCCGGCAGTAGTCTGCGGAAGCCGCCGTCCACGGTGATGTCTGTGTAACGGCGCACCTCGCCCCAATCGGTGTAGTCTGCCCGTGCGGTCACACGGCCATACTGATCGGAGAGATTCACCACGCTGCCAAGGCGGTCGGTGTGGACGTAGGCCATATTGACGCATTTCTTGATGCTCTGCCCCCACCAGTTGCTGCCTTCGCCAATCGTCATGACCTGCAGCTTGTCCAAACCGTAGGTGTAGAAGAAATCGTAGCCGTCCTGCTCGGACTTCATCAGCACCCGCTGGTCGATGTCCAGTCTGGTATAGTCAATGACATAATCCGTCTTGACCACTTCCGGCTTTTCAATGCCCGTCTCCACGCTGGGCGTCTGGCAGTGGAAGTCCGTGTAGCCGTGGCTGTTGTCCTCAAGAATCTGCTCTGTGCCGACCCGCACGCCGAGACCGTTGAAGGTATATGCGCTGACCTCGCCGGTCTTGTTGGTACCCCGCACCATGCGGTTCGTCTCGTCATAGAGATAGGTCGCAACGGTGATATTCTTGAACTACGCTCGCTTTAAACCGAGCAATTTCAATCTTGTACATTGCTTTTAGTTGAGCGGTCAGCATATATCCTTACCACTTGGTAAGGATATTCCCGCAACAAATGTCACACCAAATTTGCTGGCGTATCCTTCCTTTCAAATTCTGCAGATTTATATGGCGTTTTAACTTTTCTCCAGCGTCTTTCAATTTCTCACTATTCTTTATTTGGCGGGGAGATTAATGATATACCTCCCTCCCCGCCAAATCGCAGTTCATGCCTCACATCTTACTTTATCAACCACGCAAATAATTAATAAAGGTTATGAGCCATGACATCGCTATAAATATTATAATGGCAGTTAAATAGATTCGGATGGTTTTCTTTCTTTCCTTTGGTTTCTTAGGTAGTATTCTTTTTCGCGGAATGTCATGGATAATACTTAAAGCTTCATTTTTCCAGTTCATAACATTCACCTTAGCCGTAGTCATAGATGCGGGTGATCTTCTGCTCGTAGCCGCACACATGCTTGCTCACCATCTGGTTGAGGTCGTTATACTGGTAGGTATCCTCTTCGCCCTTAGTGGGGCCGCTCTGCTTCAGCAGGTTGCCGACAGCGTCATAGGCGTAGGAAACCGTATTGCCCTTGTGGTCCGTCATCTTCTGGAGGCGGCCAAGGAGGTCCAGTTCAAAGGTATTGGTTCCGGTCCAGTCATTCATCTGCACCAGTTCGCCAACCTTGTTGTACTGATAGGAAGCCTCTTTTGCCCCATTGTAGTTGATTTTCTTCACCAAATCAAGGGCTGTGTAGGAATACTGCGTCACATAACCGTCTGCATCGGTCTTGGAAACCATGTTTCCATTCCCATCGTAGACATAGATGGTGCTGTCACCCAGGGCATTAACTTCGCGGGTAACGAGGTTCCGACCATCATACTCATACAGCGTAATTTCGTGAGAGTCCACACCATTGAGCGTATCCACGCGGTGGAGGTCAGTAGACACCAACTGGTCGTTTTTATTGTAGCTGAACACAGACTCCGTTCCCAGTGCGTCAATTCAGAGTTTACGATAGAAAACATGTATTGGTTAAGCATCCGCTGTCAACACAATCTGTCTTGTCACTTCAAAATCGCACACATGAACGCTTTCGTAGGGATGATACCGGACTGTCAGGTAAACGGCAGTCCGGCTGGCCGGACGGAGTTCTGCTGAAGCAATGCTTTCCAACAGGCTCTTCTCGGTGGGAAACTGCTCCACAGGCAGATACCGGGCCAGCGTGTCCGGGTTTGCCAGCAAATCGTCCCAACTCTTTCCACCGTCATTTGTCCTCATCAGGACGCAGGCGTTCTCTTCGCTGCTTCCCAGAAGAATTCCCTCCTGCTCACTAAAGAAAAACAGTCCAGAAACTGTGCACGCAAGCGGACAGCCGACCTTGTCCCAGTTTTTTCCGCCGTTCGTGGTGTGGAAAAGCTGGCCCTCAGAAGCTGCCCAGCCATCAGACTCGCTGCTGAAATGATATGCGCTGGTGTTTTGGGGTACGGAATCCATCTTAGGCACAGCAGCATCGTCCTTCAGCACGCCTGCTGCCTCCAGAACATTCGCACAAGCCCAATGGCTCTCTGCCAAATCTGAAAAGGGATTTTCGACAGTCAGCAGTTCCGTCACAGATTCATCCCGTCCGAGCATCCGGTTGATGGCTGTGACAGCTTCAGCGCGGGTGATCTCACGTTCCGGGTGGAACAGCCCATCGGCACCGCCCTGTAACCAGCCCAGAATCTTCGTGCTGTATATGTACGTTTCGGCCCAGTAATCAGCAGGAACATCTGCAAACACAAATTCTTCCCCATACTGCCCCACAGGTGCCGCAAACTGACAGCGATGCAGCAGAACGGCGAACGCGGCCCTGCTGATCGGCGCATCCGGGCGGAAGGTTCCGTCCGCATAGCCGGTGAGAATACCGTAGCTGGCAAGATATGCAACCGCCTGGGCGCAGTCTTTTCCTGCTGTGTCTGAGAACGGGGCTCGGTAACTGTCGGCCTTATTGCCAGCGTCCAGCAGGGTGTATAGCATCTGTGCCAATTCGCCGCGTGTCAAGGGGGCGTTAGGACGCGCAAGCCCACCGCTCACGGGCAGGTATGCCAGATGCCTCGTTGTTTGGAGCTTCGGCCATTCATCCGGCTGAGCCGGGGCCAAGCCTTTCCGCAAATTCTCCATGGAAAAGGCGGAGGATACCCGTCGAAAGGCATCCAGAAAATCTCCGCCGGTGGGAGCGCCTCCTCCTGGCGTCTTCCATAGAAATACCTGGTTCTTTCCCATGGCGATGATCTGGTACGCCATATCATCGTAGTGTCCGGAGAAGAAATCAGACCGTGGGGAAACCACTACAATGGAGCCGATCTCTCCCCCGTATTTTTCACGGGAGGGAACGTGATAAAAGTTCACGCCGGTATCGGTTTCCTCGGCAATGGCCTCGCCCTGACGAACGCCGGGAACCGTGATGGAAAATCCAAGCTGGCTGCTTTGATACTGGAATAATGCAGGGGCGGCTGCTTGGGCCGGGATGCCCAGCAGCAGGCTTATTGCCAGTAAAATAGAGATCCGTTTCATTTACAGCAATTCCTCCTTTGAGAATTGTCACACATGGTGACCTTGTTCCCATGGAATGATCTCAGTTCCCCGGTTCAATTACAAAATCGCCATCACCGAGGTCATACCGTGTGCTTCCATCCGGTAGAGTTTCACCCTGCATATCCTCAAGATACACCTCTTTGGGTTTTCCCTTAAATCCGGTTATACAAAACACCGCAACAGTAACAACCAACACCATCACCAAAATACCTACGGCCCTACTTTTCATAAAGAATCCTCCTTATTGTTTTTTTCATGGGTAGGTTCTGGCTCTCTATTATCAAGACGCAGATGGCAGGGGCTTTCTTACACGTTTTTGCAGGTTTTCTTTATTTTTCTGTTTTCACCAAGGAAACGCTTTCGGCCATGTGCAAAATATCCTCAGCGCCAAGAGCTGCGCTAACGGCAAACAACATGTTTTCATCTGGAACAATCCAAGTAATAGTACTATCTGCCCCCTCCGTATCTCTGGTGAGATATAGCTGTCCTTCTAAACCATTCACAGTAACAGGAATGATATCTGCGTTTTCTATTCCAAAATTACTGCTTGCTCCCTGTTGCATATAGATATATTGCAGGTAAATCCACGAAGCGTTTTCATCATTTACATTCTGATATATAATACTTACATAAGAGGGCCACTCCACACGTTCGGTCTCAGCATATCCTTCTGGCAAATCTGTAACCTCATATTGGGGCATTTCATCGGCAATCTGTTCTCCCGAAAATCTATACACCACATGGGTTTCATACCATTCCGTGACCCAGCGCACCACTGCGGCCCGGACCGTGGGACTGACTGCCATCAGGCTCCCCAGGCTCAGCGAGAACACCAGCAGGATCACGGCAATCTTTTGCGCCACATTCTTCCACAGGGGCCGTGCCCGCTTTTGAGCCCACTTCAACGGATCTGATAACATCGCCGCTATTTGCCGCTGATAATGGCGCGTTGGTTTGAAAGCAGGCACATCATCGGTTTCTTTTTCACAATCCCGCTTGATTGCATCCAGCAGGACATGCTGCATCATCCTGTCCAGTTCTCGGTCCGTCATACGCAAAATCCCTCCTTCTCAACAATTTCGCGCAGCAGTGTGCGCCCCCGCGTTGCACGGGAACTAACAGCTGTTTCGGAGATACCCACCCTCTTGGCGATCTCCTTATCCGTGTAGCCATGGAGCATCTTCAGTTCCAACACAGAGCGGTACGTTTCCGGCAGCCGCGTAAACAGATCTATCAGTTCCGTATACCCAGATATATCGTTGATATCCTCCGTAAGTCTGTCCCAGTCTTCCAAAGAAACCGTCCGGCTGTTCTTCCGAAGAATGGCCCGCGCTTCATTCTTCACTATAGAAATGATCCAGAAAGGCAATTCCTCACATGGAATCTCGAAAATTTTCTCAAAATGCCGGATCATCTGCATGAATGCGTTTTGTACCGCATCCTCAACATCACGCTGCTCTTTCAAAATGCGCATCGCTGCCCGTTCCATTTGGACATGATATTTCTCATAGATCTCAATAAATTTTTGCTTATCTGCATCGCTCTCTAACGCAGCTAACAGAACTGCCAGCATAATAACACCACCTCATTCTTTATGAAAAAGTGCGTATACCCACCATTTTATAAATGCATTTGAACCGCGATTTCTCACATTGTTTTCAAATATTTTTAGAAAATTTTTTTAAGCTGTTGCCAGTATAACATGGTGTGCCTAAAATCGCTACAGTCACTACTGCTGTATATAGGTCGTTCAATACAATTATACTGTTGCTATAAAAAGGCACAGGCTGGAGATAAATCTCCAGCCTGTATCTTCGTTCATAATTCTATAAAGCATTTGCGCATGGACATGGCAAGTTTACTCCGCCCATACACTTGCATTACAGGTCACTTTTCTAATTGTTCTATGCAAACAATGACATTTGCATTCGTCATCGGATTGTGAACATATGAAATTCTAATATTTTTGGAAGTATCTGATATAATTCCATGGTCAAAAATTGTATCATGATAGCCAAATGAAATATCAGAATAACCATATTCAAACCAAACGCCATTAACGCTAAATGCCTCACGCTTATTATATATGTTTGTGGGCGCACTAAACTCTTCAACATTACCTTCAACGACACTATAATGCCCCATGTAATATGGGAGAAGTTGCGTTGCAAAAGCATAAATGTGTCCGACAAGCATAATACATTGAATTATTGCAAAAACCTTAAGTCCTCGTACAGATCTCACAAAACATAGTTTTTCTTTTATTGCCGGAATAAAAGAAAGCATAAGCAGTGAAAAGAATAACATTATCGGCCAGAGAAACCATACGGGTCTAAAGTCACGCAGGCTCGCAGAGAACAATACAACGTTCATTTAAAGTGACACTCCTAATGTATAGCTAAGAATATTCCGTACAGTAGTACAGGTAACCGTTTTAAAATAGTCCCTTATAGTGTTGTAGTACGAATCAAATCCGAAGATTTTTTGCACAGATGTATGGGAGATCAAAAAATGCAATTCCGCCGCACTTCCCGCACTACTTAAAGTTGGCAACAATTGTGAGACTTTGCTACCCACCTTTGAACCGCGAATTCTCACATCGTCTTTTAATATTTTTCAAATAAATTCTTTGAGCTGTTGCCAGTATAACATGATATGCCACAAATCTCTACATCCTCATGTACCATGTGGAATGTTTAATGACTACGCTGTTACGGAAAGAAGCAGACCGAAGATAAATCTTCAGCCTGCTTCTCCCTGCATAACTCCACAAATGTTTTCTTCCTGTGCCAGTCACCAGATTGCTTCTTTTGTCATAGTCACAGGATATCCCTTTAATCATTGCTGTATAACATGATGCATCCAAAATCACTATAGTCACCACTGCCGTATAGATCGTTCAATGCGATTACACTAACTCTATAAAAAGACACAGATTGGCGATAAATCTCCGATCTGTGTCTTCTTGATGCGTCCGGCAACGGTAATGCCATTTCAAAGGTGTATAAATTTTTTATCTCACATTATAAAAGTCTAAATAAATTTTTCTTTGATTGCATTGATTGCATTTCTGTTATGGATTTCATTATTTCTAATGTGTGCTTCTATCGCTTTATAATTTTCGTCATCTATCATCGCCAATAAATCTTCTAACTGCTCATTGACTTGTAATTCTACTGGCGTAGGTAGTAAACCGGTCGCCGCTGCTCGAGCAGAGAGGGCAGACTTCCGCTGAGATAATAATAACTGTATTTGTTGTGATGCATAGTCCCAGTTTTTTGCTTCTAATGCCATATACATTATGTTTGCGTTTGGACGCAGTGGGGCTTTCCCGCAAATTCTTCTTTCTACTTCTAGAATATTGGGAAGAGCCGATTCGCATGATTCCGACTTCTGGAAGAACGGGTACAACCAAGAAACATATTTATTTTTTAATTGGATAATACATTTGTCAATTTCTGGACGCTCCCGAGGGGTATACGGTTCTCCGGGATCTATTCTTTCTTTCAGTTGATACACAGAGTAGGTTTCAAATCCAATATCAGAAAAGTTGGAGAAAGGGCTACATATTGGTATGATGTCGAACCTTAATGTGGCAGTGTGCCCGGTAGATGAGCGATATAGTTCAAACCCCTGCATTACATCATTGACTATTCGAATATATCCATGAGGATATCTTTCAAATCCGGCTGGTTTGACGATGCAGTCAAAAGATTGAAAGAACTGTTTTCCCATGTAATCCATATTACATCTCCTTATAAGGAGGGGCGCTCTCTAAGGAGCGCCCCCTCCTATGCACTTTGTTTTAGACAAGACCGAGAGCGATTGCCGTTTTAGGTGCCGCTGCAGGCATAAAATAGCAAACACCCCCAACTACGACAAGTATACCGGCCATTTTTAAATCTGCTAGTATTTTCTCCGTCTTCAGATGATACGTGTACTCATAAGTAATGATACCATTCTGGTAATATCCGTAGCTCACATCATATTCAACATATTGCGTGTCATAATAGAAACACCCATATACTTGTGCCAGAGATATTGGGGAGCATTTTTGCTCTTCCATCAAAAGAGAAACCAGCAATAGCAGAGGATTGATATCCGGTTTTCAGATCGAGTACCGCAACGCTTTGATCCGCGTTCACCAAAAGCGCATAGCGAGTACCTACATCTACGAGCCCGGCTGTTTTGCCATCTTGTGTTCTGATGGAAAGGTTATTTGCAGTCTCTGTTACACTCCCGGTTTTGACATCGCAACTCCAAGCAGAAAAACAGTTTTCTTTTTGCATCGTTAGAATTACGGTAATATGTGCTTATTTTGATTACTCATTTGCCAGCAAGGACAATACTTCCTGTAGGGCTTCTTCCGATAGAACCGCGCTAACCCCGCTGATGCCAAAAATCTGTCCCGATTGCGAGTTCATATGGTATGATTGTCCATCTACGATAAAAACGAGATCAACAGGAAAACTTGCATCTTCAATGTCATATTTTTGTGTCTTAATTATCTGTGAAATACTTGTTGAAGCAGCTTCATCAAGTACCACCGTCTTAACTACATCTTGTCCGTCAGGTGTCATTTCACCAAGATATTTAACATAAACTGTGCCTTTTACCCAGTTTGTCTGATTCAAGCTATTGTCGGTAAGCCAGTCTGAAAGAAGAATTTTTATTTGTGGTATGCTGTCATATAAAGAAAGGTACTCATCGGCAATTTTGGCATTCCCAGAATCATATTGCACATCAGATGCCAATACCAAACGAAATGTATGCGTGGCCGTTGTGGCAATCGTATACCCTGGTTGAGCATAGGAAAAATCCATCGGGAATTGTCCATCAATACATTCAACCCAAAATAGAGAGCCCTTCAAATTCGTTCCGTTATCAGTTTCTTCCTCTCTCGCTGCAAGGCTATATACTTTGATATCACCATCATCTAAAATATCATAGCCGTATTTTCCAGACCATTCGTCAGGTAATATCAGCGAAATTCCAAAATCACTAATATCAATAATCTCTTGGTTTTTTTCAACATAAATCTTCTCAGAAAAGGCCAATGCTCCTACGCTAAAGCTACAAACCATTAGGGCGATAACGGCAGCAATCGTTGCAAGCTGCCGGATACTTCTTCTCCGGTGTCCCCGTCTATAATTTGGTATCTGTTCAGCTTGCCGGATCAGTTTATCGTTCACATTTCCGATTCTGTCAGAAAACTGCTTTTCATTCATAGGTCAACACCCTCGCTTTCTAAATAGCTTCGCAACTTTTTCCGTATGTTGAACAGCATAGATTTAATTTTACTCTGGCTATACCCTGTGCATCTGCAAATCTCCTCAATCGAATCAAAATACCAGTATCGGCATAAAAAAATGTTGCGCTTTTCTTCCCCTATCTGACAAAGGAATGTGTCGATAAGCTGCTCGATGCGCCGATTTTCTGCTTCACTTTCAACATACTCCTTGCCAGAAACACAGTCACCAAGTTCTTCAAATGAACAAATCGCCTCTGGCTTTCGCTTTTCTGCGGAGAGGTATTCATACTTTTTCAGGGCAAGATTTCTGGTAATTCTACTTGCGAATACGGAAAACGGTGACGGCCTTTCTTTGGGAATGGCATTCCATAAGCCTAAATATGTATCGTTCACACATTCCTCGCTGTCCTCATGGTTTAGTAGGATATTACTGGCAATGCGAAAAAAGAGCTTTCCGTATTTTGAGGAGGTTTCTGTAATGGCATCCTCGTTCCTCTCCCAATATAGCCCAATGATTTTTTCATCTTCCATAGGCGACCTCCATTGTGGTACCGCGGTCTAAAAGCGCTTTCACTACCGTCTATATCCTGGGCGATATGGCCATGCGGGGTAAGAACAGTGCACTACTCGCGCTGGTTGCCCAGTTGAAGGGCAAGAAGATTTTGTTTCGCGGTAACCACGATGACCTGTCCGACTATCGCTATCAGCGGCTCTTTGAGGAAATCACTGACTACCGGGAGATTGCCGATTCCTTTGATGGAAAGACATACAAGCTCTGCTTGATGCACTATCCCATCCTGATGTGGAACGGCCAGCATCGCGGATCGATTCTTCTCTACGCCCATACTCATAATACTGTGGAAGAGGCATTCTTCCAGAAATGCGTCAAAGAGCTCAACGAGAACAAGAAACTGAATGTTCAACAAGGAAAGCCCATTCGCGCCATCAATGTCGGCTGCATGATGCCTTACATGGGCTACGAGCCGAGAACGCTGAAAGAAATCCTATCCGCGCATGAATAAGAAAGGAGTGCTGCCTGTGCTGCCAAAAGCACTGTTTTTGAGCACGATTGAGAAGATACGCCAGCAGGAGGCTCGTATTGATGAGTTCGATAAGGCCCTCAGTAAAATGTGCGATGGTTTTCCTGCCTTCGACAAGGACAATCTCTACCTGCTCGCACTGCGCGATTTGCTGAAGTACACTATGCAAGACCAGTATGACAATATCGGCTGGTGGTTATACGAAGCGCCGGATGCCGGTTACACCGTATCCTGGGAAGAAGCCGGCAAGGAAGTCTCTGTTGATTTGACTGAGGCCGGCGCCCTCGAAGTAAAGAAGTCGGGATGCGAGTTTTTAATTTATAAACAAAATGACGATAATTTAAATCGAAACCAAAGAAAAATCGAATATAACAAAACGAATACTCAAAAATAGCAGGAAAGTGTGAACAAAGATCGCTGATTTTGTAAACGTTGGCACTCGTATATTGACATTGCTAAAAACGGGGTTATAATGAACACGATCTTAGGGAGAGGGATAAAGAGATCCCCCCCAAGAAATCAAATCAAATTATAAATACTCAAGCTCCGGACCGGGAGCTTCTCCCGGAACCGAGAGCGGGAATTGAATGGAGGAACAATTTATGTTACCCAGTATTTTTAGTGAGAACCTGTTTGATGATTTCTTTAATAGCGCAATGTTCCCGAAGGCCGAACATGAGCTGTACGGCAAGCATGCGAAGAACCTGATGAACACCGATGTGCGGGAGGTCGAGAACGGTTACGAGATCGACATGAACCTGCCCGGTTTTAAGAAGGACGAGGTAGAGATCCAGCTGCAGGACGGCTGCCTGACCGTCGGCGCCGCCAAGGGACTGGACAAGGACGAGGAGGATAAGAAGGGCCGTTATATCCGCCAGGAGCGTTACGCCGGTTCCCTCAGCCGCAGCTTCTATGTGGGCGAGGATGTGGAGCCTCAGGATGTGAAGGCCAAGTATGAGAACGGCGTTCTGAAGCTGTTCGTCCCCAAGGCCGAGGTCAAGCAGGTGCCTGCTCAGACCGCTATCGCCATTGAGTGACCAAATGGCCGGGGCCCGCAAGGACGGGTCCCGGCCGGTTTCTTTTAACGGCGGTCCTGCGTCGTATTTCCGTCCGGGTTCCGGGCGGGGATACGAAACAAGATCGAATGGATCGACGGGAGGAAAGTTGGATCCCCCTCTTTTTCCTTAGGAGGCATGATGTATGAATAAAACCGTTTCCCGCGTGCTGTGGATCGTGGCAGGTGTGCTGCTGATCGTGGCGGGTGGTGCGTGTATGCTCCATCCCGGCGCTACCCTGAGCGGGCTGTCCTTCCTGTTAGGAATGGCCATGTTATTTTCCGGTGTGGTAGATATTATGATTTTTGCCACGGCGGGCAGCAGTATTTACGGTTCCGGATGGTTTTTGGTGGATGGCATCCTTACGGTGCTGCTGTCCATCTTCCTGCTGTGCAACCAGATGTTCACCATGATGACTCTGCCCTATATTCTGGGTATGTGGCTGTTGTTCTCCGGCATCACGAAATTTGTAAACTCCTTTGATCTGCGCCGGTTTGGAGTGCGGGGATGGGGCTGGGTGACAGCCTTCGGCCTGCTGATGGCGGCGGCTGGATTCCTCTCCTTTATGGACCCCTTGGCTGCGGCGGTGACGCTGTCCGTTCTGGCGGGGCTGTTCCTGATGATCCAGGGCGTGGTTTCCATCGCGTTCGGGTGTCTGTCCGGACGGTTCTGGATGTAAAGCTTAACAACAAAAATCCACGGTCGCACAGGCTGACTATCTTGTTGAAGAGGTTGCGCATAGAGATGCCTTGAAGGCAGTGCACGGCAGTCATGACTCATGGGAGGAAACACAATGAGTACGCAATATGAATTTATGAAACGACAGGTCGTTGAAGAAGTGGCTGCTCTTCAGGAAAAGCTAATCGCAATCCAGGCGGATTGCATCAACCGGATCAAAGAAATCCCCGTCACTTCTGACCTGGAGGACACCATGGATGAACTGCTTAATAAAATCTCAAATCAGTTCCTCTTTCAGATTGAGGAACCGGAAAGTGCGTCCGTCGTGATCGGCACAGCAAGAGCCGGTCATTTTTCCTGGAGAGTCGAGAATGGGTTTCGAGACATTTTCTCCGTAGAGCAGTGGCTCCGCGACAATCCCGAGTTCAGCATCTATGATGAATACGGTACAGCTATTACATGGGAGCAATTCAAAGAGGCTGTAGCCTGGTGTAATGGGTGAAAACTGCACTTGAAACGGTTTGTGCATTCTGACATATTGGGACCGCATTTTTTTGTACAAGGAGTCGATGACCATGGAGTACAGGGGCCTTTATGTTTCTGCAACACCAGATTGTGAGCCTAATGAAGGCGGATACTATTGTCAGGTATATGCCGACGAGGATTATGGCGACCAGATCGACGACTTTTGTATCCATCCAGATGAGCTTGAAGAGAATGATGATATTAAGCACTGGGGCAAGGTCAATATCGACGGCAGCTACCGATACTATGTTGAGAATGGTGTCATCTCTCCAGAAAACAGCGATATTTAACCACAAGTTGAATGACAAACCGAAAGAGTTGTGGTATAGTACAGTCAGAAACCAAGAACAAATCTCTACAGAAAGGACGCAGAACTATGAAGACTATTTCTTCCGCTATCTTCTATATGAGCGAATGGCAGGCTATCTTCCAGTGCGAGGAATATAGCTTTTGCGAAGCACGCCCATATCAAGATAAGCAGAAGAATATGATCGGATTGAGTACCTGTTGACCTGAAAGAATCGGTCTATCAGGATCTCCTTCTCTGAATTATTGAAGCCGCTTGTCTTGAGTGCAGACAAGCGGCTTTTTCATGCCCATGAGGCCAAATAATTCAGATAGGAGGTGTATTTGAGAATGAACATTCCAACGATCAACCTTGCTCGCACAGGCACCAATATTGTGATGCTTCGCAAAGCAGCGGGGCTGACGGTGCATGACCTACAAATGGCATTCGGCTTCAATTCCCCGCAGGCCATTTACAAGTGGCAAAACGGCACTGCGCTGCCGACTGTAGATAATCTTATCGCCCTTGCTGCACTGCTGCATGTGCGTATTGATGATATCCTCATTACCGATCACTCGGTTGCTTAATATGCAGGGAGAACTTCTCCCTGCCATACGGTCCGCTCGTCTAAATGGTTAGGACACAGCCCTTTCACGGCTGCAATGACCGGTTCGAGTCCGGCGCGGATCTCCATAATACTGGGATATTGCTAAGCGGCTAAGGCACCGGCCTTTGATGCCGGCCACTGTTGGTTTGAATCCAACTATCCCAGCCATGATACGGTACTCAAGAGGTTGAAGAGGACAGCCTGCAAAGCTGTTAATCGTCGGTTCGAATCCGACCCGTATCTCCATCTGGTGCCTTCGTCTAATTGGTTAGGACGCAAGCCTCTCAAGCTTGTAATGCTGGGTTCAAATCCCGCAGGCATCACCATCATCATACAGGGGTATAGTTTAACCGGAAGAACAGCGGTCCCCAAAACCGCCCGTGGGTGTTCGAGTCGCCCTATCCCTGCCAATATACTGGGGTGTCGCCAAATGGTCAAGGCACCGGTCTCTGACACCGGCATTTGTTGGTTCAAGTCCAGCCACCCCAGCCATATTTGGAGAGTGAACCCGGAAGGCCCGGGGACCGCCCGCTAAGCGGATCGTATCAGAAGTGATATCAGATTCGAGTTCTGCGCTCTCCGCCATATGGGTCAGTGCGCGTAGTTGGCGATCGCAGCGGTCTGTAAAACCGTGACATCTGAAACATCGTTGGTTCAATTCCAACCTGACCCACCAAAATAGAGGGGTACCCGCTTCTGGGTGCCCCTCTTTCATAATGGTCACATCATTGGCCGGGTGGTCGTAAAACAGTAAAATGAAAAAATGGTGAAAACCTTGAGTTTTCAAAGGGTGCGGCGTGACTTCGGTCACGCCGTTTCCTCTTTCATCAGCTCATTCAGCGGGATGAAGCCCAGCCCATCGTACTGGATGTGAATGTGCTGCACACGCTTCCCGCTGGATTTGTCCGGTGCGTCCACATAGATGGCGGACACCAGTTCCCGCAGAGCGTAGCCGTCCAGCTTATCGATGCCCACATACTTGTGCGCCGTCTGAATGAACTTCTCAACGTTTTCGTTCTGTCGTTCCTGTACTTCAATTTCCTGTCGCAAAGTTACGCACTCGGTCTCCAACTGCTTCTGCTCCGTTTCATAGGTCAGGCTCAGCATATCGAAGCGCTCATCACTCAGCCGTCCGCAGGCGTTGTCCTCGTAAATCCGGATGAACAGCCGTTTCAGTTCAGCGATGCGGTTTTCGTTCCGTTCCAGCCGTTTCCTTCGGATGCGGATCTGCTCACTGCTTTCCAGCCGGAGTTGTTCCTCCATCACTGCACGGAAATGTGCCTCATGCCGCAGAATGTAGCCCGTCACAGCCTGAATGTGTTTCAGGACTATGTGGCTGAGTACGGTTTCCCGGATGTAATGAGTACCGCACTTGTCCTTGTGCTTCTAATGGAGAGAACAGTCAAAGAACGCGCCCTCCGGTCAGTAATTGTTCGTCGCCCCTTAATACAGCTTCTCACCGCAGTCGGCACAGTACACCAGCCCGGAAAAGATGCTGCTTCGGCCTGTACGGGTATTGCGATGCCGCTGCTGGCGCACCTGCTGTACCTTCTCAAACACGGCTTCCTCGATGATGACCTCATGTGTATTGGGGAAGATGGCTTGCTTCTCAAGGGGATTGTCCCGCTGCTTCTTGTCCCAGATGGAGTTGGTATAGGTCTTGAAGTTCACCGTACAGCCCGTGTACTCCCGCCGTTCCAGAATCGCCACAACGGTACTGCTGTGCCAGTCGCAGGGGTCCTCCGGTTTCTTGTTTGGGGTCTTGATGCCCTGCAAGGCCCTGTATGCGCTGGGCGTTAGCACCTTGTCCGCTTTCAGTTGGTTGGCGATCTGCATGGGACCACGGCCCTTCATACACAGGTCGAAGATGCGTTTCACCACATCAGCGGCTACCGGGTCAACCACCCAGCGGCGGGGGTTCTCCAGGTCTTTTACATAGCCATAGGGCACATTGGTGGTCAGGGGTACGCCTCGCTCACCCTTGGCTTTCTGGACGGCTCTGATCTTGCGGCTGGTGTCCCGGGCATAGAACTCGTTGAACCAGTTTTTGATGCCCGCAAAATCGTTGTCCACACGGTTAGGGTCAATGGTGTCGTAGTTGTCGTTGATGGCGATGAAACGAACACCGTTCTGCGGAAAGGTGAAGTTGGTGTAAAGCCCGGTCAGCGCGGAGTTGCGGCCCAGTCTGGAAAGGTCTTTGGCGATCGCCACGGCCACCCGTCCCGCCTCGATTTCGGCCAGCATGGCCTGAAAGCCGGGACGGTCATAGGTCACACCGCTTACACCGTCATCCACGAAAAAGGTTGGGTTGGGGAAGTGATGCTCCCTGGCATACTGCAAAAGCATGGCCTTCTGAGACGAGATTTGTCAAGGTTATTTTCTCCCGCTGAATACAAATGTCCAACTTTACTGTGAATAGCTCAGATATAATAAACACAGAGCCGCAGAATGGCCAGGGTTGCCATCACCGCCGCAATGATTAGGATGGTGTTTCGGTTTTCTCCGGCCACTCCGATGTCAATCATACTGGCCAGGGCAGTAGGCAGCAGCATGGCTGTCACAGCGGAGAGCAGCATCAGCGCCAAGAGGGCGGCCACATGCTTTCCGCTGAGTTTTACACGGGAAAAAATCGTACCCATAGTTTTCCTTTCTGCTCGTCGTACTCGCATTTTAGCTTGACAGGGCAAATAGCAAATGATAGTATAAATGAAACGATAGTATCATAGATGCTATGAATATCACAGAAGCAGGCGTTGTCAATAGTCCGAGCGAAAGTGGAACAAATGACAATCCTTGTTTCAATGATACGCAATTAAAGGAGACGTTTCTTATGCGAAGGACAACGGCTACAACAGACTATCTGAAAGAATGTATGGGTACAGCGTTGCTGGAACTAATGAAAGAAAAACCCATTGAAAAAATCAGTATTGAGGAGATGACTGCCAAGGCAGATGTAGGTCGCTCCACTTATTTCCGTTATTTCAAAAGTAAAGATGAAGTTCTGTCTTTCAAAATCACATGTCTGTGGAAGCGCTTTTCCGACGAACACGGTGCTACCAACTTCGCCACTGGTAGTTATGACGGCATCAGGCTGTTTTTTGAATTTTGCCTTTCCACTCGTCCTATTTGTGATCTGCTCTACTCAGCTGATCGCCAATATGTGATTCTAAACTTCTATTTACAAGAAGCGGCATCCATTGTCGCTAATGCCGATGCCAAAACGCACTACTTTATCCAATTTATTACATATGGATTGTTTGGGCTTATGAATGCGTGGGTATTACGAGGCTATAAAGAAACCCCACAGGAAATGGCACAAATAGTTTGCGATTGGGAAGCATCTTCGGAGGAGAAATAACATAGAGGGGGGTAAACATATGGGAAAAATCATTCGACGCATTCTAACAATTATTCCAGCGGTGGCTTTACAATCGCTCTGGCTTTTGCTGTTGATGAAATGGCTGACCCCTTACGCACCGATTATTGTGTCACTGCTTTCCGTTGCAGCGTTTTTCTTGGTGGTATTTATTATTATAAAGAGAGATGAAACCGCTTATAAATTGCTTTGGCTGCTGGTTATTCTGTCACTACCTTTGGTAGGAGCGTTACTATATCTGCTCTTTGGAAATAAACGGACGGCCCGCCCTCTAAAAAGGCGCTTGCAGCAAGTTCAAAAGAGTTGCAATCCGCAGCCTCTTCCAATAAAAGAAGCGCCCTTTGACGGCGAAAAACGCATGGGGCAAACAGTGCGGTGGCTGGAAGAAAAAACGCAATATCCGATGTGTGCAGTTGAGCAGGTTCGTTACTATCCGTTGGGCGATAATATGTTCCCTGATATGCTTGCCGATTTGAAAAATGCAAGAAACTCGATTTACGTAGAATACTTCATTATTGAGCCGGGGCATATGTGGGACGCAATCGTGAACGAACTGGAAGTAAAAATGGAGCAGGGCGTTGATGTACGTGTGATATACGATGATCTTGGCAGTATTTCTTCGTTCAATTTCAGTAATGTCCGTGAACTGAAAAAGAAAGGCATTCCATGTATTCCTTTTAATCCTTTCCTTGCCTTAAAAGGAACTGCAAACTATCGCGATCATCGCAAAATGCTGATTATTGACAACGAAGTTGCTTATAGCGGAGGTATCAACTTATCAGATCGGTATATCAATTTGGAACATCCCTATGGACACTGGAAGGACACAGGCTTTCGGATTACTGGTGAGCCAGTAAAAAATTTTACCCATATGTTCTTGACCTTTTGGAACGCATTTTCGCTGGAAAAAGAAGCAGGACAGCTTGCAATGCCCACATATCCCAAAAGGTATCCTGCGCCGCCGCACACATTTGATGGTTATGTGCTTAGTTACTACGATTCGCCCCTTAACCATGAAGCTACCAGTAATCAGCTCTTTATTGACTTGCTTTCTCAAAGCACGGATTACGCATGGTTTTTTACACCGTATCTTATGCTTGGCGATGACTTGATGGATGCAATGATTTCCGCTGCTCAACGTGGTGTAGACGTGCGGATCATTATGCCCGGCATCCCTGATAAGAAGCTGATTTTCCGTATGTCTCGGAGCTTTTATCAGGTGTTGCTGACTGGCGGCATCAAGATTTATGAGTATACTCCCGGCTTCGTTCATGCAAAGAGCTTTGTATCAGACGACAAAGTTGCGACGATAGGAACTGTCAATCTGGACTACCGCAGTCTCTTTCTCCACTTTGAAAACAATTCGTTCTTTTATCGTTCCAGTATTATTGCAGCAATAAAGGACGATTTCATCGCTACACAGGCAAAATGTAAAGAGGTAAAGCCATATGATATGAAACATTATTCGCGCCGCTGGGTCGTAGATGGTGTCCTTCGTATTTTCGCACCGCTATGTTGAGGTTTTTATGAAGCATTTTCTTATGTGTCTGCTATATATCGCGGCGTTAGGGGTTCTCTCCTTTGTAGTGGGGCGCTTGATCCCGAAGCATTGGTTTCACGCCGATCGTTTTCCTTGGGTCTGCCACCCGGCAGAGCAAAAACTATGGAAGCGGCTTCATGTTCGGAAATGGCAGGCAAAGATCCCCGATATGAGCCGCATATTCGTTAAAATCATGCCGGAAAAGAAACTGACAAAGGAAAACTATGAGAACTTGCCGCGCATGATAGAAGAAACTTGCGTGGCAGAGTGGACACATATTCTGTTGTCTATCGCCGGTCTTGGACTGCTGAAAATATGGTCCGGTGTTGGCGGGGTATGTATAACGATTATCTACATTGTGCTGGGTAATTTGCCGTTTATTGTTGTCCAGCGCTATAATCGCCCACGCCTGCAAAAGCTGTTTGCTATGCAGCAAAGGAAAAAATAGGAGATTCAAATGCAAACACTAATTCTAAGCTGCAACACTGGCGCAGGGCATAACTCCTGTGCGCAAGCAGTTCAGGAAGCCTACCACTCTCGCGGAGAAATCTGCAATATTACAGATTCTTTGCAGTTTATTTCAGAAAAAGCATCCACGTTTATTTCTAATTGGCATACCCGAATTTACCGCCATGCTCCAAGGCTTTTTGATGCTGGGTATCAGCGTGCGGAATCTCACGAAGATATTTTTTGTGAGGGAACGCCGATCTATAAGCTACTTTCCTCCGGCGCAGAGCGGATGTATCAATACATCCGCTCTGCAGGCTACGATAATATTATCTGTACTCATGTATTCCCAGCCTTGGCGTTGACAGAAATGCGCCGACAGCACCCATGCTTACAGCTTGTAACGAGCCACATTTCTACAGACTATACCTGCGCTCCCTGCACAGCGGATTCTGCGCTGGACTGGTATTTCATTCCGTCCACTTCGCTGTTAGGTGAGTTTGAACAATGTGGACTTCAACCTCAAAAGCTGATCGCCAGTGGAATCCCTGTGCGGCAGCAATTCTACCAGCGTGTGTCACAAGAAGCAGGAAAAGCCAACGCCGGAATCTCTCCTGCTCATCAGCATATTTTAATGATGTGCGGTAGCATGGGCTGCGGTCCAATGGAGGAGATTATATCGTATCTCTGCCCTTACCTCACAACAGAACAAGAACTTAGTGTTGTATGCGGCACAAATGATGATTTACGCAAAAAACTCCAAAAAAGAACAGAAAAGTATTCTCAAGTTCATGTTCTGGGAACCGTCAATAATGTGCCGCAGCTCATGCAAGCCTCAGACCTATTCCTGACAAAGCCCGGAGGTCTAAGTACATCTGAGGCAATGGCGGCAGAGTTACCAATGGTGCTTATCGATGCAGTGGCTGGCTGCGAGACACATAATCTGAATTTTTTTCTGCGTAATGGAATGGCCGTCACAGCCAATACGCCAAAAGCAATCGCAGACACCACAATAAAAACGCTAAATGCCCCAGTGCTTCTTTCTAAAATGCGCGCGGCAATGCGGTCGCAGACGGAATGTACGGCAGCCGATAAAATCTATGAATGGATATACAGTCATGCAAAGTAATCATATAAAGCCGGAAGTTAATTACCGTGAGTTCCGCATCCATAAACTTAATACACCTGAATTTTCTCACGTCAGGCTATTGCTTTACTGGCCAATTTTCGGCTTGCTGTTTTTGTTTCTTGAGCGGTTGCAACCGCAACGAAATTACTATCCCGTCTATTGTGGACTCGATGATATAATACCATTTTGTGAATGGGCGTTGATTCCGTATCTATTTTGGTTTGTCTTTCTAATCGGTACGTTGGTTTATACTTTTTTCGTCGATGTACCTGCATTTCGGCGTATGATGTATTTTGTGATAGTCACCTATACGATCACGGTTTTGATTTACCTGTTCTTTCCAACCTGCCAAAATTTGCGGCCAGAAGCATTTGTACGCAATAATCTACTTACACGCTTTATTGAATTATTCTATAGTTTCG
Source organism: Neopoerus faecalis (assembly GCF_029218125.1). Classification (NCBI taxonomy): domain Bacteria; kingdom Bacillati; phylum Bacillota; class Clostridia; order Eubacteriales; family Oscillospiraceae; genus Neopoerus; species Neopoerus faecalis. Next base: position 344,145 of record NZ_JARFXX010000002.1, on the reverse strand, counting down.
ATACCAATACAAATGTTTGCCCCTCACTTCATGTAATAGGCTCTGTTGCCGCGATGTTTGGGTTATGGGATTGCAAGGCGCTCCAAAGCGTCGGATGGAAAATCGCTGCTACATCAATCGCCGTGTGTATCAGTCTCTCCACCGTTTTTATGAAACAGCATTCTATCATGGATGTTCTCGCTGCATTGCCAGTCTGTTTCTTTGGTTGGTGGATTGCCTATAAGATACTCCCCAATAATAAAACAAACCGATTTCTTGCGAGGATGTAATCATGGATAAATCCTACAAAAAGCCGCTTCTACTAATCACGTTTGGGGTGATCTTATTTGCGGCATTCAACAATCTAAACTATGTTGCCAACTTTCTAAAATCGTGTATTGGCTTGCTCGCTCCGATTTTATCAGGCCTTTTGCTGGCCTTTGTTCTGAGTGTACCCGTGCGCGGACTGGCAAAGAGGCTTCGACGAAAGCTGACTAAAGCTACAGATCGGCAAATAGACATGATAAGCCTGTTACTGACGCTGATATGTGTTATTGCGATTATTGCTCTTCTGTGTGTAATTGCGATTCCACAGCTCACTGCATCTGTAAAAAGCATTGCTGCTCTTGTTCAAGAAAAATGGCCTGACTGGGTCGGCTTATTGCAAAGATACGGCATTGACACAGAGAAACTGTCGGCACATTTTGCTGCGCTCGATTGGAAATCTATTCTGCAAAGCATTTCGAGCGAAATGAACACAGTGATTTCCTCAGTTGCCAATGTTGCTGGCTCTACGGTATCTGCGATTGCTGATGTTGCAATTTCACTTGTGATCACATTCTATGTGCTAATTGGATGGCGTGAATTGAGCAGTCAAAGCAAACGGGCACTGTATGCCTACTGTAAGGAATCCGTTGCAGATAGAATTTGCCATATTTCGAAACTTGCACATGACACCTATGCGAAGTTTCTTTCTGGTCAGTGTGTCGAGGTTATGATTCTTGGAACATTGATCTTTCTTTCGTTTTCTGTTGCAGGGATTCCATATGCGGGGCTAACAGCCGTTTTAACTGCCGCCTTTGCATTCGTTCCTTATATTGGAGGATTTCTCTCCTGCGCTTTCGGCATTTTATTTACTTTATTGGCGGCTCCGAACAAGGCGCTCCTATGCTTGATCGTCTATCAGGCAACTCAGTTTGTTGAAAATCAGTTCATCTATCCGCACGTCGTGGGAAACAGTGTAGGGCTATCCCCGTTCTGGACGTTGTTGGCGGTTTTGCTGGGCGGTAAACTGTTCGGTGTCCTTGGCATGATCTTCTTTATTCCGTTAATGGCTCTTGTATCTCAGCTTCTACACGAATCAATCGAACGGCGGCTGCATACCCGCAAACCGGAGCTGTCCAATGTACAAAGCAACTCAGACGAGAATACAGACATATCTCAATGATGTAGCAGGCGTTCGAATAGTTTGTGCGTTTATTGACGATAATCGTCTGGATGAACAGATCCGCCAGGCAGTTCTTTCATTGGAAACAAAATGGACAGAAAAAGAAATTGGTTTTCAGGTAGAATTGGAGGAAGTTAAATATACTGCGAATGAAGGACTTTTTATGCATATCTGGATAAATCTTTTAGATAATGCGATTAAGTTCAGCCCTTCAAAGGGGACAATTGCGATGTTTCTGAAACAAGAACAGGATTCTGTTAAGTTCATTCTGGAAGATGAAGGACCAGGAATAGAGGATGATGTAAAATCCAGAATATTTGACAAGTTCTATCAGGTAGATGGATCTCATAAAGCAGAAGGAAATGGCCTAGGTCTTGCACTTGTAAAACGGATTGTAGATAGTGCCGGAGGAACAATCAAAGCAGAAAACCGTGAATATGGTGGATGCAGATTTGTTATAGAGCTGCCAAAGCAGAAAGATGAGATTATCTAGTTTTAAGATAAATTAGAAGATGGGAGTATTTATATGACATTTTATCAGGAGTTGCAGTTAAATCAGGCAGGTTCTAAAAACCTGTTGAAAAAGAGTGAAACACTAAAAGAAAAACTATATCATATGTGGGTATATCTGGTGAAGATAGCTGCTACAATGGCATTTTGTTTTTTCTTTGTTAGTATTTTCAGCATCCTATTTGGAAATGAGAACAGCATTGTAGGTGTAGTAGTCTTATTATGTCTCATGGTGTTTAGGAATGCGGATCTGGGGATCCACACCGGACAATCTACGATGCTTTTGGCTTTGTTCTTTGTAATTATGACTGTATGTCCGCATTTAGCAAATCAGTTTTCACCGGTATTGGGAATGCTGTTAAATATTGCGGCACTGGCTGTGTTGATTCTGTTCGGATGCCATAATCCATCCATGTTTAATCAATCTACATTGGTTCTTGGGTATCTGCTGCTATATGGTTATGATGTTACGGGAAAAAGCTATCAGATGCGATTAGTCGGAATGGCTTTAGGTGCAGCACTTACCTGCTTCGTATTTTATCGAAATCATAAAAACAGAACTTATAAAAGAAATCTGAAAGATCTGATACAAGAATTTGATATCACTTCTTCCAGAACAAAATGGCAGATATGTCAGATTTTATGCGTACCGATTGTCCTTTGCATTGCAGAACTTTGTAATATGCCACGTGCAATGTGGGCTGGTATTGCGGCCATGTCCGTGATTTTGCCGTCTATGGAAGATATGCACTACAGAGTCCGTAAAAGGATTGTCGGAAATATTGCAGGTGTTATATGTTTTACAGTATTATATTTTCTGCTTCCTTCGTCAATCTATGCATATATAGGAATTCTTGGTGGAATCGGTGTAGGATTTTCAGCACAATATGGCTGGCAGGCAGTATTTAACACATTTGGTGCTTTAGCCATTGCTGCAGAGACATATGGACTACAAGGAGCGGTTAGTCTTAGAGTGAGTCAAAATGTTTTTGGTGTTGTGTTTGCTTTAGCATTTTGTGTTATATTTTATTGGTTTATGCCTAAAAAAAAGGAAAGTGAGGTGACCGTACATGCAGAGTGAAGTGAATCAGAAAGAAAATTTGAATAGAATTATTACGGTTCCTAATCTTCTTTCTTTTTTCGGCTTTGTCTGATTCCGGTAATTATATGGAGTTATTGTGTAAAGAAAAATCCTCGAATGAATGCAGGGAAGTGACCGAAAAGTACCGCACAGGACGGAGTGCATATTTATGGCTCGGACAGTTGTTTATGAGATTGTTTGCAGGACTATTATAGCAGAAAGAAGAGGTGTTCGATATGTGTACAGCAGCAACTTACAAAACAAAAGATTTTTATATGGGCAGAACGCTTGATTATGAATTTTCCTATGGGGAACAGATCACGATAACGCCAAGAAATTACGAATTTGATTTCCGGTTTGCCGGGAAGATAAAAAGCCATTATGCTTTGATCGGAATGGCATTTGTTGCAGGAGGTTATCCGCTTTATTATGATGCTGTTAATGAAAAAGGCCTTGGAATGGCAGGTCTTAATTTTGTCGGCAATGCGGCATATGAAGAAGCTTTGCCGGAAGATGAAACAGAAGTCAGCCAGGTGGCACAGTTCGAGTTCATCCCATGGATCCTTACACAGTGTGCTACTGTAGCAGAGGCGAGAGAGAAGCTGGCAGCAATGAGACTGACAGGCACAGCATTCAGTGAACAGCTGCCGACAGCACAGCTTCACTGGATCATTGCAGACAAAGACTCCTGTATCGTTGTTGAGTCTATGAAAGATGGGCTGCATGTATATGATAATCCGGTAGGAGTGCTTACCAATAATCCACCATTCCCGAGTCAGATGTTTGCACTGAATAATTATGCCGGAGTATCCAGAAAACAGCCGGAGAGTACTTTTGCAGGAGTATTACAGCTTGATGCATATAGCAGAGGAATGGGTGGAATGGGAATACCTGGAGATCTTTCCAGCCAGTCAAGATTTGTGAAAGTTGCCTTTACAAAATTAAATTCGATCTCCGGTGAAGAAGAGGATGAGAGTGTAAGCCAGTTCTTCCATATCTTAGGATCCGTAGATCAGCAGCGTGGATGCTGTGAGGTGACAGAAGGCAAATATGAGATCACGATATACACGTCCTGTTGTAATACAGCAAAAGGTATTTATTATTATACGACTTATGATAATCATCAGATCACAGCGGTTGACATGCATGCGGAAAATCTGGATTCAGATCAACTGATCTGTTATCCGCTTCTGTCCAAGGGCGAAGTCAGATGGCAGAATAAATAATACGAAAATGCACGGAGAAAGCATAACGCAGAACAACAGGAGGACAATATCGAGATTGTATGGAATGCAGATGTTAGGTTGATAATTGTGCAAGCACCGCCTGCACAATTTGTGCAACAAAAAAGAGGAGCCAGTCCAGACTCCTCAAAGGTACGTTATTTCAAAAAGTTGCTCTTGTGTTCCAGCGCGTACAGATTATGATAGTCCTCATAAATAAGTCAATTTTGCAGATAAAATTAGCAACTCAGGAAAAAATGATTTGCTTGGAGAAATCGAAACGATAAGCTGAGATAATGGTTTCTCTTCTTTAGTGAGCCTATGAAATTTTTTCTGTAAAATAACCTAAGTAAGGTCCTTCTATGATACAATAAATATCATTAGGAGGGCCTTTTACTATGGCAAAACAAAAGAAACCTGTTCACAGAGTTGAAATGACTGAAGGAAAAAGGAACATCATCCGCCAGCTTCTCGAAGAATACGATATTCATTCAAAATGGAAATCTTAAATCCGAACTTCAGTATCTCATGGATCAGACGGAACAGGCAAAAGAAACCCATAGGATGGAAATTGTAAATGACATCTACAAAAAGCTACATGATCTGGATTATTTTTTGCTGCGATATGGTCCTAAAGATGTCGCTAAGTATGTCGAAGATGATTCTACGGTATCTAAATACTACGGCACCCTTCCTTTCTATTAACCTTTCCTCGCAAAGAACTCCGACATGGTAATGCCCAACCCATCGCAGATCCGCTCTATCGTGTCGACAGATAATTGTCCGCCGCGGCGTTCGCTGTTTTTCAGGGTCGAATGAGATACATCGCATATCTGAGACAGCTTAAAAAACGTAAGACTCCGCTCATCTGCCAACTCTCTCACTATTGCAATCGTGTTCATCAAATCCCCGCCTTTCAGCATTTTAATTTTCAAAGCTTCTTACAGCACACGCCCAATGACTCGAAATCCTCGTTCCGGGCTGATGATCCTATCAGAATAGTCTTTGTTATACGAAATCAGAACCGGCTGCATGTGGAGCCTTCCGTAGCTGTCCGTAAATGCGTCACGGTCGCTCTCGTCAGGCTCCCGCTCCCCATAGGATTTTAAATAGCCTTCACCGTCATAGACGAACACACCGACCTGGCCTATCGAGAGTGTCTCGCACCGCTCTACCCAGACGATCTGCCCGTCATGGTAGACCGGCTCCATGCTGTTGCCGGATACTCTAACGCCAAAATCCGCTTCCGCCGGGACCGCGTTTTCCGGAAAGCTGACCATCTCAAAGTTGTCCTCATCCAAGAAACTGCCTGTACCGGCTGAGACTCTGAGATTGCTGACGGGCTTATCGATATAGCGGATCGTATTCGTGGGCGTTGGCACGGGATTGTATTTACCGGTAGCAATCAGGTCCTCTCGGTAAGCACGAACCTTTTCCGCACCCACTTCGTTGAGCAGAGGCGTGTGTTCTCCGGTAAAGGCAACAAGGCCATCCTCAAGATCCAGCGCATAGCAGATCGCCAGCAGTTGGTATGCATTGGGAACAGTCAGGCCATTCGTCCACTTCCCCAGCGCGGATTGGCTTACATCTACACCAAAGTCCTTCAATGTTGTGCAGAATTCTTTTTTACTCAGCTTTCGGTTTTTGAGTTCTTCCGAAAGCCTTGTACCAATTACATTGTTCCGCTTCTCAGTCTCAGCACTGTATCTCACACCGTTCTTTGAAGGAGCCGGAAACGGGATAACCGTTGTTTTATGACTGTTCATAAAGAAACCCTCCGTCTTAGGATGATCCCATTATACACGGGAATAGCTATTCTTGTCAATCGCAAATAGCTTGTTGCGCTACAAATGCGACATTGACATAGCTTTATAAGATTGTTATGATGGAGCCATAGCCAAGGGAACACCTTCCCTTCCATGACAGCTAAGATGTGAGGAGGAACGCGGATGCCGATTTTATCTCGGAAAGATCTTGAACGGATATCCCGCAGAGTGCTGTTCCGCTATCTGACGCTGTCAGACCGCAAAATGGATCGCATCGACCCGGTCGACTTTGCGGAAAAGATCTGCGGACTTCATTTCGCGTTTGCGGATATGAGCATAACGGGCTCGATCCTTGGACTAACCTCCTATAGTGACGTCGATCTCACCATATCCGTTCCCCGTGGAAACGGGTCAGTCCAGGAATTTCACTTGAACGGCAATATCGCCTATGTGGATCAAAACCTCGCAAATGCGGGATCGGTGGGGCGGTTGAATTTCACTCTGGTACATGAAGCCGCGCATCAGATCCTCGGTATGCTTTACCCGGAGGAATATAATCCAAGCGCGCAGCCGTTCATCTGCCGCCTTGCGGATGAACGCTGCACATACCCCATCACCGATTGGGTAGAATGGCAAACGAATGTGCTGACGGCGTATCTCCTACTCCCCCGTGAGCTGATCGACCGCTACATGGATGAGCTTGGCCTTGGCCGGCAGATCAAACTCCTGAACAAAGTGTTTGCCACCAAGGAATATGCTCTGTTTTCTGAAATGGCAAAGCGTTTAGGCGTCTCGAAAACAGCATTATCCATTCGTCTGGACAATCTTGGCATGATCGGCCGAAATGATTTTAGTAATCCGTATGCGCCCATCCATATTTATGCGGATGACTTTGACACAGCATAGGAGGTAGTTGTTATTATGGCAAAAATCAATTCCAAAGCGCTTGACCCGCAGCGGTATGCCTGCATCCAAGCCGAGCAGCGGGAGCTTGAGCAGCAGTACTCCACCCATATCACCATGGCACGGCTTTGCCCGTATTGTAAGCTGCGGCTTGAAACGCTCTGCAAAGGGGCCCACGGCGCGACATACCTGAAGTGCCCGCAATGCGGAGAGGCGGTTTTCTTCCCGCCTGTTGTATTCCGCATCGCATAACCGCAAATAATCGATCTGTCCCCAACAATTAAATACCAAGTATGAGCCTCGGAGCCGCTTGATGCGTGACCATCCCATGTGCCGCTTGATTTGTAACTATCGTTCCTTTTAGGAACATAGTTCTGTCAACGCGGCCAATGGTCAGACAAATCAAGCGGCTCTTTTTTTGCGCATGCAGCTCCGGAAAAGGAGTTTGCAATGCGCTTTTTTCATATCCTCCCCCTTTCAGCATGGGAGCCGTATATCGCTGAATACCCCTGATCTCCCGATTTTTTGAACCTCACCAAATTCAGAAAATCACAAAGGAGATCAGGAGTATGACTGAAAAGAATTATTTTCTCAACATTTACAACACCATGACCGGCGAATTTGAGCTCGTCCAGGTCACAAAAGAAGTCTTCCAGACCTACAGGCGGACGAAATGGCACATTGAAGACAGCACGGAACGCTTTTACAAGCACGAAACGCAGATGAGTTCTCTGATCGGCGGTGAAAATGACGGATACGAGCGGTTCCATGAATTTATTGATTATGACAACACCCCTGAAAATCAGGCAATTGAGGAGATGGTGCGCCAGTCCCTGCGTAATATTCTGGATCTGCTCCCGCCGAAGGATTATGAGCTGATCTACGAGCTTTACTTCAAAAACCGCTCCGAAAAGGAATACGCACAGATGCTTGGGGTCTCTCAGCAGGCCATTCATGTGCGGAAAAAGCGCATCCTGAAAAAAATTAAAAATAATTTGGATGAGCAGGGTTGTTAAGATGCCAGTTTTTTCCCGTATACATACGAGAAGAAAAGAATCTTCTTGTGAACATTGAAAACTGAATATCCGGTGACGAATAACGTCAGTTGACGGTCCCCCGGCGAGGGGGAACAGCGATGCGGCGAATGCGCGAAGACCACCTGCATCGGAATTACTCCGATGTCAATGAACGGCCAATAAGGTGCAGAGCGAAACTCATTCAGCCAAAAGCGGGCATGGCAGCCCGTCTCGCAATGATCCCGTCAGCCTATAATGGTACATTCTGTCCAGCCACAGCCGCAAGCAATGGGGGCAGCTCGGAGAGATCCTCTGAGGGGTTAGATTCCCGATGGGCGCTGCCAGGCGCCGGTTCGTTCAACCGCCCGACAGTCCGGGAAGTAGTGTCGAATAGGACTGAGCAAAAGAACTAAAAAAATATAATGAGGGCCGCTCCATATCCGGGTATAGCAATATGCTTCCAACCAAGACAGGAGTGGCCCTCTGTTTTATTTCTGAGCTAAAAGGTGTGTTTTCAAAAGCACATTCTCTAAGGCTCTATGATCTTCATGTAACTGCCACCAACAGGGCTTCAGAAAGCAGAGAACATTCTCCGCCCATCGGTAGTCCTCTGGCTGCAGCGTTTCCGTTGCAGCGCCAAGCTGGAATGCCGCGTTGCGTCTCCGCACAGAGACATCAACGCTGGCCCGATCCAGATATAAGTTCAGAAAGCCGCAGACGATGGCGGCTTCTTCCGTTGTATAGAACATGTTTTCCCTCCCATTCCGCAAACAGGCATCATTGTAACACGGCGCCCTTGTTTTGAAAATGGGCTGTTTCCACAAGTTTCCTCTCAAAAGTTTGTCACAAACACTTGTTCGATTTACGGTGGCATGATATACTGATAGACACTAAGGACGAGGAGGCGCGCTATGCAGCAGAGCGGACGGACATATATCGCCATTGACCTGAAAGCTTTCTACGCCTCCGTAGAATGCATGGAGCGTGGGCTCGACCCTCTGACCACCAATCTGGTGGTGGCTGACGCCAGCCGGACAGAGAAAACCATCTGCCTTGCCGTGACTCCCTCCCTGAAGGCATACGGCATCTCCGGCAGAGCGAGGCTTTTTGAAGTGGTGGAGCGTGTCAAGCAAGTCAACGCGGAACGGCGGCGCAAAGCTGGCTGCCTTTCCGAAAAGAGCTTCAACGCCAATGAACTGGCGGCTGACCCATCCAGAGAGGTAGATTATCTCATTGCCCCTCCTCGGATGGCAAAATACATCCAGGTCAGCACTCAGGTCTACAACGTATACCTGAAATACATCGCCCCGGAGGACATCCATGTCTATTCCATCGACGAGGTGATGATGGATGTGACGAACTATCTGCAAACTTACCACATGACCGCCCGTGAGTTGGCAAAGGTTATGATCTCGGACGTCCTGCACACCACAGGCATCACGGCCACGGCGGGCATCGGCAGCAACCTCTATCTCTGCAAGGTCGCTATGGACATTATGGCGAAGCACGTCCAGCCAGACAAAGATGGCGTCCGCATTGCGGAGCTTGACGAAATGAGCTACCGTGAGCAGCTTTGGGCGCACCGCCCGCTGACAGATTTCTGGCGCGTTGGGCGCGGTTATGCAAAGAAGTTGGAAGCCATCGGCATCTACACCATGGGCGATGTTGCAAGATGCTCCATCGGCAAGCCGAACGAATACTACAATGAAGAACTGCTCTATCGGATGTTCGGCATCAACGCTGAGCTCCTCATCGACCACGCATGGGGCTGGGAGCCGTGCCGGATGCAGGATATCAAGGCATACCGGCCGGAAACGAACAGCATCTGCTCCGGGCAGGTTTTGCAGTGCCCCTATTCCTTTGAGAAAGCACGGTTGGTTGTACGTGAGATGGCGGAAGCCGTCGCGCTGGATCTGTTGGAAAAGAAACTGGTAACGGATCAGTTGACTCTGACGGTGGGGTATGACATTGAAAACACAGCAGGCGGCAGTTACCACGGCGAGATCGTGACAGACCGCTATGGCAGAAAGATCCCCAAGCACACCCACGGAACAGCAAACCTGCCGAGAAAGACATCTTCGGCCCGGAGCATCACGGACGCCGTTCTTGGCGTTTATGACGCAAAGGTCAATTCGAAGCTGTCTATTCGGAGACTTACCATCACCGCCAATCGGTTGGTGGGCGAAGATACGGCACAGCAGGAGCCGGAAGCCCCGGTGCAGTTCAATCTGTTTGACAACGTTGAAGTGCAGGAGCAGCGGCTGCAGGAGGAAGAAGCTAAACTGAAACGGGAGCGCAAAATTCAGGAAGCCATGCTCGACATTAAAAAGAAGTTCGGCAAAAACGCCATTTTGAATGGCGGAAGCTATCTGGAAGGCGCTACCGCCAAGGAGCGGAATAAGCAGATCGGAGGGCATAAGGCTTGAGCGGACAATACGATGACATCATTCGTCTGCCCCATCCGGATTCGCCAAAACATCCGCGAATGTCCCTCTATGACCGTGCGGCGCAGTTTTCACCCTTTGCCGCCCTGACCGGCCACAGCGCAGCCATTGCGGAAACCGGGCGGCTGACGGACCAGCGCATGGAACTGGACGAATACGAAATGACACGGGTTGACGCGGAATTGCAGCACCTACAGGAGCTGCTCCCAGGCAGGCCCACGGCGTCCATCACCTACTTTGTGCCGGATGAACGGAAGAACGGCGGCAGCTATCAAACTGTCACCGGAGAGGTCAAACGGATCGACGCGGTCAACGGCGTGATCCAGATGACGGACCGGCAGTGTATTCCCATCGCGGATGTTTTTAGCATCGAAATCATCCCATAAAGACACCATAACGAAAACTCCCAAACCCATTTGTGAAAGTGGGCTTGGGAGTTTTCATTATCATTCAAATTAAATCAAAAAAGGAGGAATCCGAATGAATCCAAACGCAGATTATCTCGGCATCGTCACCATGCTTCGCAGCCTGAGGGAGCAGGGTCTCGTCAGCGGCAGCGAAGCCAAAAAAATCGCCGCGCGGCTGAGGGTACAGCTTGGCGCGGACATCATTATTTCTCTTTGATTTTTTCGCTTTTAGGATAGCTATTGCGGATGTTATATGGTATTGTGTGTTGCTGACGAAGGAGGTGGCAGAGGAATGAGTGATAAGGAGAAAACCAACGGTTCTCTGGCGATGGCTCCGCGGGTCATTACGATCCCGGCAGCAAATCAGGAAACCGCACGAAAACTCCGCGTGGCAGCGTATACCCGTGTCAGTTCCAACTCCAAGGATCAAGAACACTCCTTTGCCGCGCAGAATGCCTACTTCTCCAAACTCATCACAGACAACCCTGATTGGGAGTTGGCAGACATATATGCCGACCAGGGCATCACCGGCACGTCCATAGACAAGCGGGATGACTTCCTACGGATGATGGAGGACTGCCGAAAAGGGCGCATCGACCGCATCCTTGTGAAATCTTCCTCCCGCTTCGCCCGGAATACCAAGGAAAGTCTGGCGGCTGTACGGGAACTGAAGTCTCTCAACATCAGCGTCTACTTTGAGGAGCAAAACATTGACACCGCGCAGGTGTCCGGCGAAGTTCTTATTGCCATGTTCGCGGCACTGGCCCAGCGGGAGAGCGAGGCTATCTCCGAACGGGTGCGGTGGAGCTACAGAGTCCGAATGAGCAAAGGGAGATTTTCCACCTGCAAAGCGCCCTATGGCTATCGGCTCGTTAAAGATCATTTGGAGATTCAAGAGGATGAAGCGTCAATCATCCGACATATCTTCGACCGTTACCTTGCAGGTGTCAGTATGGAGAATATTGCAAAGGAAATCACGGCGCTGGGCTGTCCAACGCGGGACGGCACTCAATATTGGCAGTTGACCTCCATCCAGTACATACTGCAAAACGAAAAATACGCCGGAGATTCTCTGTCTCAAAAGAAATATACCACCCGCAGCTTTCCTCGGCAGCAAAAAATCAACCACGGCGAACGAAAACAGTATCTTGTGATAGATTCTCATCCCGCAATCATCAGTAGAGAGATTTTTCAAAAGGTGCAGGAACTTCTGACACAGAGAAGTGCCGCGATTCATCCACGGTCAGATGTCCCCCACGCTTTCGCGCGTAAAGTCGTGTGCGGTCATTGCGGCACACTCTGCAAAAGGAAAAATTGTGGTGGCTCTGTAAATTGGGCGTGTCGCAGACACGACAAGTCTATCACCGCCTGCCCCAATACGCAGGTTCCAGAGGAACAGATGAAAAACGCATTCCTCCATGTATATTACAATCTTAAACATTATGGAACGAACATTCTCACCCAACTCATCTCTGACCTCTACGCCGCCAGAACCGGCAGTCTCCTCTGGAGCGAAAACATCGTGGAGATCAACAAACAAATATCGGATATCGCCAGTCAGGAACGACTTCTGGCCCAGCTCAAGCAGCAGGGAGTGGTCGATCCTGACATTTTTATATCCCGCAGCAATCAGCTTGCGGAACGCCGCCGGGAACTGAAACTCCAAAAGGAGCGCATCCTGCGGTCTGAGGAGGATCACACCATCCAGCAAACACAGGATCTGCTGGATCTCCTCGAAAGCGGACCGGACTGGCTGGATGACTTCGATGAGCAGCTATTCAGCGATATGGTCGAGAAAATCGTGGTCGTGGACAATGAAACACTGCGCTTCCGCCTTCTCAATGGACTGGAGGTCACAGAAAAAATAGAAAGGACACGGAGATAATGGGAAAACGAAAGCAGCCCTTCGGCTATAAAGTGAAGCTCGGCGAGATCGTGCCGCAGCCGCAGGAGGCGGAAACGGTGCGGAGCATCTACCTGCAATACCTTGCTGGTGCCTCCTTCAAGCAGCTTGCCGAACAGCTTCAGACAGAGGATGTTCCCTACGATGAGGACAAGTCCTGGAACAAAAATATGGTGGCGCGAATTCTGGAGGATGACCGGTATATCGGTGAGAAAGAATTCCCGGCGCTCATCCCAACGAAGCAATTCCACGCCGCCCAGGAACGCAGGAAAGAGATGCGCCCCGAGTATAAGCAGACACCTGCGCAAAAGGAGTTACGCAAGCTGTGCGGCGGCACCGTACCCGACAGCGTTGCACGAAAAGTCCTCAAGATACTGAATCAGATGGTCGACGATCCGCAGATCATCAAGATAGAAACATCCGGTGTTCCCACCACAGAAGATATCCGGCGGCTCCAGCAGAAACTTGACACGCTGCTACAGACACCACCTGTAGATGCGGACACCGCGCGGCAAATAGCCTTGGAGGTCGCGTCTCTAAAGCTGGCGAGTGTCAAAACGGAGGAATATGAATCACACCGGCTCCGCCGCATCTTTGGTTCGCAGGCAAAGCTGTGGGAGCTGGACGCAAACCTCCTGCGGCAGAGCATCCGAAAAATCACCTATGACAGTAAGACAGTCAAAGTCCTGCTGAAAAACAATCAAGTCTTAGAGGAGTGTGATGATACATGACGCAGTCCCGCCCTGAACCGAAGGTCATCGTGATTCCCGCAAAGGAGGAATCGCCGCAGGATCAGGAAAAGAAGAAAAATCTCCGGGTAGCCGCATACTGCCGCGTGTCCACGAAAAAGGACGAGCAGCTCAACAGCTACGAAAACCAGAAAGCATACTACACGGAAAAAATCATGGCAAACTCCGACTGGACGATGGCGGATATTTTTGCGGATGAAGGCATCACAGGCACTTCCGCCTGCAAGCGCAAGGATTTTCTTCGCATGATCCGCCAGTGCAGGCAGGGCAAAATCGACATGATCCTTGCCAAATCCGTCTCCCGCTTCGCCCGTAATACCGTGGACACGCTGAACTATACCCGCGAACTGCGCGGCATGGGCATCCCGGTCATCTTTGAGGAGCAGAATATCAACTCCATCTACCCAGAAAGCGAGTTCCTGATCACTATCCACGGTGCCTTCGCACAGTCCGAAAGTGAGGGCATCTCCTCCCGTGTTAAGTGGGGCAAGCATCAGGCGATGCGGACGGGAAAGGCGAATATCCAGTATAAGACCCTGCTGGGCTATGAAAAGAACCCTGACGGTGAGATGGTGGTGAATGCGGAGCAGGCGGAAACGGTCCGAAGAATTTATGAGATGTACTTATCCGGCCAGACGCTGCGCAGCATCAAGGAAGCCTTGGAATCCGGCGGCTTCAAGAATTCGGCAGGAACAATGGAATGGACAACTTCTAATCTGCGGACGATCCTCTCTGACGAAAAATACTGCGGTGACGTCCTGCTCCAGAAAACATTCATTCAGGATTGTATCAGTAAAAAGGTTATCAAAAATACCGGACAGCTTCCCATGTATCTGATTCAGAACCACCATGAAGCCATTATCCCACGGGACCGATTCGATGCCGTGCAGGTGGAATTGGCACGACGTAAAACATTGACAAGCAGCACGAAAAAGAGCGCTCCGACCGGCATGAGCCGTTACAGCGGCAAATACGCACTCAGCGGTCTGCTGTTCTGCGGCGAGTGCGGTACGGCGTACCGCAGAGTGGTGTGGACACAGCACGGTGAGAAACGAGCCGTGTGGCGCTGCAGCAGCCGCTTGGACTATGGAAAGAAATACTGCAAAGAATCTCCGACGCTGGACGAATCGCCGCTTCAGCAGGCGGTGCTGGCAGCCATCAATGCATCCATGTCAGGGTGCAAGGTTCTGGCAGATCAGCTTGTAGATGCGATGGAGCAGGAATTGGCGCCGATTCCCGGTGAGAGCATGAGCCTTGGAGATATCGACCGAGCGGTCACAGAGTTGGGCAAACAATTCGATACGCTTCTGGCAGAAGCGGCAAATGGTGACGCGGACGAATACGCCGAGCGCTTTCGTACCATCTCCACCACGATGGAGGAACTGAAGCGCCGCAAGGCGGCAATCCTCAGTATCCGGCAGGAACAGGAGCAGATCGGCCGCCGTATCCATGCGGCAGCCTCGGCAATGACCGCGGTGACCATGGGAATTACAGAGTGGGACGATGGCGTAGTCTATCAGATACTGGAAAAGGTCACCGTTCTGGCAGGCAACCGCATCAAGGTCACTTTCCGCAACGGCGTAGAAATCGAACAGACCGTAGACCAACCTAAGAGGAGGAAATTCATATGATTTATGTGACCGGCGATTGCCACGGAAATTTTGCAAGGTTTGAGCAAAAACACTTCCCGGAACAAGCGAACATGACGAAGGATGACACGGTCATCATCACCGGAGACTGCGGCGGCGTGTGGTTTGGTGACAGCCGCGACGATGAAACGCTGGACTGGCTGGAACGCCTGCCCTTCACGCTTGCCTTCGTCTGCGGCAACCATGAAAACTATGACGCGCTGGAACGATACCCTGTGGCGGAGTGGCACGGCGGCAAGGTACACCGTATTCGTCCCCATGTTCTGCACCTGATGCGCGGCCAGATCTTCGAGCTGGAGGGCTTCCGCTTCTTCACCATGGGCGGTGCCAAAAGCCATGACATCGAGGATGGAATTTTGGAGCCGGATACCCCGGATTTTGAGCGAAGGCTCATGACGCTCCAGCGCAAGCCCAGAGCGAGATACCGCATCAACCATATCTCGTGGTGGGCGCAGGAACTGCCCTCAGATGAGGAATATGATGAAGCGCGGCAAAGCCTTGACGCGGTCGGCTGGCAGGTGGACTACATCATCACCCACTGCGCTCCCACCAGCATCGCCCTCATGGGAAGCCGCCACAACGAGGCGGACCGGCTCACGGACTTCCTGCAAGAGGTACGGGAAAGAGCAAGATACCACTACTGGCTGTTCGGCCACTACCATGACAACAAAGCCATTGATGAAAAGCACATCCTGCTCTGGGAACAGATCGTGCGGATCATCTGAAGCAGGTCAAAGCAGAGGAAAACACGGTGACACCGCCGTGCTTTTCTCTGCTTTGAGCGTTAATCAGGCGCACCGCGCCGGAAAGGAGAAAGCCCATGAACATTCGCAAACCCACAGATTACGTCACCATGTTCACCACACTGGACACGCTTATGGCGGCGCAGCTCCCGCAGATGGAATTGTACTGCGAGATTGGCCGAGTGGTCAGCGGCAGAGCAGAGAAAGGAGCGGCTGTCGCGGCGTCGGAATACCTGCAAGCGGCCTATCCCGCGGCCGAGGGCTTCTCTCCCCGCAATCTGCGCCGTATGCGGGCGTTTTACGCAGCCTACGAGAAAACTCCTGAAATCATGCGGCTGGCGATACACCTCGGCTGGACGCGGAATGTGGCGATTTTAGAGGGATGTGGCAGCAGCGAGGAACGGGCGTGGTACATCCGAGCCGCTCTGCGTTTTGGATGGAAAAAAACGAAATTATTGGAATCGATCAAAACGCAGGCGTGGCTGTATTCTTCTCTCGACGAACAGGCGGTTTCCTGCTATACTGGTGAAAATGAAGTAACGCAGGAGTGCGAGAGCGATAAAGAAGATACTCTTTGTGTGTCATGGAAATATCTGCCGCAGCCCCATGGCCGAGTTCGTGATGAAGGACTTGGTGAAGAAAGCGGGGCTGGTGTCAGAGTTCCATATCGAATCGGCGGCCACCAGCCGGGAGGAGATCGGCAACCCGGTCTATCCCCCGGTGCGGCGCAAGCTGGCGGAGCATGGAATCTCCTGCGACGGCCATGCGGCGCGGCAGCTCACCAATGCCGACTACGAAAAATACGATCTCCTAATCGGCATGGACAGCGCAAACCTGCGGAATATGCACTGCATCTGCGGCGGCGATTTTGCCGGAAAACTGCACCTCCTGATGGACTATACCGACCATCCCTGCGATGTAGCCGACCCGTGGTACACCGGCGATTTCGAGGCGACGTGGCAGGATGTGCTGGCGGGATGTCAGGGGTTGCTGCGTGAAATAACCGGCCATCATCATACGAGGGAATGAACACGAAAAAAACAGAAAAGCCATTCGTAACAGTACAGTCGATTTCCTCGTTTTCACTAAGGATGCCGGTGACGACAGTATTGAAGTCCGTGTGCAGGATGGCGAGGTCTGGCTGACTCAGGATGGGATCGCACAGCTTTTTGATGTAGACCGAAGCGTAGTGACCAAGCACCTCAAGAACATCTTTCAGGATGGGGAGCTGGCAGAAAAAGAAACTCGTGCAAAATTTACACAAGTTGCTGACAACGGAAAACCTATCAATATCATTCAGGACAAAAATTATCAGAGTGACTTCGACCGATTGATGGCGGAAACGGCTGAAACAAAATATCCGAATTGAAGCCACTTGCCAGTGAAAGTGCTTTATTTGTTCTCAAATAAAGCACTTTCACTTTTTTGCAGCAGTTTTTGTACTTAAAAAGTTCCGTTTTAGAGTAGTGTTCAAAACGATTACCCCTAAGTTTACCCCTAAAGCACATTTCTACGAAAAATTCTGTCAGGGAAATTTTTCTGGTGGAATTTTTTTATGCCTTCTGCCTTCTTTTACAAAAAATCATGCGTAATCTATTGCGGAAATTCGCATTTCTGTCTCGTTTATTCTTTTATATTTCTGCTTTCTGTATAATCGTGATTACTTCGTTTTGGGGGAATTTACTTTTCAAAAAGAACTTTTATTAAGACAACAGCGGGAGTGTTTTTGCACTCCCGCTGTCATTTATAGTCTTTGGTCGTTCGGCCTGCCGCTGTGCTTTCCACTCGATATATTCCCTCTACCTCGTAACGGAGTATCCCTATGTCACAGTCAATGGGCTTCTTTCTACGCAGCACGGCGGCAACGCACCGCGACGCGGCTTCTGCCTCCCGGTGTGCAGGTGAGCAGCGTCAGCCCCGGCTCCGACAATGCCTCGGTATCGCCGGGGCGCAGCCGCTCCTGCCGTTCCACAATGTAAAGCGTCCGCATCCCCGCCATATCCGTAAAATAGACCTCCGCCCCCGGCTCCAACTCCCACAGTCTTCCGAAATGGGCCGGGTAATTATGGGCAATGATGACAAAGCTCACCTCCCCTGCCGTGCCGCTGTACCGGCACGGCGTCCGTTTCAGCGCGGGATAGCTCCACTCCGCCGCCACAGGCAGGGTCAGGCTCAAGGTCGGCAGTTCTAAAAGCCCCAGATAGTCAGTGCTCTCTGCTTCCGCCTCCGGCGGTGCTTCGCTTTGCGGCTCCGGTTCCGCTTCTCTCGCGGTCCTTCGCCGCGAAATTTCCTCCGTCAGCTTCGCCGCCGTTTCGCCGGAAAAGTGCTCCGCCTGACGGGCTTCCCGCAGATTGTGCACCGTCAGCACAAGGGCAGCCAGCAAAAGCAGCACCCCCACTGTGCCGCTCCATTTTCCGCGCCCCATCACTTCCGCCGCCGGAGCCTAAAGGCTCTCAGTAGCAGCAAAAGTCCCAGCGCCGCCAATAGGATTGCGGGCCACCAGAGCTGCCCGGTCTGGGGCAGCAGGCCCCCCAGCGGCGCAGGCTCCTCGCCTGCCGCTTCCCCGGAGTTGGTCACGGTGAACAGCTCCCTCTGCCGGGACACGGACACGGTGTACCCCTCCGACACCTCCGGCTCCGTTACCTGCCAGCGATGTCCCGGCTCCAAGCCATTCCATGTCCGGCACCAGTGGTCATCCTCCGTTAAAATCACCTGCTCCCACAGGGCTCCGTCCCGCAGCAGCCAAAGCTCCACAGAGGATGGCCTCTCGGCCGGATCATCCCCCAGCCAGCGCTTCTCCACTCGCAGGGAAATTCTGCTTTCACTGCCTCCGCCGCCGGGTTCGTCACCGTCATCGTCCCATTCCCACTTTACATCGGCCCCGGCGCTTCCCCCACCGGTGACCTCCTCCAGCAAAATAACCGGGATATACGTTTTTCCATTCAGTGTGTGGCAGTCCCCCACTGCCAGATGCAGTCCGGGCTCCAGTCCCGCAAACGTGACTTGCCCGCCGTGGGTAACGCCCCGGGCTGTCGGCTGCTTTCCGGCGGCATACCCGGCCAGCGTTTCCGCCGCGTCCTTCCAGACGGAGGCACCGTCCTCCGGTCGGGGCAGCCGCACCCGGCAGTCATCAAAGGGCCCTGTCAGCGCGTAGCCCGCCGCCGTTGGTTCCGCCACACGGTAGATGGAAAAGGCCACACCGTCAAAGGCATAGCGCAGCGTCAGCGTTCCTCCGGCGGCATGGACGGTGCCGCAGAGCAGCAGCCAGACGGTCATCCACAGCACAGCGCAGCGCCAAAGCCGCCGTTTCTGTCTGTTCATACCGTCTGTCTCCTTTCATTTCTGCCGTTTCATGCGGCGCAGCAGCCACAAAATTGGGAATACCGCAGCGACCGGAATGCTCCACCATGCGAAGGACCTTTCCGTGTCGGCCTCCTCCGCCTCTACCCGATGTCCCCGCACCAGCAGCCGATGGCTGTTGACGCCGTAGGGCGTACAGGTATACAGTGTGACAAGGTCCTCTCCGGGAACGATTCGCAGCGGCGCCAGCTCCTCCGGCTCCGTCACTAAAATCTGGTCCACCTCATAATTCATATCCCGGTCCAGAATGTGCAGCGTAAAGCGGTCCCCGGTCTCCAGTCGGTCAAGGTCCGTAAAGAGCTTTGCTTTCGTCAGTCCGGTGTGAGCCGTGATGACGCAGTGGGTCCCGGAACCGCCGGTAGGCAGCGAGGTCCCCGGCCACCAGCCACAGCCGGATTGGAGCTGCTGCTCCTCCGTGCCCTGATAGATGGGCAGGTTCACATCGATTTTCGGAATCTCAATAGAACCCATCATGCCGGTCCCCAGCGGATTGAGACAGGCGGCAACCTGCTCCCGCTCCTCCGCAGTCAGGGCAAACTGCTCCGCCTTTTCCGCCAGCGCCATGTTATAGGCTTCTGCCGCCTGCCACAGCGCCGCGTTCTCCGCTTCGGACTGTCCCTGTGCGAATGTCTCCGCCGCCTGCGCGTATTGCCGCTGATAGTAGCGGTTGGACAGGGCGGGGTACAGCAGTACCACCGCCCCCGCCGCCAAAAGCAGAGCGGCCAGCCAACCCAGCGCACGGTCGCGAAGGCTCCGGGTCCGTTTTCGCCGCATCATGCCCTCTTTCCTTCAGTCCTTAGTTTTCAGCGTCCTCTTTCCTGCGGCGCAGCACCATAAGACCGGCAGCGCCGCCCAGCAGCGCCATGCCCGCCACGGTGAAGATCATGGTGCCGGGGCCGCCGGTGTGAGGTGTATCCACCACCGTACCGATCACCGTGCTGATACTGCTGGAGCCTTCGAGGGATCTTACATAAGCATCATTGCGGAGCAGATCGCCATTTATGGCATCGTCAACCACCTTCGCCGTATAGGATACCACAATGGGCGTCTTGCCAAGGTCATCCTTTGTGATTTTCCCGGCGTTGTAAAGCGCCGCTAAGTCCAGCGTGACGTTCAGGGTCTCGCCGCCGGAAAGGCCGGTGGTCGCCACCGTGTAATCTGCCGGGTCCAGAACCATGGTGTCGATGGTGACTTTGAGGTCATTATAATCGGACTCCAGCTTTTCGTTCATTTTATCGTGGAATACCAGCGTGTAGGGGTTCACCAGCTCCATGTCGCCGGCGGTGTTCATGCGGAGCAGGTCGGAGGGCACCGTGGAGTTCAGGGTAAACACCATGGTATCGCCGGGCTTTCTTTCACCGATGGAGGTCTGCCCGTCCGCCAGCTTCACCATGCCGGGCTGGCTGGACTTATCGTTGCAGACCGCCTTGAAGGTCACGCCGGTAACACCAGCTGCCAGCGCCCATAGCTGCGATTCCTTGTTGTATTGCAGCGTAACGCTGCGGTCGGTCTCCCCCTCCGCCGGAGTATGCACCTTGCGGGTGTCCGTACCGAAGGCTTCGACATAATTGGTCAGCTTCAGCGTCAGATTCACGGTGTAGCCGGAGGCATCGTCCCCCTGCACCGCGCCCAGCGTATAGCCGCCGGTCAAAAGGCCATAAGTTCCGTCATGGTGTTCATCCGGGAGGGTCTCACAGGTGACTGTGACAAAATCCGTACCGAGGATATCTTGAAGCTGGCTTTCCGTGGGGCCAGCGGGGCCGCTGCTGCGCTTGGGGCAGCAGCTACTCGGGTGCTTGCAACCGGACACGGTGCAGTAGCCCTCTGTGTCCTTGACGTGCATACATTCGTTGTCGTCATCGCAGAAACCATCGTCATCGGTATCATTATGATGGTGATTCTGCTTCCACACCGCGTAAATCGTCTTGTCTGCACTCACGGTAATCGTACCGCCGCCGTGATAAGCGGCAGCCGCTGCATCGGCAGAATCCGCCCAGCCTAAAAAGGTATGGTCATCCCAAGTCGGCACACTGGTGGAAATCGTAAATGTGGCCGAGCCGGTACTGCTTTTTGCTGTCTGTGCCGCAGGTGCGCCGCTGCCGCCATTGGCGTTATAGGTAAGAGTGTAGGTCACCTCTGCCGAGGCGGGCCGCTTCGCCACAAGGTAAATGGTATAGGTTGTCTGCGTGGCAGTTGTGCCGGTGTAAGTGGTAAGGACCGTCGGATTCGGTTTTGCTTCCTTGGCCCATCCAACGATTTCCCAGCCAGAATCCACCTTTGCTTTTGCGGTCTCTACCTGTTCTCTGATTTTGGAACAGGCTATGGAATGGTTATAGCCGCTGTGGCCTTCACTATACTGGCAGGTATATGGTTCGTCCCAACTAATGCCATAGCTGTATCCAGCGCCAAACGAAGAATCCACATACAAAATCTGAAATTTGCAGGTTTGCTGTTCGTGGGACTCCAGTGCCGCCAGCGCGGACACCGACAGCAGCGAGCATACCATCACCGCTGTCAGGAAAAGGGACAGGAATTTTGCCATCCGTTTTCTCATAAAACCTTGACCTCCTTCAATTTTCGTGCGTTTCCGGCAGGGCTGTGCACCTGTCCCGCCTCTCATCGTGAGTATAATCTCCCCTGCCTGTCAAATGCTGGAAAAACGTGTCGCCGCGCTTTTGTTTTTTTGTAATTTTTAAAGTAAAAATCGTCTACTTTCATCACATTTCAAGCATTTCCCGTCACTTTTCTGTTTTTCGCCAAAAAGAGGCACGGAGCGAATGCTCCGTGCCCGAGATTACCTATAGAGTGATGAACTTTCTGAAAGGGAAAGGAAGGGTGTGCGCGGGAAACCCAAGAGGGGTGTCCTGCGCTATTTAAATTGACCGTTTTCAGAGCTTTTTTAAGTTCTGAAAACTTACTCAGCGGGGAGAAAAAACTTTTCGACACGCTGAGGCACGGAGCGAATGCTCCGTGCCTCTCTTTCCCGTGTTTGATTTTTGTTTACTGCGCTGTCAGCTCGCCGGTCTTCGTGTTAATGACATAGCCCTTGATAACAACATCCTTCGGCATCAAGGGGTGGTTTCGCAGCAGGTCCACCGTCTCCGCCACGGAGCTCTCCACGCAGTCAAAGCCTCGGAGCCACTCCTCAAAGTCGATGCCGCAGTAGCGCATCATGTCGATATGGTCCTGAGACACGCCCCGCTGAATGAGGTGGCGGATCATCATGTCGGCGTTGATGTGAGCCACGCCGCAGTCCGTGTGACCAATGACCATGACCTCCTCTACCCCCAGCTCAACAATACCCACCAGCAGGCTGCGTACCGCGCTGTCAAAGGGGCCGGTAATCATGCCGCCGGCGTTTTTGATCATCTTCACATCGCCGTTGCGGATACCCAGCGCCGCCGGAAGCAGCTCCACCAGCCGGGTGTCCATACAGGTCAGGATGGCGATTTTCTTATCCGGGTACTTGCTGGTCTGAAATTTTTCGTAAGCGCCGCTTTTCACAAATTCCCGGTTGTATTCCAGCAGTTGTTCGATCATAACAAGCTCCTTTGCACGTTTTTTTCATCATATCGGATTTTTTCCGCCATTTCAACCCTTCTGCCGCAATTCGACCCGCGAAATTTCTGGAAGCGTCAATCTTCGTTTTCTGTGGAATTAAATTGACAGAATTTTCACGGACTGTTATAATTTTTTTGTTATGGATTCGTATGAACTGACGGACAGCAGCGCAAAACCGCTGCCGGAATGGAGGACTGTATTTGAACAATCTGCAAACGCTGCTGATCGTGGACGATTCGCAATTGAACCGGGAGCTCCTGATGGAGATTCTGGGTACGGATTACCGCTATCTTCAGGCGGAGGACGGTCAGCAGGCCATTGATATCCTGCGCGGAAATCCCGCCGTTGACCTGATGCTGCTGGACATGGTCATGCCGGGGCTGGATGGCTGCGGCGTTCTGGAGATCATGCAGCGCTATCACTGGCTGGATGAGATTCCCGTGATCGTCATTTCCGCCGACCAGTCCGACGCCTTTATGGACCGGGCCTACAGTCTGGGCGCTACCGACTATATTCACCGCCCGTTCCACACGCTGGTGGTCCGCCGCCGGATAGAGAACACGCTGATGCTCTATGCCAAGCAGCGGCGGCTGACAAGCCTTGTTTCCCAGCAGGTATTGGATAAAGAAAAGCTCAGCAGTATGCTGCTTGGAATTTTTGGCAGCGTGGTAGAAGCCCACAACGGCGAAAATAACCAGCACATTCTCCGCGTCCGCACCATTACGGAGGCTCTGCTGCACCAGCTTGCCAAGGAAACGCCCCGCTACCGGCTGACGGAGGAGGAAATCATCCGCATCGGCATGGCCTCCGCCCTTCATGACATCGGCAAGAGCCGGGTGCCGGAGGCGATTTTGAAAAAGCCCGGTCCACTGACCGCGGAGGAGCGGGCCATCATGGAAACCCACACCACCGTCGGCGCCGCCATCATCAAGGACCTGCCTGCGTGGCAGGATGACCCGCTGGTAAAGACCGCCTACGATATCTGCCGCTGGCACCACGAGCGCTGGGACGGCAACGGCTACCCCGACCATCTCAAGGGCGAGGCCATCCCCATTTCTGCGCAGGCGGTGTCCCTTGCGGATGTGTATTCCGCGCTGACCGCCCAGCGGCCCTATAAGCCTGCCCTGAGCCATGAGACCGCCATACAGATGATTCGGGACGGAAAATGCGGCAGCTTCAATCCCCTGCTTTTAAAATGCCTGACCGACATCTCCCCCCAGCTTGTGAGCCAGCGTGATCTCATGCTGGGTGACCGGAATGATGTGCAGGACTCCCTGCGCCTTTCCAACGAGCTTTTGAAGAGCGATGGAGAGGACAACATTCTCTCCGGCGGCAAATCGCTTCTCCAGCAGACGCTGGAGGCAGAGCGGGAAAAGACCGCCTTTTACGCGGCTCAGTGCGGCGGCGTTCAGTTTGACTATAACATTCCCAGCAGACAGGTCCGTGTGGTGGATTGGTTCCAGCCGCCGGACAGCCGGGAGCGGACTTTCAGTATTGACGCGCCGGACCTTCAGGACCTCATGTCGCTGGAGGACCTGCACAAGCTGTGGACACTTGCCAAGGAGGCCACACCCGAGGACCCGGAGCGCAGCATGGACGTCTATCTCACTGTGCGGCTGACCCGGTGCCTGTTCCGCCTGACCGCCCGTGTTATCTGGTCCCATGGTGCGGACCCGCAGCCCCTGAGCGTTATCGTGCAGTTCTCCGACCTCAAGGGCGAGGCTGTCCGCCGGGGTACGCTGTCACTGCGGACGCAGGGCGACGCCTTCAATATCGTGAGCACCACGCTGCGTGAGCTGAAGGATGTTTTCGATATCGTCCGGCTGGTGGACCCCGCCAATAACTGTGTCCTGCGGCTCAATGAGGATGGCAGTCTCTCCCCCGGCGGCGCCTGCACCTCTATCTGGGGCCGGAACGAGGTCTGTGAAAACTGCATTTCCGCCAAGGCCATGAAGCTCAAGACCCGGCTGTGCCGGCTGGAATTTACGGAAACGGACATTTTCCATGTCACCGCGCAGTATGTGGAGCTCAACGGCCAGCCCTGTGTGCTGGAGCTGATCTCCAAAATAGATAACGGCCGCTGGCTGGATAGCGGCGATAAGCGCCTGCTGCTGGAAAACGCGCAGGCCCCCTCGGATGACAGTGCGCAGACCGATACCCTCACCGGCGTCCGCTCCCGCTACTATCTGGAGCAGACGCTCGGCGGCCAGGTGGAGGTGGACGGTGTGGCCCTCATTGACGCGGACCTGTTCAAATCCGTAAACGATACCTACGGACATCAGGCGGGCGATGCCGCCCTCCGCACCATTGCAAGTGTCATTTCCTCCTGTGTCCGCAGCAGCGATATTCTCATCCGCTACGGCGGGGACGAATTTCTGCTTCTCTTCCCCCGTATTCCAAAAGCCACCTTCCAGCTTCGGCTGGAACAGATTTGCAAGGCGGTCAGTGCCGTCTCCGTGCCGGATTACCCGGAGCTGCGCCTCTCCGTCACTGTCGGCGGGGCCTACGGCGTCAAGCCGCTGGACGAGGCCATCCGGCAGGCGGACCGGCAGATGTATCGCAGAAAAGCACAGCGGGCGCAGCCATGAGCCGCGCCGGAAAGGCGCTTCATGATGGATTTAAAGGAATTTTACGCCCAAATCGGCGGCAGCTTTGACGCGGTGCTCTCCCGTCTTTGCAGCGAGAGCTTCGTCCGCAAATTTGTGCTGCGCTACAAGACCGACCCCACCTTTGAGCAGTTGAAGGCCGCTGTAGCCGTCAAGGATTGGGAGAGCGCCTTCCGCGCCGCCCACACGCTGAAGGGCGTTGCTCAGAATCTGGATTTCGGCGATCTGGGCCGCAGCGCCGCCGCCCTGACGGAAGCCCTGCGGGGACCGAAGCCTTTGGAGGACTACAGCCTGTACGAATCGGTGGTTCAAGCTCAGACCGCGCTGACAAACGCCATTTCCGCGCTGGAAAACGGCTGAACCGCATTTCATAAAATAAAATCCCGGCTGACGAATATCAGCCGGGATTTTGCTATATTCCGTTCAAAATCTGCGTGCGGGATTCATTTTTGCGCTTACGGCGCGTCGATATGCGCCTGAATGCGCTGCATGATCATCTCCAGCGCCACCAGATTGCGCCCGCCCTCCAAAACGATGATGTCGGCGAACTTCCGGCTGGGCTCCACATACTGCTCGTGCATGGGCTTGACGGTGGTGAGGTACTGCGTCACCACGGATTGCAGCGTCCGGCCCCGCTCCTCCACATCCCGCAGAGCGCGACGGAGAATACGGACATCCGCGTCAGTCTCCACGAAAATCTTGATGTCGAACATATCCCGCAGCGTCGGGTTCTGGAAAATCAGAATGCCCTCTACAATGATGACCTTTGTGGGGAATATTTCCACCGTCTCGTCCGTCCGGTTGTGGTCCACAAAGGAATACACCGGGCATTGGATGGACCGCCCCGCCTTCAGCTCCTTCAGGTGCTCAATGAGCAGGTCGGTATCGAATGCGTCGGGGTGATCGTAGTTTACCCTCGTCCGTTCCTCATAGGTCTTGCCGACCTGCCGCTTATAATAGCTGTGGCCGATGACCGTGACCTCCGGGCCAAAGTGCTCCTTCAGGTGCCGGGTCAGGGTTGTTTTACCGGAGCCGGTGCCTCCGGCGATTCCGATCAGAATCGTGCTCATAACGGGACCTCCGTTTTTCCTGTTTTTTTATCATTATAGTAACTCCCCGCCACGAAAGCAAGGAAAAGTATGAAATTCCTGTGAAATCGACAGACCCATACTTGACGAAATGACGAAAAAACAGTATTATGTAAATTAACAAAGAATGAGGAGGCCACCCATGGCGATGAAGCGCTGCCCCGACTGCGGGGAAAAATACTCCGATACATATAAATACTGCCCCTTCTGTGAGGAGGAGGAAATTCTGAAAAAGGGAAAAACCGGAGGGCGCCGCGCCCGACAGGAGCGCAGCTTCAGTCTTCTGACCCCGGTTTTGGTGATTTTGATTCTGCTGATGGCGGGACTTTTGATTTTCCTGCTGCGGGGAGACAAGCAGCCCACCGCGGCCAAGGACCCCATTACGCCCCAGCCCGGCGTGGTCACACCGGTCACACCCGACGAGTCTGACACAGCGGAGCCGGGTACGGACGAGCCCGACACGGAGGACCCCGGCGTAATGCCCGATGAGCCGGATGATACCACCACTACAACAGCGCCGAATACCGGCAGCGAGACTGACGACTATGAAAAGGCCATGGCTCTGCCGGACGGTCTGACCCTCAGCACCTCGGATTTCACCATGAAAAGTGTGGGCGAGACCGCCTCGATCCGGGTCTCCGGCGGCAGCGGCAGCTATACGTGGATCAGTGAGGACGATGGCATTGCCTCTGTGGACAGCACCGGCAAGGTCACGGCCATCTCCAAGGGCACCATCAACATCGTTGTCACGGATGGCAGCAAGAAGGGCGTGTGCATCGTGCGCTGCAATGTCAGCGGCACGGCCGCTCCCGCCGCGCCCACCACAACAACCAACACCGGCAACAGCACCTCCGGCAGTCTGAAAACCGGCAGCGGCGTTGTGACCAATGCCGCAGGCGGCGTGAATGTCCGCCCCAGCGCCGGTACGGACGGTTCCCCCATTGCCTCTTTGAAAAACGGTGACAAGGTGCAGATCGTGTCCAGCGCCGGAAACGGCTGGTATCAGATCACGTTCTCCGGCCCCGGCGGCGCGGACGTCACCGGCTACATGAAGGGCGATTACTTGACCAACAGTTGATAGCTTATACAGCATTCCCGGGTGCAGAGCGCCCGGGAATGTATTTTTTAACGGGCGGCCGCCCTTGCTATTTCCCAAGGGCCGTGGTAAAATGAGGCTCTGCATGAAGGCCTATGGCCCTTATGCAAAAAATCACACGAAGGGAGCCGTAAATGGACAAAAGCAAGCTATTAGACCAGTGCGGCGCTCTTGGTGACGATCGGCTCCTTCTGGCCCGGGTACTGGACCGCGCGCGGCAGGCGTCAGAACGGAACGTTCCCGCCGCCACGGATTTTCTCAGTCCCGCGCAGCAGGCCATGGCAATGGATATGCTCCGAACCGCCGGAATTTCCGACACGGCCTATGTCCGGCTGGGGGGCTACGATGACGCGGAGCGGGCGCTGCTCCTGTTTCTGCCGGACTGGCTGGACGCCGCGGACGCCGAAGGTCAAAGTCCCATCCGCTGTCTGCGGGCGCAGTTCCGGGCGGATGAAAAGCTGACGCATCGAGATTTTTTAGGAAGTCTCATGGGAATGGGCATCATCCGGGAAAAGCTGGGCGATATTCTGGTCAGCCCTGACAGCGCCGACCTCATGGTGCTGGACACCGTGGCGGATTTTCTTCTCCAGAGCTGGAACACGGCGGGCCGCGCCCGGCTGAATGTCTCCGAAATCGAGCCGGGACACCTCCACATTCCGGAGGTCCGGTGCGAGGAGCGGCGGGACACCGTTTCCTCCCTACGGCTGGACGCCGTGTGCGCCACGGGCTTCCGCATGGCCCGGGGTAAGGCGGCGGCGCTGATTGAGAGCGGCCGTGTTCAGCTGAACTGGCGGGAATGTACAAAGCCGGATCGCCAGGTCTCCGCCGGGGATACCGTGTCCGCCCGGGGCTTTGGAAAATTTGAGCTGACGGAGATCGGCGGCCTTACAAAAAAAGGCCGCATCCCCATTACCGTCAAATGCTATCAATAAGCGGGACACCGCGGAACGGAGTCAATATGGAGCAAAAGCAGATCGACCGAATCAATGAACTGGCGAAAAAGGCCAAAAGCCCGGAGGGGCTGACCGAATGGGAGGAAATGGAGCGCGCCGCGCTGCGGCGGGAATACATTGACTCCGTATTGGGTAGTCTGAAGGGCCAACTGGACCATACCTATATTGTAGATAAAAAGGGCAATAAAACAAAGCTGAAGAAAAAAGGAGAATAATTATGGCAGTTTTATCCAATTTAGAGCCGAAGCGGGTCTTTGAAATTTTTGAGTCTCTGACGTCTATCCCCCACGGCTCCCGGAACACCAAGGCCATCAGCGATTGGTGCGTGAAATTCGGTGAGGAGCGCGGACTGGAGTGCCATCAGGACGCTGCCAACAACGTGATTCTCATCGCTCCCGCCACCCCCGGCTATGAAAACGCCCCTGCCGTGATATTGCAGGGCCATCTGGACATGGTGTGCGAAAAGGATCCCGGCTGTGCGAAGAATATGGAGACCGAAGGGCTGGACCTCTTTGTGGAGGGCGATACCGTAGGCGCCCGAGGCACCACGCTGGGCGCGGATGACGGTATTGCCGTTGCCATGGCGCTGGCCGCACTGGAAGATAAGACCCTGCAGCACCCCCGTCTGGAGGCCGTGCTGACCACCGATGAGGAAATCGGTATGCTGGGCGCTATGGTGATGGATGTATCCCCCCTTCAGGGCCGGCAGATGCTGAACATTGACGCTGATACCGAGGGAATGTTCATTGTAGGCTGCGCCGGCGGCTGTCAGGTCACCAACGCCCTGCCGGTCCACCGGGCACATTTTGCGGGCGAGACCCTTGCCATCAAGGTCTCCGGCCTTGTGGGCGGCCACTCCGGCATGGAGATTGGCACCGGCCGCGCCAACGCCAACAAGCTGCAGGGCCGCCTGCTCCGCGCTGCCTGCGGCGCGGCGGACACCCGCCTTGTCTCCGCCGCCGGCGGCGCTAAGGACAACGCCATCTGCGCCGCCTCCGAGACGGTCATCGTCACGGCGGACGCCGCAGCGGTCCGCGCCGCTGTGGAGGAGTTGACCCGTGCGCTGAAGCGGGAGTATCGCGTTTCCGACCCCAACCTCAGCGTGAACGTGGAGACCGCCGAGGCACAGTGGGCCCCTATGGACGCTGAGAGCACCCGGCGCGTTGCGACGCTGCTGACCTGCACGCCCTTCGGCGTGCAGACTATGAGTCAGGATATGCCGGGTCTTGTGCAGACCTCCCTGAACCTTGGCATCATGTACACCGATGAGGACCGTCAGGTGCTCCGGGCCTCCATCCGCAGCAGCGTTGCCACACAGAAAAAGGCCGTGCTGGATCAGCTCATCTGCCTGACGGAGCAGTTGGGCGGCACCACGGAGGCCGAGGGCGACTATCCCGGCTGGGAGTATATGCCCCAGTCCCCCTTGCGGGAGCGCATGGTGGAGGTCTACCAGGAGCAGTACGGCAAGGAACCCACTATCAAGGCCATGCACGCCGGTGTGGAGTGCGGCTTGTTCAGCGAAAAGCTGCCAGGGCTGGACTGCGTTTCCTTCGGTCCGGAGCTGTCCGATATCCATACGCCCAGAGAGCGGATGCACATTGCCTCCGTCCAGCGGACTTGGGAGCTGGTGAAGGAAGTTCTCAAGCGCAGCAAGTAAGCCTCAAAGCCACAGCACGCCCTCGGCAAATTTTGCCGGGGGCTTGCTTTTTTGGTGCCGTTGTGGTATCATATTTGAAAATCATTCTCAAATTGCGAGGAATTTCTGTGAAAAAGCTATTGATTGTTTCTTTACTGCTCTCTCTGCTCACCGGCTGTGCACCAGCATTGGCTCCGACCCCAACAAAGGACACCGGCCGCCTGCAAATCGTGGCTACCGTCTTCCCTGCCTATGATTTTGCCCGTGCCGCCGCCGGAGACCTGGCGGATGTGCAGCTCCTGCTCCCTCCGGGGACGGAGAGCCACTCCTATGAGCCCACCCCGGCGGACATTTTGGCCGTGCAGAGCTGCGACCTGTTCTTGTACCTTGGCGGCGAATCGGACAGTTGGGTGGAAACGATTTTGGACGCAGCGGAGCCCACAGGCACCACGCTTGCCATGGTCGACTGCGTAGAAACGCTGGAGGAGGTCCACGCGGAAGGGATGCAGGAGGAGATCGGCCATCATCACGAGAATGAGGACGCGCATCACCATGAGGACGAAGACCATCTCGGCGGCGTGACGGAAATCGACGAGCACGTTTGGACCTCTCCCGCCAATGCCGCCGCCATCACCCGGCAATTCGGGGAAGCGCTGGCCGCGCTGGACAGCGCCCACGCCGAGCAGTACCGGGCCAACGCCGAGGCTTACGCCTCCCAAATCAACGCGCTGGACGGTGAATTTCATGATTTCTTTGCAGGCCTGCCGGACCGCACCATCGTATTCGGCGACCGCTTCCCGCTGCTGTACTTTGCAGAGGAATTTGATTTGAACTACTACGCCGCCTTCCCCGGCTGCTCCACCCAGACAGAGCCCTCCGCCGCCACAGTGGCTTTCCTGACGGATAAGGTCCGCACGGAGCACATTTCTACCGTCTGGTACATTGAGTTTTCCAATCATCTGGTGGCGGACGCCATTGCCGAAGCGGCGGGTGCCGACACCGCCATGTTCCACACCTGCCATAATGTCACGCCGGAGGAGCTGGCTGGTGGCGAGACCTATGTATCGCTGATGAAACAAAATCTGGAGCGCTTAAAGGCGCACATGGGCTGAGCATTCAAAAAGACCTGAGACCGCAAAAGCAGTCTCAGGCCTTTTTCTATATGTCCGATTCTGACGTGTTCAGCTTTTTCACCTGAAAGTCCATGCCTCCGGCTAACCGCTGTCCCTTTTGGTTACTGATCTCCATGGAGACCGTAAAGAGCCGTGAGTCCTTATTATAAGTCATGGTCAGACTGCTCACTGTAAGGTCCCGTGGGTAGGCACCGGAGCCCAGCAGGCTTTTTCCGCCCAGCATCACTTTTCCGTCCTCCGTAAGCTGAAACGCCTCACCGCTGCCAGTGCCGATACCCTGCGCGAATATTTGGGTGATGGTGCCATCCTCCGCCGTTTCCACTGTTCCGCAATAGCGCAACTTATCACTGATGACTGTTGTCAGCGTGGAGTAGAGGACCTGTGCCTCCGACGCCTCCATATTCGCCCGGTAGGTTGTCAGCGCCAGATTGACGCCCACCAGCACCAGCGCGGTGGACATCATCAAAATCAGCACGGCGCACAGCAGCTCCATAAAGGTCATGCCCCGGCTGCTTTTCAGTCTGCTCATATCCCCGGCCCCCCATCATAATAGAGGTAACCGTTATTTTCGTACAGCGTCACGGTCTGTAAGCCGCTTTTAATGCCATCAAGCGAAACGGAGCCCTGAAGCTCGACCCTTGCATTGTCAGTGCTTTCCGCCTCATACCGAAAAGAGACATCCGTATCCCGCACCTTGGCGTTGAGCCTTGCCGCCGTGGTGGACGCCACGGCCAGAAAGGCAAAGGTCATGGTCAAAATCAGCAAGGAGACCAGCGACTCGATCAGGGTCTCGCCCCGATTGTCCTTCAGCCTGTTCATGCTGTCCCCTCCTGTACCTCTCCGCCCTTGGTGATGACATCATTCTTCCATTCGATCGAAGTGGTCATGATATGCCGCCGCTCCCCCAATTCTACGGAGCCTTTCCACTCCTCGCTCCATGTCCGATAGCCCGTGAGCTTCAGCGTCATGCGGCAGTCATCGCCATCCGGCAGATAAAATACCAGCGTAAAATCGGCGGCAGTTGTGTTCGTGGATATTTCACCCTTGTCCGTCATGGAAAAATCGACCTTCACCGGCCGTAAAACCTCGTCCGTTCCCTGAGGGGTGACCGTAAGCGTAATTGTGTCATGACGCTCGCTCTGCTGCCAGTTTCCGTCCGCCTGAATGCAGGACGCCAGCCATGCACCCATAACGCCCATAGCTTCAGCCTGCGTTGTCACAATCACTGGCTCGCTCTCATGGCTACCGGTCACGTTGCCTCCCTCGTCATAATCATAGGTGTAGGTCACGGTTTCTGTCCGGGTATATTTCGCGCCTTTGAGACCGCTTCGCAGCAGCTCTGCCGCAGAGCTGACCGTCAGGTAGTTCTGCTGGGCCTCCCGGTCGCGGCTCAGGTGCCGAGCCGCGCTGGAAACCGCAGTCAGGATGACCACGCTGACCATCGTTGCCAGCAGGAGCAGCAGGAGGGCCATCAGGAGCGATGCGCCCCGCCTGTCGCGCAGCTTATTCATCATACCCAAGGCCCTCCTTTCTCTCATTTGTAAACAGCCTGAAATATTACGTCACCCGTCAGGGGAAATACAAATCCTGCGGGATATTCCGGGGAATCGGGCGTATCGCCATTGTTCCTGCGCCAGTACAGAAAGCTCTGTATTCCCGCATTGCCTGGCTTCGGAAGTGTGACGGTATCGCCCTTCACAATCACGTTTTCCGTCTTTTCACTTGTCTCCTGCCCCGTGATGTAGGTCACACTATGCAGCAGCGGCGGCCGGATTGTATACTCGACGCCCTCAAATGTAAGGGTCTTGCCGGAGCGCTGGTCCTTCAGCACAACGGACAGCGTAACCTCGCCCTCGCTCTTGCCGAAAAGCTGAAGCGGCAGCACCGTGTAGTCCCCGGAGGTCTGCTTCGCACCGGGCAGTACCCAATACGTACCGTTCGTATTGCCCGGCGCTACCTCCACCGGGGAGGTGCCGCTCTGCACCGTGACACTTTCCACACTGTAGTTTGCAAGGGCCGCGTCCGTGCCCTGTGCGTAGAGGAACAGCGTTTCCTCGCCGCAGGCCGGTGCATTCTCTGCAAATGTTGTCACCTCTGCGGGCTTCTCTGACCAATCAAAACCAGCAAAACCGGTGGCAGTCTCTTTCATCAGCTTGCCCTGCCAATAGCGCCCGTCGGAGGTGACGCCCAGAATACCCTGCATCCGGACGGAAACACTGCGAATCGTGCTGGCACTGAATGTACCGACACCGGGAAGCTCACAGTCCACCTGAAGCGTCAACGCAGCGTCGCCCTCACTGTTTCCCTGAATTTCCACCATTGTATCGTCCTTGATGACGGCAGAGGCCACAGTGGGCGCACTGCTGGTCACGCTCCATTTTGCATAGGGCAGCGACTTCCCCAGCTTGTCCTGCGCCATGAGCTGCATCGTTGCCGCTTCGCCCACGTAGCAGTTAACATCCTCGATGTTCGTGGAAACGGTGATCTCTGCCGTGACCGTTAACAGCAGCCGCGCCTCATAGGTGCTGCCCTGATAGTCGATCTTGGCCGTGACCTCGGTGGCTCCGGGCTTCAGGCCCTTCAGCGTAACGTCATAGCTCTTTTTATCTGCGTTCCATACGGCGGAAACCTGCACAATGGCAGCGTCCGTATACTCGAAGTTCACCTGCGGCACATCCGAAATTCCCAGCTCATAGGGCTTCAGCTCCATCTGAATACTGCTGCCCGCCGCCCTGTCCTTGTAATCGGCGATCAGGTCCATGGAGGCAATGCCCTTGGACCAGAATAATCCGTGCAGCGGCCAAGTGCCGTAGTGCAGGTTCATGGTCTGTCCCTGCTTTTCCTGCCGCAGCACCGTAGGGAAGGGGAAGTCCTGTCCCAGCAACGCGTCCGTGCTGCCGGGAAAACTGTACTTGCCGTGGACCGGGATATTGTTCCCCTGCGCGTCCTGCTCCTCGGTGGTGACCCAATCGTAGGCCGCCTCGCTGCCGGTGCGGCCGTTGTTCAGCGCGTCCTTGAAGCTGCCGAACGTCTTGTTCAGGCCGTTTGCTGTTTGGATATTGGCATCTCCAATTCGCTGGGCCATCTGGTCATAGGTCAGACCCGTCAGGCCCTTGACCTCAGAGCCATACTTGACACTGGTTTCCCACAGGTATCTTGTCAGGTAGCTCATATTGCCTTTGAACATGGCCTCCTGCACATCCGGCTTATTATACA
Source organism: Neopoerus faecalis (assembly GCF_029218125.1). Lineage (NCBI taxonomy): Bacteria > Bacillati > Bacillota > Clostridia > Eubacteriales > Oscillospiraceae > Neopoerus > Neopoerus faecalis. The sequence goes on along the minus strand of NZ_JARFXX010000002.1, from coordinate 309,676 downwards.
GCAGTGTATACATGGAGTTTGTGTTATTCGGATTATAGGTCTTGGACGCCTTTGCAAAGGATGCCTGATCCTTGATACTCTTGAGGTAATAGCAATTTTCCACAGTATATGTGGTATACTTATAGCGGTCCGCCGTGCTGCCGATAAGAGAGATGGCCGTAATAGTTCCCTCCATATCCGGCAGATTGATATAGGTATAGCAATTATAGAATTTCGGCGCACCGTCAGCACTGGTATTGTTCACACCCGTGAAGTTCTGGAAATTGGCGGAGAAGCCGCTGCCGCCGATACCGCCGATAAACACGTAGGTCGCCGGGTTGGCATTGCTGCCGTTGCCGGCGATGGGCCATTTGACCTCCACGGCCTCGCTGCCATCGGCAAAGTGCGTATTGTCGCTGCCCCAGGACCCGGTACGCACCCGTTCCTTCAGCGTTTCCTTGGAAACGGTAATCTTACCGCCGGTGTAGCAGTCCGTGGCCTTGTCCCGCAGGCCGCCCACAAGGCCGCCCACGCGGATAAAGTTGCCGTACCTCGCCGCGTTCAGACCACTGTCATTTCTCCAGATATGGGTGCAGTTGACCTGAATATCCACCACGGCGGAACACTGCTTCAAATCCAGATTGGACACACCGATGAGGCCGCCCACCACCGCCTCGCCCAAGCGCAGGAGATTTTTACTGTTGTCCTGAATGACATAGCCCGCAATAGCGCAATTGGTGATCACGCTGCCGGGGTCATTATGGTAGCGATACGCAATCCCCACAAGACCACCCATGGCATATGCGCACTGGTAGCGCATAATGTCGCTCTCGCCCCCGGAGTTTCCCCAGTCCGACTGCTCCGTGCGTCGCTGAATCACAGCGTTATTATCGCTGTAGAGCACGATGTTGCGGATATCCGCACCGGCGGTGGTGCCGAACAGGCCCACATTGTAGCAGGGAGATTCGATGTTCAGGTTCTTGATATAGTAGTTCCCACCGTCATAGCTACCGCCGAACCAGTTATAGAGCACCATGCTGTAGGAGTTGTTTGTTGTGATATGGTCTACGGCGCCGGCAATGGGATAGAACTGCCGGTTGTTTTCCTGCTTTTCGGCCTTCCCCGCTTCTTGGTTCGCGCCGTTGAGGTCATGGGTCTGCTGCCAGCTCTGAGCCGGGCGGTTCCGCTCCGCGTCCGTCCGCGTCTGCTTGGCCGTGCCGGTGCTGTTGGTATATTGCAGATACGGAAACAGCTTGTAATTGTTCTTTGTGACAAGGCGGGTGGCCGAGCCTGTGCCATCCACATAGCTCCAGTTGATGAATTGGAGCTGGTCCGCAGAGCGGATTTGATAGGCAAGCCCCTTTCCGTCCGTCTCCGGCGTACCGGGTTGGATATTGTCCTCCGCGCCGGACGTGCCGGTTCCGCTCATGTAGTTGAAGGCATTGCCAAAGAACGGGCAGACAGAATACCTGTAAGTGTATGTTCCGACAGTGAGCGTCCATTCCGCGTTCCGCTCATCCGCTGAGAGCAGACGCAAACCGTTTTCGCCGCTTTCAAAGGCGGTAAAGGTATAGCCGGGAATCTGCTCCCGCAGCTTTTCGCTGATTTCGGAAACCGCAGTTGTCCCCGCGCAGAATTTACTGGTGGTGAATGCAGGCTTTGTCTGCCCATCCTTCCAGTAATAGCCGTAGCCGAACCGGGTAATGACGCCGCCGTCATCGTGGGTCTCGCAAAGGCTCTCGCCCCGCTTTTCCGCCGAACCATCAAAGCCGATGTAGGAAATGTGATAGCCGTTGTTGGCGCCGCCGGTCTCGTATTCCCAATAGAACACGCCCAGTTTGCCAAGGTCGGATTCCATCACCCAGTCGCCGTAGTGGACATAATCTCCCGCCGCGTTGGTCACGCTGCCGGGGTAGGGGTAATTTTCCTCGTCCGTAGCGGCATGGTCATAGCTGGCGGACACCGTTCCAAAGCCGCCGATTTTCTGCCCGGACAGCTTTTCATCCGTGACCGGCTGCGCCCCCGAGCTGTCCGCTGCGTCATACAGCGCCACGCTGCCCCGGAAGGCGTAGGTTCCTCCGTTTAAGTAATAGCAGTCCCGCACAATGCCGCCCACGGTAAAGCCCCTGGTCTCCGCGCCTGCGGAGATCATGGACACCGCGCAGTAGCTATTTTGAATCGAGCCGCCGTTTTCCGCCGCAAAGCCGGCCAGCGTCACGCCGCCGCCCTTGATTTCCTCAATATTGACCGCGCCGGTGACATAGCTCTGGCGAATCTGGCCGCTGCTGTTGCCGACAAGGCCGCCCACATACAGCTTGGCATAGGTGCTGGCGGCGTACAGCAGCGGAAATTCCGCGCTGCACCCCCGGATGCGTCCGCCCAGATTGCTGCCGACAAGGCCGCCCGCGTACACGGCACTGGCGCTGTACGCCTGCACCTGAAGCTGATACCCGGCCACGGCGCAGTTTGTGATTGTGCCGCTGTTTACACCGGCCAGTACGCCGATGTACGCCGTTTTCATCCGTGCGGACATCCGCAGCATCGGCCCGGACGCATCGGCCGCCACCGCCTGTGTCAGCACGATATCCCGCAGTTGTCCCCGGTTATAGCCGAACAGGCCCATATACGTCCCGTTGTCGGTAAAGCGCACGCCGGTAATGGTGTGGCAGCCTCCATCGTATTCGTGGATAAAGGACAGCGCCTCCGATTCGCCAATGGGCGGCTGGGTAGTGACCAGCGTGCCGAGCGCCATATAGTGCGCCCAGTCATAGGCAGAATAGTCGATATTCAACTCCTGTGCAAAGGAAGCAATCTCGGAGATGGTATCCCGGTAATCGCTGTAATAGCGGCTCAGGTTGTTGAGCTGGCGGGCCGTGCGGATACTGATGGTCTGCTCCGCCGTTTTCTCAATGACTGCCGCGCCCTCCACCGCCGTTTTCGCGAAATGCGGGTTAAAGGAATACGTCCGCTCATTGCCAATGGCGGTGATATAGTAATTGTCCACAGCGCCAGCGGTCTCAAGGTCTTCTTTACTAAAGCGCAAAAGCTGATACGTCCGTCCGTTTGCCTGAACGGTCACGGCATTTGTTCCATTCAGCGTAATCTCTTTTTTCGTCTGAACGCCCTTGACCGTATAGTTCAGCGTCACGGTCAGGCTCGCGGGTGGGACAGTTCCCTCGTAAACGGCGGCATAGCCATCACCCAACACCGCTTTTGTATCCTTCAGAGTGTCGATATTGCCGCCGTAGAAGCCGTAGCTTCCATCCGCATAGTATTCGTAGTAGGCCAGTGCGCCGGACTCAAACTCTGCCTTCCAATCGCCGTAATGCGGCAGATTTTTCAGCCGGGGGAACGTGTAGCTGCTAAGGCCGCTGACCTTCAACTCGTAGCGGACGGTGTTCAGTCCGCTGGTTTCATCGGTAAAGGCATCGCCCAGTTCCGCCGCAGCCTCTGTGCGGTTCGCGCTGGTCCATGTCCGGCTCGCGCCCAAGACAACATTTTCCTCACCGTTGCAGAGATAGTATACCTGACCTGCTGCGCTGCCGCCGGTCACGGTGGAATATGTCAGCTTACCGTCCGTATCGTAGCCGCCCTCCGCCCTTTCCGTCATGAGCGCGCAGGCGGTATACACATTGGTCAAGCTGGCGCGCATTCCCGCAATGCCGGCGGTCTGATCCGCTGTCAGGAAACCGGCGGCATAGGCGTCCTCAACCTTGAGCGTGGCCGTGTCGATGCCCACGCCCACAAGGCCGCCTGCAATACCTTGCGAGCCCTTTTCCAGCGTCAGGTAGCAGTCCGCGTAGCTGTGGGTCACAGACAGCTTACCGTCTACCCGGCCCACAAGACCGCCTACGGACATCACGCCTGCGGCAGTGGTAGCGGCAAAGCTGTTTTGAATCTCCGCGCTGCCGCCCGCTTCAATTCTGCCGACCAATCCGCCGGTATCGCCGCCCTGCAGCCACTGCTTGTTCCGGTTCGCGTCGGGCCCCACATGGCCGTGGCTGCGGCTGAGGTAGACCTGACAGTTCTCCAGCGTCAACGCTCCGTTCACGCACCCCACCAGCGCGCCTACCGCGCTGGAAGTAGCCGTTTTACCTGTCACATTCGCGCCGGAAAGCCGAATATTCTTCAGCAGCAGCATTTTCCCGGCGGAAGCCGACTGAATGAGCCCCGCATCGCTGGCGACGTCCACCGGCAGGTCATAAATCACCGGGTAGACCCCCGTCGCGCTGCCGGTCTCCGCGCCTTCGAGCTGCTCCAGATTACTGTTGCGGACAGGCGTAAAGCCGAGATCGCCGTAAAGCGCTTTCCACTCATCGTCCGCGTCCCCGGCAAAATCAATGTCCCGGGTCTGGACCGCCTTGGTGATATCCTCCGACAGCTCAGATGCCTGATCCAAATTCTGAAGGTGCCGCGCATAGCGCAGCTCCGCCGTATCTCCGTCCTTCAAATCGGCAAACAGACTGTTGGTGGTCACCGTACAGGAGCCCTTGTCCACCAGCGGATTGTCGCTGGTCACAGTCACGGTGATCTTCAGATTTTTGCCCGGTGTCAGTCCATGAAAGCGGGTCTGCTTCGCAAAGCGCATTCCCTCCTCTAAGCTGTCCAGCGTCATGGTGGCCACATAGTTGGGCGCATCCCATTTCACCTCATCGACGGAGAAAGGCACCACCACCGGGTCGCCTGTCTCCGCTCCCGTGGCGTCCAGCTCCCAGATACGCGCCTGGAAGCTCAGCGTCATTCCCTTCAGGGGGCAGATGACCCGGAGCTGCAAATGGTCGGTATTGATGATCTCCGCATACGGCTCCAGTGTGCCGGTGGTCTCTATCTCCACGGTGTCGCCGCTGTAATAGCCCACCTGCGCGCCATCACTGATACGGTAGGCCCGGCTGCGGAGCCGGTCAAATTCCGATGGGCTGTACCGCTGTGCCATGCCGCTGCCGCCGTAAAACACGGCGTAGACGCTGCCGCCCTTGGGATCGTATTCCACCACCCAGTCCGCGTTCCACAGCTCATCGTCCGCCTGTCCCTCCGGGAACAGGTCTGCGGCGGCACAATTTTCTTGCAGTTTGTCCGCCGAGGTCACATAACACAGCGTATTTTCCCCGATGTTGGAGTCCGTGTTGCCCCAAGGCTCCAGCCCCAGCTTGTTAATGCCACGATCTCCATCCCGTGTCCACGCGTACAGTGACTCCATTCCGGCTGCCTGAAGCTGGGTCATGCGGTTCTGCACAGCAGTGAACACCAGCTCCGCCTTGCTGTCCAGCTCCTGCTGGCGGAACTCCTTCTGGTACTTGGAAATAGGAATCATGGCAAGGGCAAACAGAACAACAAGAATCGCCACGGTCAGCATGACCTCTGCCAGCGAAAATCCACGGTTGTCGAATCTGTTTGCCCTTTTCATCGTCATATTCTCCTTGTATCTGTTACTGACGAACCTCAAAATACGTGATGACCATAGCGGTCTTAACGCCGCTCTCTCCCCTTCCCGTTTCCGTCTGAATGCTCAGATTGGAGATCTTGTTCATGTAATCGCTGCCGCTCAGCGCGTCTAAAATGGCGCGGCTTTGAGTGTAGGTCGCTGTGGTATAGCTCAGGGAGATAGGTCGGAGAACGATATAGTCCTCCTCTGTGGTCCCCGCGCTGAAATCCAGAGAATACTCCTGCGCGGAGGCCAGAATCCGGTGCAGCTCCACCATCAGCGCCTTACTGTTGTCATAGGCGGGGATGGGCTTGACGTCACCGCGCTGCCGCAGCTCCGCCACGGCAGACTCCATTTTCTTCAGCTGCTCGGCCCGCACCAGCTCCGTGGTCAGCTCCGTCTGCTCCTGCTCGGTGCTGTCCCGGTAGGCGGCCACCTGATCGTTGATGGGCTCAAGAATGAGCTTATAGTAGCCCAAGGCCATCACCAGTACGCTCAGGATCAGCAACATGACCTTTTCCCGGCCTGTCAGCTCCCGGTTCATTCCTCCACCTCCCTGCACAGCGTAATGCTCACGGAGAAGCTCAGAATCGAAGCGGGATGCTCCTTTTCCGTTTCCGCCATGTTCAGCTCCACATTTTCTACAATGGGACTTTCCCCGATTTTCTGGAACATTTGGGAAATCTGGTCCAGGCTCATGCCGGACATGGCGACCACCGCCTGATTATCCCGAATCAGAACGGAGGTGACTGTCCCCTGTGACTGCATATCCCGCTCGATAAGGTCTAAAACCCGCTGGCGGTCCACGGCGGCATACAGCGCCGCATTGGGACTTTCCGAATCCACGGCGTCATTCATCCAGTCCGTAGAATAGGTGCGGTATTCCGCCAGCACCCGGTCATAATCCTCCAGCGCGGTCTCCACCGCCGTATACTGGCTGTGGACCTGCTCATAGGCCCGCTGGGCCTCCGTGAGCCGCCGGTACTGGTCGATTACGCCGAATTTGGCGGCCGCGCCTGCCAGCACGCAGATGAGCACGCCGCCGATAATGAGCGTAGTCAGTTCCCGGGTGCGGTCCTCCCGCATATTCATATTGATGCCGCTCTTGCGGGGATAACGGCCATGGACCCGGACCGGCTGGGTCCCCTTTTTCTCTTGCTCGTTCATCGTTTTCCTCCCCGGAAGCTCTCAAACACACCCGCAATGGCCCGCAGGTACAGCCATGGCTCCTCCTCCGGGCGCTGCTGCTCCGGCAGCAGGTCTGTTGCCGGATGGACCTCCAGCCGGGTGGTCTCGGCAATGGTCTCCCGCAGCGCCGCGATGCCCGCGCCGCCGCCGCAGAGATACAGCTCCTTCAGCTCCCGGTCCCGGTTGTTGTAATTGTAGAAATTCACGGCCCGGACGATCTCGCCCGCGAGACGGGCATAGAGCTCCTGGGCGTAATCGGATTCCAGCACGCCGTTATAGTCGCTGTTCTTATAGCTGTGGGCCACATGGACGTCCACGCCGCAGTGGTCGGCAATGAGGCTGTCCAGCTCCGCGCCGCCGACCTCCACGCCCCGGCGGCTGTCAAAGCGGCTGCCGTGGAAAATGTAGAGATATGTACTGCGGTGACCAAGGCTCACGATGCAGCGGTCGGTATCCTCACCGCCGTGATGGGCGATGTGCTCCTCCAGCAGCGCGCTGTAAGCGCTCTCGTCCGGCGTCAGCACCCGCTGGCGGAAGCCCGCCCGGCGGAACATGGCCCGGTATTCCTCCACGGAGGATTTCAGCATGGCGCAGGCGAACAGCTCCATCTTTTCCGGCTGCCCGTCCGAGCCGTTCAAAATACCCTGCATGGAATAATCAAAAAAGTAGCGGTTCTTTTCCTCCGTCAGAAAATCCCGGAATTCATAGGGCAGGTTGTAGCGGAGCTGCTGCTCCGTCATCAGCGGCAGCGTCACGGAGCGCACAAAGCGGTCGCCGGTGTTCAGCACCATGGCGGCGTTCGTCAGGGGGATGCCGTGGCCCTTGGCCATGTCCCGGATAAAATCTGCCATGGCGTCCATGGACAAAATTCTCCCGTTTGAGACCATGGCGTCCGGCAGCTCCGCCGTAATGGCGCGCTTGAGCTCCCTGCCGGAGAAATATACCATTTTTACGCTGTTTTCGCCAATGTCAAAGCCAACGAGCTTCCCCATATATCAACCTCTCACATTCCAAAAAGACTCAGATACCATTGGAGGACCCTGTCCCCCGTCAGCAGCGTGACCCACGCCGCCGCCGCGATGGACGGTCCCCACGGAATCGGCGCATCCCTCCGGCCGGAGGCCAGCCCCGCGCAGATGCCCAGCACACAGGCCAGCAGCAGGCATAGAAGATTTCCCATCCAGCCGAGATACAGCCCCGTCAGGGCCAGCAGCTTCAAATCGCCGCCGCCCATGGCCTCCCGGCCCATGCGCTTTTCCATCATGAGCACCACCGCCAGCAGCGCTCCCGGCACGGCAAGGCCGCCCAGCGCGCCCTGTATCAGCCGGTGCAGCGGCTCCGGCTCCCACACAAGGAACACGATAAACACCCCGGCGCCGAACAGTAAAAATCGGTCGGGTATGATGTACCCCTCCAGATCCGCGAACGCGCAGGCCAGCAGCACGCAGGCCAGCAGCCACGCCTCAAGGACTTGGAGCGAAATATCATACTTCAATAGAGCGCTGACAAACATCGCGCCCCCTGCCACTTCCCCCCACACATGGCGGGCGGAGAGCTTTGCGCCGCAGTAGCGGCATTTTCCCCCGGAGCACACATAGCTCAGCACCGGCACAAGGTCCCGCACCCCCAGCACATGGCCGCAGACGTCGCAGTGGGACCGGCCCCGGAGCACGCTTTCGCCGTGGAGCATCCGCCACGCCAGACAGTTCAAAAAGCTGCCCATGCACGCGCCCAGAAGCGCGGCCATTGCGCAGCAGTAAACAGTGATTGGCAGGGACAGACGCAGCATAGGTTCTCCTTTTCCATGCCTTTACCCGGGGCATGGCCGCCAACCCCCGGCCGCGCCCCGGATCAAGGAGCTGTTCCGGCGGGAGCGGGTCGGTGCCCCCGCCGGAGAAATAGTACAAAAATCAGGTGCTCGGAGTAATGCTCTTAACCGTACCGTCGGCACCAATCACATAACTGATGGACTTATCCTTGCTCCAAGTAACTCCGCCGTCACCTACAGAAAACTTGCCGCCAATCGTAGCGGAGGTATCTGCATCTGAAGATTTTCCCTTAGTCATGTAAAGATTGCCATTTGTGGTATCAACACTCCCATCGGGATGCAGATACAGCGTCTCGTCAGCAGTACGAGTCTTGGTAATGGCTTCCAGCTGCGCGGCAGCATAGCCGGAACGGATGTTGGCAAGGTCAGTGCCGGCCTTGGCCTTATTCAATGCAGAGGTGAAGGTGGGAATTGCCACTGCCACCAGCACGGCGATGATAGCCACCACAATGAGCATTTCCATCAGGGTAAAGCCCTTTTTGTTGTTCAATTTCTTGAGCATAAATCTTTTCTCCTTTGTGTTTTTCTTTTTATATCGCCCTGCCCGGGTTGCAGGCAGGGAGGATACCGTATTACGCCATGGAACCGTACATACTGAACATTGGCAGATACACCGCCAGCAGCAGCACCATAACAATGACCGCAAGGCCGATGGTGATGACCGGCTCCAGCACCGCCAGCAGGCGGTTTGTGATGGTCTCCACCTCGCTGTTGAAATACTGGGCCACAACGTCCAGCGTGTCCACCAGCGTGCCGGAGCTTTCGCCCACGCCGATCATTTCCCGCAGCATGGGGGGAAACAGCTTCACCTCGCCCATGCCCTCGGCCACGGTGCGGCCCCGCTCCACGCTCTGCCGCACCTTACCGGCGGCCAGCGCGAACATATAATTGCCGGAGACCTCACCGGCCACCGACAGCGCCTTCGGCATCGGCAGACCGGCGGAAAGCATAGCGGACAGGGCGGCGGCAAACTGGCCGGAGGCGCTCATGGTCCGCAGCCGCCGCAGGGGCGAGCGGGTCAGTGCGTAGTTCGCCAGCACGATGCGGCCCCGCTCCGTGCGGCGGAAGCTGTAATAGCCGATGCCCGCCGCGGCCACCAGCAGCACCAGCACCCACCACCACTTGACAAAAAAGCCGCTGACAGCCATAAGGCCCTTGGTAATGGCGGGAATGTCCGAGCCAAGCTCGGCAAATGTATTCGTAAAGGCCGGAACGGCCTTTACCATCACGATGATGACAACGATAATCGCCGTGATGATGACCATAGCCGGATAGGTCATGGCGCTGACCACCTTGGCCCTGGCCGTGGAGGAGCGCTCATAGTAGCCCTGCAGCCGCTTCAGACACGCCTCCAGCGAGCCGGACTGCTCACCGGCCCGGACGGTCTCCACAAACGTGGCGGGAAAGCGCACCTCCCGGCTGCTTTCGAGGCTGTCCGCCATGGAGCGGCCCGCGCCCACCTCCTCCGCCGCCTTTTCCAGCGCGCGGCGGAGCTGCTTGTTCCGGGTCTGGGCGGCCACCATTTGCAGACACCGCAGCGCGGTCAGGCCCGAGGAGAGCAGAATGGAGAGCTGGGAACAGAGCATCGCCAGCTCCTTTTCCCTGATGCGGGTATTGACGGGGCGGGTAAGCGGATTGCCCTGTTTTTCCTTTACCGGCTCGATTTTGGTGATGAATGCGCAGCGGTCCCGCAGTTGGGACACCGCCTCAAATTCGTCATAAGCCCGAATGACGCCGGTGACCTTCGCCCCGTCAAGGCTCTGGCCCCGGTAGCGATAAGTGGTCATATCCGCTCCCTCCTTTCCCGGTTATGCTTTGGTTTCTTTAATCCTCCGCCGTGCTGGTAATAACGCGGGCGGCCTCCTCCACTGTGGTGATGCCGCTCAGCACCAGATGCTGGCAGCTCTCCCGCATGGTGACAAAGCCGTTTTCCCTTGCGGCGGCGGACAACTCCTCCGTCTCCGCGCCCCGGCCGATCAAATGCCCCAGCTTGCTGTTCACCACAAGGATTTCCAACGCCGCCCGGCGGCCGATGTAGCCGGTGTGATGGCACTCCGGACAGCCCTCGCCCCGGTAGAAGACGGTGCTGTCATCCTGCGGCAGACCGAGGGCCTCCAGCTCCTCAATAGGCGGCTTGTAGGCCCGCTTGCAGTGGGGACAGATCTTCCGCACCAATCGCTGGGAGATGACGCCCCGCAGCGCGCCGGAAATGAGCCACGGCTCCACGCCCATGTCCCGCAAACGGGTCACGGCGGAAATAGCGTCATTGGTATGCAGAGTGCTCAGCACCAGATGGCCGGTGATGGCGGCCCGGATGGCAATATGGGCGGTTTCGCTGTCGCGAATCTCGCCCACGGCGATGATGTCCGGGTCCTGACGCAAAATGGAGCGCAGGCCGCTGGCAAAGGTCATGCCGGTCTTTTCGTTGATCTGGCACTGGTTCACGCCGGGGATGTAATACTCCACCGGATCCTCCAGCGTCACGATGTTGACCTCCTCCCGGTCCAGGTCCTGCAGCATCACGCACATGGTGGTGGACTTACCGGAGCCGGTGGGGCCCACCAGCAGAATAACACCGCCGCTGTTTTTCAGCAATGCCTCGTATTTTTCAAGGTCACGGCCCTCAAAGCCGAGGCCGGTTTTGGTGAGGTTCTGGGAGGACTTGTCCAAAAGGCGCAGCACCAGCTTTTCGCCGTACACCGTGGGAATTGTGGAAATACGCAGGTCTATCACATGGCCCCGCACCTGCACGGTGGTGTGTCCGTCCTGCGGCACACGGCGCTCGGCAATGTCCATGCTGCCCATGATCTTCAGGCGGGAAACCACCATGTTCTTCAAATCGGCGGGAACGGTGAGCATCTGGTGCAGCAGACCGTCCACGCGCATCCGCACCACCATTTCCTCTGCCTGCGGCTCCAGATGGATGTCGCTGGCCCGCTCGTCAAAGGCCCGCTCGATGAGGGCGTTGACAAACTGGATGGTGGGGGCGGAGTTGCCCTCCTGCTGCTCCCGCGCGGCGGGCCGGGGCGCGGCATCAATGTCCACACCTACCTCGCGCTTCATTTCCTCCACGATTTTCGCCGTGCCCTCATTGCTGTAGAGCCGGCCGATGGCCTGCTCCACTGCCTTGCGGGTGGCAATCATGGGAATGACTCGCTTCCGGGAGGCGGCCTTGACCTCCTCCTGCGCCATGAAGTCCAGCGGGTCGCTCATGGCAAGGTACAGCGTATCCGCCGCCGCCCGCACCGGCACCACGCAGAAGCGCCGGGCGATGTTCTTCGGCACGAATTTCGCCAGCTCTATCGGAAGAGATACCTTCGTCAGGTCAATAAATTCAATGCCGAGCTGAATTTTCAGCGCGTCAATCAGCCTTTTCTCCGTAATGAAGCCATTTTGAATCAGTACATCGCCCAGACGCTGCTTTGTCCCCTTCTGCAGCTCCAACGCCTGCTCCAGCTGTTCCCGGGAGATGGCGCCGGTGCTGATCAGCAAGTCTCCCAAACGCATATAGGCCATATCCACACCCCCCAGAAAATACCGGCACATCGCAAAAAGACAGACTGCCGCTTTGCCTCAGAAAAAAGCTGCGGCCAGTCTGTCATGTGAACGGCTCCGTTCATTTAGACACTATAGCTTTGCGTCCCTGCCTTTCGGCAGGTATGCCGAATATATACACATATCAAACGGAAGTGTTTCCGTTTCTTAATAGTAGTTATTGTAAAACAAACTGTCCCTTCCGTCAAGCAAAAATCGTGAATTTGCGCCAAAAAATCCGCTTTTTCGCTTCTCAGTCCAAAAGCGCGGCCACATGGCTCTCCCCGTACACGGGAATGCCGTTTTTCCTCAGCAGCTCCGCCGTGACCCCATCCCCGGCGGTCAGGGTGCCGGAAAAACTGCCGTCATAGATTTCGCCGCAGCCACAGGAGGGGCTTCGCTCCTTCAAAATCGCCGCCTCGCAGCCCGTCAGGCGGCACAGCCGCAGCGCGGCCTCCGCGCCCCGGCGGTACTGCTCCGTCACATCCGCGCCGGTGTTCATCACCACACGGTCCCCCCGCCGCTCCGAGGGTGTCCGGGGCGTTGGCAGTCCGCCCAACTGCTCCGGGCACACCGGTACAAGGTCATGCCTGCCCGCCAGCGCCTCCGCCCACGGCTGGGGCTTGGCTTTTCCGTCATACCGGCAGGGGATTCCCAAAAGGCAGGCGGAAATCAGGATTTTCATTTTACCGTCCTCCCATGGTCCGGCGCTCCCGCTCCAGCTCCCGGTAAAGCCGTTCCGGCGTCCATGTGCGGTTATTCGGCGTCAGCACCGCCTTCAGACAAACGATACCCGCCTGCCGCAGCGACACCAGAAGGGCGTCCAGTTCCCGGTCCAGTCCGCAGAATACCAGCATTTTCCCTATCGGCACACTCGATGCCCCACCGGTTTTCCCTTGGGACAGCGCCTCCAGCGTCAGAGTGCAGCTCTCCCGGCCCACCGGCTGAAGCTCCGCGCCGCAGCGCTCTGCCGCCGCCGCAATTTTCATGATCTCGCCTAAATCCCGAAATCCGAACATCAAAATTTTCTTCATGCCTCAACCTCCAAGGGCTTTCCGTTCAGCACCGCCGACAGCAGCCGCTCCCCGTCATAGCACAGCTTCAGCGAGAAAAACGGCTCGTTGGAATCCAGCAGCCGCAGAAAAATGCGGTCTCCCGCCCACATGGGCAGCTTCCTCAGCTCCGCCTTGGGAATCCATTCCAGCTCCCCCTCGTCGCAGGGATGGGGCGTTCCCATCCAGCCGGTTGCCGTGAACAGGTGCATATATTCCGTGGGCCACTGCGTATTCACAAAGGTCACAAGGCCCCGGTAGCGGTACTCCGTCAGCGTCAGGCCCGTTTCCTCCCAACATTCCCGCACAAGGCAGTCCTCCGGGCTTTCCTTGTCCTCAAACTTTCCGCCGACGCCGATCCACTTATCCCGGTTGGCGTCCTGCTCCTTTTTTACGCGGTGGAGCATCAGATATGCTCCGCCCCGTTCCAGATAGCACAGCGTTGATTGCAGCATGAGCCCACATCCTTTCTTCCTTATTATATAGGAAAGCACCGAAAATGAAAAGGCCCAACCAACCATTTTGCCCTCCGTCTTGCGGTTTTGGCAGCGCTGTGGTATTATTGCCCTTGAAAACAGGAGGCTTGGCCATGAGCGGTTTTATTTTTCAGTGCTTTTATGACATCGTTTGCCATATCCCCGCCGGGACCGTGGCCACCTACGGACAGGTCGCGCGCCTTGCGGGGATGCCCCGCTGCGCCCGGACCGTAGGCTACGCCATGGCCGCCAACCGTGACCCCTCTGTTCCCTGTCATCGGGTGGTGGACCGCTTCGGCGGCACAAAATCCTGCTTTGACCTCTACGGCCCCGGCACTCAGCGGGCGCTGCTGGAGGCGGAGGGCGTTGTCTTTACCCCGGAGGGAACGGTAGACCTTGCCCGCTGCCAGTGGAATGGTCTCTTTTAAGCAAAAAAACACCGGCTGACAGGTGCGGCGCACGCCGTCTCCGTCAGTCGGTGTTTTCATATTACCTCAGTCCGGCAGCAGACAATCCACCGCCGCCCGGTCCGTCCGAATGGATTTGCACAGCGCGGAGACCGCCTTGTGCCGGGGATCGTTTTTGTAGCGCTCCAGCGCCTCCCGATTCTCAAACTCCGAAATGAGCACGGCGTCATAATCGCTGCCCTCCATGCCCCGGAGGACCCGGCAGCTCTTCAGCTCCGGAATCACGCCATAGAGGCCCTGAAGCCCCGTGAGAAACAGGTCCCGCTCCGCCTCGGTCCCCGGACGGAACTTCCACATTACGATATGCCGCAGCATTTTTACACGCCCCTTTTCCTGTTGTAGGCCGCGATGCCCCGGCCCAGCAGTTCAATGGCCCGGCGCAGATACTCGCAGTTATGGACATAGGCAATGCGAACCTCACAGCGGCCATCGTCCGGGTCGGCATAGAAGCCGCTGCCGGGGGCGTACATCACGGTCTCGCCGTTATCCTCAAATTCCTCCAGCAGAAAATACTGGAGCTTTTCCGCATCGTCCACCGGCAGCGTCACCATCATGTAGAACGCGCCGTCGGGAACATCGAACTTCACGCCGGGGAGCTTACCAAGCTCCTCCACCACGGTGTCCCGCCGCTTCTTGTATTCGTCCCGCACCGCCTTGAAGTAGTCCGGCGTCACAGAGCGGTACATGGCGGCGGCGCCCACCTGATCGATGGTGGCGCTGCAAAGACGTCCCTGACACAGCTTCAGCGCCTCGGCCATGAACTCCTTATTCCGGCAGATAATGGAGCCCACCCGCGCGCCGCAGGCGGAGAAGCGCTTGGAAACGGAGTCCACCAAAATCACACGGTCCTTCACATCCTCCAGCTCGCCGAAGGAGCCCATAGGCTCATCGTCATAGATGAACTCCCGGTACACCTCGTCCGCCACAAGGAACAAATCGTGCTCCTTTACGATGTCCGCGATGAGGCGCATTTCCTCCCGGGTGAGCACCACGCCGGTGGGGTTGCCGGGATTGGAAATCAAAATACCCCGGGTGTGGGCGTTGATGTGCGGCTCAATGAGGGAGCGCTCCGCGTAATGGTAGCCGTTTTCGGCGGAGGTGGGGATGGGATGAATTTTGCCGCCGGCCATGTAGGCAAAAGTATTGTAGTTAGCGTAATAGGGTTCCGGCACCAGCAGCTCGTCCCCCTCGTCCAGAATGCAGGCGAGGATGAACTCCAGCGCCTCGCCGCCGCCGGAGGTTGCCAGAATGTCATCCTTATCCAGCTTCACGCCCAGCTTTGCGTAATACGCCTGCACCGCCTCGATGTGTGCCGGCAGGCCGGGAGCGGGCGCATATTCCAGCGTTTCGGCCTTGAAATCACGGATCGCCTCGTAAAAGGCCTCCGGCGTTTTCACATCCGGCTGGCCGATATTCAGATGATAGATCATCCGGCCCTGTGCCGCCGCTGCCTCGGCGCAGGGATTAAACTTACGCACGGGGGACAACTGGCATTTCTGCACTTTACTGGAAAATCTCATGGGAAAACTCCTCCTTACAAGCTGAAAAGCTAAAATAAAATCGCCCCTGACAACTGTCAGGGGCGAAAAATATCCACGGTACCACCCTGATCTATCCCCGCTGCGCGCACGGCGGGAATATCTCATGTCATCTCGTAACGGGGATGAACCGTCCCGCTCCTCGCGGGCTGCTCCAAAGCGGCGCGCTGCCTTTCCTGCACTGAGGGCTTCCACTGTCCCCTCTCGCTTGCCGTGCGGTGTTAAGCAGCTGACTTTGTCATAGCCTTTATCGGTTTGAACCTATTATAGCGGCTTTGCGCCATTTGTCAACAACAATTTTCAGCAAATGCCGCTCCGGCGCTTATTTACCCTGCCAATCGTAGGACAGCCGCTCCACGGTCCAGTCCCGAATAAGCTCACTGTACCACCGGCAGACAGCCCGGCCGGTCTCCACGTCCAGATTGATGTAATTTCCGCATTCAATGGGGCTTTTTCCGGGCATTTCCCCCTCAAAGGCCGCCGCCTCGGCAAAGGCCTTTTTCATCAGCGCCACCGCGCCCTCCAACGTGAGCTTCCGCTCATCGAACAGGAAGAAAAATCCAGTCTGACAGCCCATGGGGCCAAAGTAGATCACGGCCTCTTTTGCCTCTCCGTTCCGCAGCGCTGTGGCCACCAGATGCTCCGTGGAGTGCAGCTCGCTGTTGGACAGCAGGTCCCCCATGTTGGGCTTTTTGAACCGCAGGTCAAGGGTCACGATGTCCCCGTCCCGGCGGGCAAGGTACATTCCCGGCTGCAGCCGGTTGTGGTCGATGGTAAAGCTGGCGATCTGTTCCATATCAGGCTTCCTCCTTCAGCTTTCGGGCCAGCGGCAGCACGATAGTGCCCATGTTTTCCAGTGCCTCGCCGAAATTGAAATATTCCTCCTGCTGGTTTTCGGAGAACAGGTGGTCGGAAATGGACTTCACCGCCACGAAGCGCACGCCGTTGCGAAGGCATACCTGCGCGATGGCGCCGCCCTCCTGCTCCGTCAGAACAGGACGGAACGTATCCCGGATGAACTCCGCCCGCTTACAGTTCACGGCAAACCAGTCGCCTGTGGCCACCCGACCCGTAACGGCGTGAATCCCCATGTCCGCCAGCAGCTTCACGCACCGCTCCGGCTCCCATGTGGGGAACTCCACCCGGTTTACCGTGGACACAAGGCCGATGGGGTCGCCGACTGCGGTGGTGTCCACATCATGCTGCACGAATTCCGACGCCACCACAAGGCTCCCGGTAGGCAGATCCGTCAGGCAGCCCGCCACGCCCGCGTTCAGAATAAGGTCCACGCCGTATTTCAGGCAGAGAATCTCCGCCGCCATAGCGGCGTTCACCTTGCTGACGCCCCCGGCGCAGGCGATAATGTCCGGCTCCACCCGGTAAAAGGGAACGCCGGATACCGTTTCAAAGGGCTCCATGTCCTTTGCCCCCGGCATGGCGTGAAATTCCGAGGGCATGGCAAATTGCAGTGCGATCTTCATATTGTTTCCTCCTGCCGCAGCATTGCGCCGCGTTCAAAATGTATTTTCAGCCGCTTGTCCCGATGGGCGCTTACAGCTTTTTCATATGTTTGCCGGCGGATTTGAGCATCAGTTTTTTCGTGCCGCTCTCAAAGGCCACCTCCGCCAGAGCGTCACCGCCCATAGGCTTTACCGACACCACGCTGCCCTTGCCGAAAGCGGTGTGCTCCACCTGATCTCCCGGATGAAGCTGCAGCAGCTCCACCGCCGGCGCGGCGGGTGCACTGCCCCGGCTGCTGGTGCGGAGGGTCTGGGGCGCGGGCTTTGCGCTTTTATAGGTATGCACGCCGCCGCTGACATAGCCCCCGGAGCGGCCCGTCCCGGCACTGCCGTAGCCCCCTGCGGAGCGTTGCGCGCCATAGCCGCCATAAGAGGAACTGCCCATCGTATCGTCCCAGCGGCTACCGCCGAAGCCCTCCTCGTTGGCCGCGCCGAAGCGAGGCTCCGGCTTGCTCTCCCAGTGCATATCCTCCTCGGGAATCTCCTCCAGGAACCGGCTGGCCTTATTGGCGCTGGTGCGGCCATAGAGCATTCTCTGCCGGGCGTTGGTCATGACCAGCTTTTCCCTTGCCCGGGTCATGGCCACGTAGCACAGCCGCCGCTCCTCCTCCAGTTCTTCCTCATCGTACATGGCGGAGGAGCCGGGGAAGATTCCCTCCTCCATGCCCACCACATACACCACCGGGAATTCCAGTCCCTTTGCGGAGTGAATGGTCATCATGGTCACGCAGTTATCGTCCGCCTCCACGCTGTCGAGGTCCGTGTAGAGGGCGATCTCATTCAGGAAGCCGGAAAGAGTAGCGTCCTCCGGGTCCTGCTCCAAAAAGCCGAGGATGTTGGACTTCAGCTCCTGCACGTTTTCAATGCGGCCCCGGCTCTCCATATCGTTTTTGTCCTCCAGCGCCTTGACATAGCCGGTCTGGTTCAAAACCTCATCGTAAAATTCCGGCAGAGCCAGCGTACCGCCTGCCTTTCTCAAATTGTCGATCAGGTCGGCAAACTTCACCAGCTTGGCAGAGGCCGTTTTCAGCGCCGGGAATAAATCGGCGTTCCGCACGATCTCGTAGAGGGACGCCCCCTGCTCCGCCGCCAGCTCCGCCACCTTGTCCATGGTGGTTGCGCCGATGCCCCGGGCCGGGGTATTGATGATGCGGCGCAGCCGCAGATCGTCCATAGGGTTATTCAGTACGCACAAATACGCCAGCATATCCTTGACCTCGGCGCGGTCAAAGAACTTCATGCCGCCCACCACCTTATAGGGGATGGCGTTGCGCTTCAGGGCATATTCCAGCGCGTTGGACTGTGCGTTCATGCGGTAGAGAATGGCGGTATCCCGGAACCTGCGCCCCCGGTTCACGCCCATGAGGATGTCCCCGGCCACGTAGTTGGCCTCGTCCCCCTCGTTGAAGTTTGTTTTCACCGTCACGGTGTCGCCGCTGCCGTTGTCCGTCCAGAGGGTCTTGCCCTTGCGTCCGGCGTTGTTTTTGATGACGGCGTTGGCGGCATCCAGAATGTGCTGGGTGGAGCGGTAATTCTGCTCCAGGCGGATGACCCGGGCATCCTTGTACTGCTTTTCAAAATTCAGGATATTCTCGATATTGGCCCCCCGGAAGCGGTAGATGGACTGATCGTCATCGCCCACCACGCAGAGGTTCCGACAGCCCCCCGCCAGCAGGCCTGTGAGCAGATACTGCAAATGGTTTGTGTCCTGATACTCGTCCACCAGCACGTAGCGGAACTTTTTCTGGTAATAGTCCAGCACCTCCGGCTCCTTTTGCAGCAGCGTTACAGTGTGGTAGATGATGTCATCAAAGTCCAGCGCGTTGGCCGTGCTGAGTTTTTGCTGATAGGCGGCGTAAATTTTGGCGATGCGGGTCATGCGCCAGTCATTGGCGGCCTCCGCCTTTTTACGGAACACCTCCGGCCCCTCGTAGCGGTCCTTGGAGGCGCTGATGGCCGAGAGCACACTGCGGATGGGGAACGTTTTCTCGTCCAGATTCTGCTCCTTGAGAATGTCTTTCACCACCCGCTTGGCATCGTCGGTATCGTAAATGGTGAAATCCTTGTCGAAGCCGATGCGGTCAATGTCCCGCCGCAGGATGCGGACGCAGGCGGAGTGGAACGTGGAGGCCCAGACATCGTTGGCGGCAGGCCCCAGCCGGGCCGCCAGACGCTCCTTCAGCTCCCCCGCCGCCTTGTTGGTAAACGTGATGGCAATGATCTCCCATGGGCGGGGCACAGCCACGGCGCAAAGCCGGTGGGCCCGCTCCACCTCCGCCTCGCTGGGCCGCTCCGGGAACTGCTCCAAAAACGCGAGGTCCTCCTCCGTGGCCCAATCCGGCACCTCGTCGCTGTCGCTGCCCCGGCCATAGGTCAAAAGGTTGTAAACCCGCTGGATGAGCACGGTGGTCTTACCGCTGCCGGCGCCTGCCAGCAGCAGCAGCGGCCCCTCCGTGGTCATGGCCCCCTGCCGCTGCATGGGGTTCAGCCGGGCCAGATCCCGGGTGATGACCGCCTTTCTGGCCACCGCGTAGCGTTGTTCAAAATCAGTCATGGCGTTCTCCTCTGATGTTTTTCATTCGGCTATTTATTTTACGGCAAATTTCGCTTTCGGTCAACGGTGGCAGAGCAAAAGTTTTGCCATGGGCCGCCAAAATATTTCCGTTTCCGGCTGTTTCTTTTTGTAACCAAATTTTGGTTGACATTTGTCTACCTTTCTGCTACGCTGGGGCCACAGAAGGTAGACAACCGTATACCAAGCGAGGTGCGCTATGAAAATTGATCTTTCCAACAGCGAATGGAAGCTGATGAACCGCCTGTGGCAGAACGCCCCTATGACCATAACGGAGCTGACCGCCGCACTGCGGGAGGACACCGGCTGGTCGAAAAACACCGTCATCACCATGCTCTCCCGGCTGGAGGGCAAGAACGCTGTCCGGCACGAGGAGGGCCGGCGGGCCAAGCTGTATTTCCCCGCCGTAGTCCGGGAGGACGCCATCGAGGCGGAAGCGGAAACGTTTCTGGATAAGGTGGGCGGCCTCGGCCTGCTCATGAGCGCCATGGTGGAGAAAAACGCCCTGACAGAGCACGATATTGCGGAGCTGTCCGCCATTTTGGAGAAAGCGGGTGGAAAAACATGAAGGAAATTCTGCTGACCTCATCGGTTCTCATTCTATCGCTGCTGCTTTTGCGGCGGTTGTTCCGAAAAGCCATCTCCCGCCGGGTGCAGTACGCCCTGTGGGGACTGGTGGCGCTGCGGCTGCTGGTGCCGGTCAGTTTGCCCGCCATGGAGCACAACGTCCTGACCGCAGCGGAGCCGGTGACAGAGCGAATCACCGCCCCGGCGCTGTACACCACCCCCTACCGGGAGACCATTGTCTACGCCCCGCAGGGCGCGCTCCAGACGCCCGGCCCCTATCAGCCGTTTCGAATCGACAGCGCCTCAGCCGACAACATCGTAACGTATACTGACGGGAAAAACGTGGTCCACGCCGTTGAATACAAAAAGCAGCTCCCTCTTGGGCCGCTGCTCCTGGGTGTCTGGTACGCCGGAATGGCGGTGATGGCCGCATGGTTCCTGCTGGCAAATCTCCGCTTTGCACGAAGGCTCCGCCGGAACCGGACGCCCTACCCTGCGGAGGACTGCCGTTACCCGGTGTATCTTGCAGAGGGGCTGCCCTCCCCCTGCCTGTTCGGGCTGCTTCGCCCCGCCGTTTACCTGACCCCCGCCGCCGTGGAATCCCCGGAGACCCTGCGGCACGTTCTGGCTCACGAAACCACCCATGCCCGCCATTTGGACCCGCTGTGGAGCCTGCTGCGATGCGTGTGTCTTGTGGTCTACTGGTTCGACCCTCTGGTGTGGATCGCCGCCATCGTCTCCCGGCGGGACTGCGAGCTGGCCTGTGACGAGGGCGCGCTGCGGCGGCTGGGCGAGGCGGAGCGCCTCCCCTACGGCCAAACGCTGCTGCGGCTCATTCCCGTGGCCCGCCGCCCGGGAAATCCCATGCTCTCCGCCACCACCATGACCGCCGGAAAGCACGCCCTGAAGGAGCGCATCACCCGCATTGCAGAAAACCGCCGCACTGTGGGCGCGGCGCTGCTGGCGGCGGTCACGGCCGCTGCGCTGCTCTGCGCCGCGACCTTTACCGGTGCAAAGACGCCCGATGCCCTCGCTGGCCGCGATCCGGCGGCGGAGCCGGTTCTGACCCCTGCGGAGCTGAACACCTATACCGAGGTTTTCAATTCCAAGGATATGTGGACGGACGCCAGTGGGAACACCTGTGTTTTCAGTCCCGCCGCATTTTTGCTCTCCGTCTATGACCGGCCCGAGGACGTTGACCTCTTTCAGCTTTTCTATAACGGCGCCAACGGATATTCTCCCGCTCAGGAGACGCCGCAGGCCGAGCGTCAGGCTGTGGCGGACGCCTATTTTGACGGTGAGGACTGGCAGGTGGACCTCACCCGAACCACCACAAAGCAGGCGGATGATATTCTTGAGAAGTGGATGGGTCTGACGCTGGCGCAGACGAACAAGGTCTCGCTGGAGGACCTTCAGTACCTCCCGGACTATGACGCCTATTACCACTACCACGGGGACACCAATATTCCCCACTCCGTCCGCTTTTACGCCGGGGAGCGAAGCGAGGAAACAGATGTCCTCTATTACCAGCTCCCAAGCTACGTGCTGGACCCTGCCAGCAATTCCACGGCGGACGCCTGGGCCTGCGTCACGGTAGAGCCTCAGTCGGACGGGGGCTTCCATATCCGCTCCAACAAGCCCTGTGACCGCCCCGACGCACTGCTGGAGCCGCAGCCCATCTCCGGTGACGAGCTGGCCTTTTTCAACGAGGAATTTTTCAATGTAGCTTCCACGGATTCAAGTGCCGACGAGATCACCAAGCTCCACAACCAGTTCCTCTCCTGCCTGTATGCGCGCCCGGAGGAGATCGACCTCTTTTCCCTGCTCTATAACGGCGCCGGCAGAAACGATAAGATGACAGAGGGCGAGCGGCAGCAGGTAGCCCTGCTGGATGCCAATGGGCAGGAAATCTGTCCCACGCTGAAAATGTCCACTGCCTCCATTGACGCTTTTCTGCTGGAAACCACCGGCCTGACGCTGGCGCAGACCAACCGCGTAGGTTTAGATGACTTCAAATATCTCCCGCAGTATGACGCATACTATCTTTCCAGGGGCGATACGAATTACCGCTCTGTCACCTTTACCGGCGGTGTGCGGGAGGGCATTTATGTCCGCCTCTACTGGAAGGACTTCTATTACGGCGGCAGAACCGACGAATGCGTCACCCTGCTGGACCGGGGCAACGGCAATTACTGGTTCGTGTCCCACCTGCTGGTAGACGGGGAACCGGCCGACACCCTTGCCTATCCGAAGGGTGAGCCGGAGCTGATGGTCCCGCTGGGGGATATCGCCCCCTATGAGCCACAGAGAGTAGCGACCCGCCGTGTCGATTACACGGATAGCACCGGCGACCGGGGCAGAGCCATTTCGGTGGACACCATCGATATCGACAGCGACAGCTTTACAGTCTGTCCCTATCTTTCCAAGGATGGCCATGTCCACGCTGTCCTCCTGCGGGACTCCGAGACTCAAGGGGCTTCGCCAGCCATGTGGGAGGGAGACGAATTTTTCGTATTCCCATATGACAGCAGCATCAAAAATGATCTGGACGCTGTCCGTCTTTCCTACTATTACGATCTGTTGGGTCACAGCGGCTTCTCCATGACCTACTTTGATTATCTGAACGGTGATTCGGAGCAGGAGGTTGTCTCCGTGACCGACTATTACTATCTGGACCCTGATGGCACGCCCTATCTGCTGGCCCGCGCCATGGGCGATGACCCGCAGATCGTCGATTTGGACGGTGACGGGAGCAATGAGCTGTGCGCGGCCTCTCCGTACAGCGCCCAACTGTTCTTCCGCCGGGAGGGTCGGCTCTACGCGGCGGACGTCAGGGCGCTGATGCAGTCCGCTTGGCCCGAAATAGGCCCATGGGACGCGGCAGCGTGGGACTTCAACCACCGCCGCCTGACCGTTTCCGGCGCCGTCAATGAAGCGGGCGCCGCCTCTTTCACCCGCTATGTCTATTTCGACGGAAGCGCCCTCCAAATCTACACGCCGGAGCAGGCTGACACCGCCTCCTGACGCATTTGTTCATCCCCAGTTCATAATTTTTCGGCAGGGCTGTGCTATGCTGATCAAAATATCCGCCGCCCGCCTGAGTGCGGGCGGCGGCCCCGAAAGGAAGGATTCTCTATGAAACAGCTTCTCCGCCGCTTCGGCGTTCCTTTCACCATGCTGATTTTCTGTGCGCTGCTCTGCGTTTATATTTACCGCCTGCCGAAGGCTGTCCGTGAGCCGCTGCCGGTGCTGATGTATCACCATCTGGTAGAGGACGGGCAGGACTGCAATGACATGACGGTGACCCCCTCCAAGCTCCGCTCCGATTTAGAGACCATTTTAGCCCTTGGCTACACGCCGGTGCTGCCCCGGGAACTGGCAGCGGGCGGCCCGCTGCCGGAAAAGCCCATTCTCATCACCTTTGATGACGGCTACCGCAGCAACTATAAGCTCCTCTACCCCATTTTGCAGAAATACAACGTCAAGGCCTGCATTTCCATCATCGTCCTCATGCCGGACCTCCCGGCGGACAATTTCTGCTTCTGGTCGGAGCTTCAGGAGATGACGGACTCCGGGCTGGTGGAGATCGGCTCCCACAGCTATCGGCTCCACAATTTAGGCGAGGATTCGGGCAATTATGACGCCCAGGGCGCCAACGGCGTGGAGCGCCGCGCAGGCGAGTCCGACGCGGATTTCAAGGCCCGGGTGCTGGATGACATTCAGCTCAGCCATGACCGCATTGTGGAAAAGCTGGGCGGCGTCACCTGCTTTGCCTATCCCTTCGGCTGCTCCGACCCGGACGCAAAGGCGCTGGTGGACGCGCTGTTTCCGGTATCGCTGATGACAACGCCCCGATGCGCCGACCTTGCGGACGGTCTTCATGACCTGCCCCGGTACACCGTCACCATGAAAACGGACCTTACAAAGCTCCTGAAATAAAAAGCATCGGCTGAAGCGCTCGCTTCAGCCGGTGCTTTTTCTATCGCAGTGTTGAAAGCCCCACGGTGCTTCAGCCCTCCTCGGCAATTTTGCGGCCCATGAGCACACCCATGACGGAGGCCATCATCAGTCCCCGGGTCCAGCCGGAGCTGTCGCCCAGACAGTGAAGGCCCTGCAGACTGGTATTGAAATCCGTGTCCATCTTCACCCGGTTGGAATAGAACTTCAGCTCCGGGGAATACAGCAGCGTTTCGTAGGCCGCAAAGCCCGGCACCACATAGTCCATGGCCTGAATGAAGTTGATGATGTTGATCATGGCCCGGTAGGGCATGGCGGCGGTGATGTCGCCGGCCACGGCGTCCGGCAGGGTGGGCCGGATATTTGACTGGGCCAGCTCCTTCTGCCATGTCCGCTTCCCGTCCAGAATATCGCCGAAGCGCTGGACCAGAATTTGTCCGTTTGCCAGCATGTTGGTCAGCTCGCCCACCTTCTGAGCGTAGGCAATGGGCTGGTTAAAGGGCACGGAGAAGTTGTGGGAGCAGAGAATAGAGAGGTTCGTGTTGTCGCTCTTTTTCTCCTTGTAGGAGTGTCCGTTCACCACGGCCAGATTGTTATCGTAATTCTCCTGACTGACAAAGCCGCCGGGGTTCTGGCAGAACGTGCGAACCTTGTTCTTAAAGGGCCGGGGATAGCCCACCAGCTTAGATTCGTAGAGCACCCGGTTCACGGTCTCCATGACCTCGTTGCGGACCTCCACGCGAACGCCGATGTCCACAGTACCGGGGGCGTGAGCGATGTTGTGCTCCGCGCAGAGCTTTTCCAGCCAGTCCGCGCCCCGGCGGCCGGTGGCCACCACGGTGTGCTTGGCGTAAATTTCCAAATCGACCTTGCCGTTGGACACGGAAACGCCCCGGCAGACGTCCTGCTCCAAAATCAGGTTGCTGCACTCATAGCCGAAGTACATCTCCACGCCGTTTTCCTGCAGATACTTCTCAATGGCATAGTAAATACCCTGCGCCTTTTCCGTACCCATGTGGCGGATAGGGCAGTCCACCAGCTTCAAGCCTGCCTGAATGGCGTGCTTGCGGATCTCCTTGCGCTCCTCGTCATTACCGAGACCCTCAATGTGCGCGTCCGCACCGAAATCCAGATAGATCTGGTCTGCATAGTTGATGGTCTCCTGGGCCAGTTCCGGCGTGATGAGAGTCGGCAGGTCGCCGCCCACCTCGTAGCTCAGGGACAGCTTACCGTCCGAGAAAGCGCCCGCGCCGGAAAAGCCGGTGGTGATGTGGCAGTACGGCTTGCAGTTCACGCACTTTTTCGTCTTGTCCTTGGGGCAGTGGCGGTTCTCCACCGCCTGCCCCTTTTCCACCATGATGATTTTCTGATGGCTTCCCTTTTTAATCATTTCAAGGGCGGTAAAAATACCGGCAGGGCCGGCGCCGATGATGACAACATCTGCGTTCATAGCGTTTCCCCTTCTCTTTCCGAATTTATTTTGCCGACAGCTCCACCTGATGCCGCACCAGTGTCATGGGGGGCACATGGCAGGGCAGCTTGAGCTTCAAAAGCATCTGCGGGTTCCGGGGCTCCTCCACCACCGTGCCACTCTCGTCCCGCATTTCCGGAACGGTCACGGAAAACGGCCGCAGATCGGGGCCTACCAGCTCCACGGTGTCCCCGGTGCGGAATTTGTTCCGCAAAGAGATCACGGCGTTGCCCGCCGCGTCGCACTCCGTTACCAGCGCCACCACCTGCCACTCCCGGATGTAGCGGGAGTTTTCATAATACTGGCCGGGGTAGCCGTAATAAAAGCCGGTGGAATAGGGCCGGTGGCTCACATGCTCCACCTCGTCCCGCCACACCGGGTCGATGGGGCGGCCCGCGGCGGCATCATCCAAGCAGTGCCGGTACGCGCCGGTGACAACAGCGGCATAGTAGGCTGACTTGGCCCGTCCCTCGATCTTCAGACTGGAAAGGCCCACGTCCAGCAGATCGTCCAGATGGTCGATCATACACATATCCCGGGAATTTAAGATGTAACTGCCCTTTTCATCCTCCTCAATGGGGAAATATTCGCCGGGGCGCTTTTCCTCCATCAAGGCATAGTGATAGCGGCAGGGCTGGGCACAGGCGCCGCGGCTGGCGTCCCGCCCCGTCATATAATTGCTCAGCAGGCACCGCCCGGAATAGCTGACACACATGGCGCCGTGTACGAAGGCTTCGATCTCCAGCTCTGGGGGTGTCTTTTCCCGGATGGTGCGAATCTCCTCCAAACTCAGCTCCCGAGCCAAAATCACCCGGGAGGCACCCAAATCATACCAGGCGTTGGCGGTCACGAAATTAGAAATGCTGGCCTGTGTGGAAATGTGCCGCTGGCAGTGGGGCGCATATTTTCCCGCCAGCGTGAAAGCGCCCAAATCCGCCACAATCAGTGCGTCCACCCCGGCGTCATCCAGCCGTTCCAGATGCTCCGGCAGGCGGACGATCTCGTTCCCCCGGGGCATGGTGTTGATGGTGCAGTGGACCCGGACGCCATGGCCGTGGGCATAGGCCACGGCCTCCTTCAGCTCCTCCGGGGAAAAGTTTCCGGCAAAGGCCCGCATTCCGAAATCCGTACCGGCCAGATAGACAGCGTCCGCGCCGTAGAGCACGGACATTTTCAGCCGCTCCATATCCCCTGCCGGAGCCAGCAGCTCCGGCAGCTTTCTTTTTTTATCCGGCATACTCACTGCTCCCCACAAAGGCGTTGTGTTCTGCCAGCGTGGCAGAGAAGTGATGCTTTCCGTCCTTCCCCAGCGCATAGTAGTAATAGGCGGTGTCATTGGGGTTCATGGCCGCGCTCAGCGCCGTGCTGCCGGGGTTTGCAATGGGCGTGGGCGGCAGGCCCTTGTGGATATACAGGTTATAAGGCGTGTCCACCGCTTTGTCCGCGTTGGTAATGGTGCCGGTGTGGTCCGGCAGGCCGTACAGCAGCGCCGCGTCGATCTGCAATAGTCCCGCCGTTTCGCCGGGCTTTTGCAGACGGTTATAGATAACGGAGGCAATATCGGCCTGATCGCTGCCATCCGTCTCTTTTTCGATGAGAGACGCGATGATGACAACCTGTTTCATGCTGTAGCCCATGGCCTTGGCCTTGGACTCGCTGTAGGCGTCCTCATCGATATGCTCGGCAAAGGTGTCAATGAGCTTCCCCAGTGCGCTCTTGGCGTTGTGGTTCTTATAGAACTCATAGGTATCCGGGAACAGGTAGCCCTCCAGACGGGAAATGTCCTCGGATTTATTGTCGATGAAGCTGTAGTCATACGTGGCCGTTTTCGCGGCCTCTAACAGATTTTCCCCGGTGTTCACGCCCTTTTCCGCCAAAAGCCGGATGGTCTGCATCACCGTGTAGCCCTCCGGAATGGTGACGGTAACGGTCTCCGCCGTCATGTTGCCGGAGGCGTTGTGCATCCCGAGAATCAGCGCCCGGTAGTCCATTTCCGTGTTCAGCTCATACGTGCCGATGCCAATTTTCTTATCGGCGTGAGCAAGGCCCGCAAAGAGCTTGAAGAACCATTTGTACTTGATCAGCCCCGCGTCCTGCAGCTTATCCGCCACCGTTGCCACGGTGTCATCCGCCGTTACCTCGATCGTGGCGGTGGTCAGCGCGCCCCGGTTAAAGGCGCACAGGTCGGAGCCGAGCATCCAGCCCACGCCTGCCAGCAGCGCGGAGAGCACCAGCACGCATACAAGATATCCGCCCACAGCCAGCACGGGATTGCGCCGCCGACGGCGACGATGGCGGTACGTCTGCGGATGGTTCTCCTCTCTGTGGGCCGCAGCCTCCCGGACCTGCCGGGTATCCCAACTGGCGGTTTCGTCTTTTCGATAGTCGGACATGAGTTCCTCCTTGCGCGGCCGCCATTGCAAAGCGGCCAAAATTTCAAAAATCAGCTCTTTTTTCGGCGGTCAGGCCCGGTTCTGCGCCTGCGCCGCATAGAATAGTCTAAAACCGAGAGCGAGGTGGTAGCATCGTGTGCTGCAATGACAACAGCAATTCCTGTCTTTGGCTCATCCTCATCGTCATTTTGCTTTTCGTCTGCTGCGGAAACGGCAGCGGCTGCGGCAACAACTGCAGCTGCGGCAATTCCTGTTGCTGACGCTCCGGCGGGCACCTCCCGCCGCCATGGACAGGCCCTACAGCAGGGCCCGCACTCGCCGGTATACCTCATTATGGATATCCTCCGGCGTCCGGGGCGCGCCGTTTTCGGCGCAGTCGATGACCTGCCAGCCGCAGCGGCGCACAATGGCCCGGGCATTCTCCCGGCACGCCTTCAGATACGCCTCATCCTGCTCATGAATATCGGCATGTGTCCCGGCGGCCTGCTCCCGCTGCCGCAGCATTTTCTCCGTGATTTCCGTTGGCATATCCAGATACAGCACCAGATCCGGCTCTGGCAGTCCCAACAGCCGGTATTCCAAATCGAACAGCCAGTCCAAAAATGCCTCCCGCTCCCCCTCCGGCAGCTTGGACGCCTGATGCACCGCGTTGGAGGTGGTATAGCGGTCCGCGATCACCAGCCCGCCGCTTTCGTAAAATGCGCCCCAGTCCTGCTTATAGGAGGCATAGCGGTCCATGGAAAACATCAGTGACGCCGCATAAGCGTTCACATCGCCGGGATGGCGGCCCAGCTTCCCGTCCAGATACTCCTGCACCATAGCGGCAGAGGGCTTTCCGTACCGGGGAAAGTCGATATTTTTATAGGCAACGCCCTCACGCGTCAGCCGCTCGCACAGCAGCCGGGACTGCGTGGCCTTGCCGGAACCGTCCGTCCCCTCGAATACGATGAGCTTCCCTTTCATTTTCTGCTCCTTTTCTCCTGCCGCACATGGACGAGGAACAGCGGCAGGCGCAGCATCCGTCCGAGGCGCTTGGGCTCCTTACACAGCCGGTAGAACCACTCCAACCCATGATCGGACCAGAACTTCGGCGCCCGCTCCACGGTGCCGGCGAAGACATCCATGCTTCCGCCGAGGCCGCACAGCAGCCGCGCCCCGGTGGCGGGGCCGTTCTTTTCCATCCACAGCTCCTGCTTCGGCGCGCCAAGACACACGAACACGCAGTCCGCGCCGCTTTCCCGAATTGCTTCGACAACAGGCGCATCCTCTTTAAAGTATCCATCATGGGTCCCGGCAATTTTCAGTCCGGGATATTGGGCCTTCAGACGCGCTGCCGCCTGCTCCGCCACGCCGGGCTTTGCTCCCAGCAGATAAAGGGATTTCCCCCGCTCCGCCATTTTACCCATGAGCCCCATGGCAAATTCAATGCCGGGGGTCTTTTCCTTCAGGGGCGTTCCCAGCATGGCCGCGCCCTTGATGACGCCGATTCCGTCCGGCAGCACCAGCGCCGCGCCGTTGACCGCCCGCATGGCCTCCGGGTTTTCCCGGCAGACCTCCACGATCTCCGGGTTGGGCGTCACCACATAGTGACAGCCCGCCTCGTCCAGCAGCGCCGCGCCCCGGTCAATGGCCTCCCGCAGCGTCAAATTATCAAAGCCAACGCCCAATACGTTGATTCGCATACGCTCCACCTTTCATGCCGTCCATTGACAGGTGTCTATGCACCTGTCAACAGATGATACCGTACTCCCGAATGGCAGCCAGTACCATAGTAATACAGGATAAAGTATACCACACCGCCCCACCGTTTTTCAAGAGGGCAGCCCCCCTCTCCGCGCAGAAAAACAGCGAAGCCCTTCGGCTTCGCTGTCTAAAATGGTCCTTTGCGGTCACACCGCCGCCTTTTTCTTTTCCGGGAGCTGGGCCAGCACCACTGCCGCCAGCATTACCGCACAGCCGAAATACTCCCGGCCGCTGAGGCGGTCCCCCAAAATCACGGCGCCGGAGATGGCGGCAAACACGGATTCAAGACTCAGCAGCAGCGAGATGACCGCAGGGTCGGAATCCTTCTGCGCCATGATCTGAAGCGTGTAGGCAACGCCGCTGGACAAAATTCCCACATACAAAATCTGCCCCATGGCGCCCTGAATCCCCGCCCATGTGGGCGTCTCAAAGAGCAGCGTCCCTGCCAGCGAAAAAATGGTCATAAAGAAAAACTGGGCGCAGGAGAGCTCCACTCCGTCCACATATTTTGCAAAATGGTCCACAAAGAGAATCTGTCCCGTGAACACAAAGGCGCACAGCAGCACGCAGAGATCGCCGGAGGAAATGGTAAAGCTCTCCGTAACGCACAGGCAGTACAAGCCCACCACCGCCAGCGCCACGCTGAGCCAGATGGTGCGGGGCACCCGCTTTTTCATAAAAAGGCCGGCAATGGGTATCAGCACAATGTAAAGCGTTGTAATAAAGCTCGCCTTGCCGGAGGTAGTGGTCTCCAAGCCCTTTTGCTGAAGATAGGTGGCAAGGCCCATGGCAACGCCGCAGCAAAGGCCTCCCAGCAGCAGGTCCTTTTTCGACCGGGTGGTGCTGACGGGCTTGCCCTGCCGCCTGCGGACTGCCCGCAGAACCACGCACAGCACCAGCAAAAAAGCAAAGGCAATGACCGCCCGGGACGCGTTGAACGCAAAGGAGGGCACGGCCCCAGCCGCCATGCTCTGCGCCACAAAGGCCGTTCCCCAGATCAGCGCCGCCAAAACGGCGTAGGAGGACTGCCGCAGGGAATTGTGCTTCATAAAACTTGCTCCCCTTCAAAAGATATGATAAAATAAAAAAAATTTGATTGTTCGATTATAGTAAAAATCGGCCCGCTCCGCAAGGGGGCTGTCCTCACTTTTCTGCGGACTGCAAAAGCCGCCGGGGATTTTCCGCCGCTTTTGTGGATTTTTACAACATTTTTGCCGCTTTTTATTGGGAGATGCGCTATGGCAAAGCTGACCCGCGATTTTTTTGACCGGGACACTCTGACGGTGGCCCCTGCTCTGCTGGGAAAATATCTGGTGCGAAGCTATGGCGGCACGCTGCTGGCGGGCCGCATCACGGAGACGGAGGCGTACATCGGTCGGTGCGACAAGGCGTGCCACGCCTACAATTACCGCCGCACCGCCCGGACGGAAACGCTGTTTATGGCCCCCGGCCACGCCTATATCTATTTCATCTACGGGATGTACCACTGCCTGAACTTCGTCACGGAGCCGGAGGGCGAGCCTGCCGCCGTTTTGCTGCGGGCGCTGGAGGGCACGGCAGGGGGTGACGTCATGCGGCGTCTGCGCTATGGGGACGCCCCCATGAACGCTTACCGCCGGAAAAACTTTCTCAACGGCCCCGGCAAGATCTGCAAAGCGCTGGACCTCACCACGGCGCAGAACCGGCTGGACCTGACGGGGGACACGCTGTTCCTCTGCGATTCCCTTGCAGACATCGGCCTTGCGGAGCCGCCCCACGAACCGGAGCGGCTTTGCACCGGGCCGCGCATCGGTGTGGACTACGCGGAGGAGGCAAAGGATTTCCCATGGCGGTTCTGGCTTGAAAAGGAGCAATGATATGTATTTATTCGATATGGACGGTACGCTGATCGACTCCAACGGCGTATGGAAGGACGTGGACCGGGAATTTTTAGCCCGCCGGGGTCTGCCCTATACCCGCGCCTACTACGAGGGCGTGGCCCACACCATTTTCCCCCTTGCCGCCAAGTTCACCAAGGAATTCTGCCATCTCCCGGAAAGCGAGGAGGCCATCATGGCGGAGTGGATGGAGCTTGCCAAGGACGCCTACGCCCATGTGACGGTAAAGCCCGGTGTTCGGGCATTTTTGAAGCAGTGCCGCATGGAAAACCGCCGGATGGCGCTGGTGACCTCCAGCGTGCCGGTGCACTGCCGCACCGCCATGGAAAAGCTGGGGCTGATGAAATATTTCGAGTCCGTCACCTTCGCGCAGGAGCTTGGCCTCGAAAAAAAGGACAAGCAGCTCTGGCTCACCGTGGCCCGGCAACTTGGTGTGGAGCCGGAAAGCTGCACGCTGTTTGATGACAGCCTTGCCGCCTGCCGGGGCGCCCGCAGCGCAAAAATGCGGGTGGTGGGCGTTTACGATGACTTTTTCGCCGGAGACGAAAAGGAAATGCGCGCCTTCTGTGATGTCTATATCACCGGCTTTGAAGAGCTCCTGTGGAGGCCGGAGGCTCGTACCGTATAAAAGTACACAAAAAATCGCGGCACCGGAGATTTCCGGCGCCGCGATTTTTGTTGCTCCCGTTTTTCAGCCAAGTTCCTTCGTGCGCTTGCAGGCCGCCTCCACGGCGGCGATGCAGGCCCCCCGGAAACCACGGTCCTCCAGTGCCGCCACACCGGCAATGGTGCTGCCGCCGGGGCTGCACACCTCGTCCTTCAAAAGCTCCGGGTGCTTGCCGGACTGGAGCACCAGCGCCGCGCTGCCGCGAAGCATCTGCGCGGCGTAGCGGATAGCCTTGCTCCGGGGCAGGCCGCACTTCACGCCTCCGTCCGCCAGCGCCTCGATAAAGAGATACGCATAGGCCGGCCCGCAGCCGGACACGGCGCTGGCCGCATCAATGAGGTGCTCCGGCAGCTCGTCCAGCTCGCCCGCCGCGCGCATCAGTCCCCGGAAGGCGTCCAGCTCCTCCCCGCTTACGCGGTCATTGGCGGCGTAGAGAATCAGTCCCTCCTCCACGGTACAGGGGGTGTTGGGCATGATGCGGATGATTTTCTTGTCCGCACCCAGAAGGTCTGCCAGTCTTTCCAGCGTGACCCCCGCCAGCATGGAGACAAGCACCGCCTCTGAGGACGCCACCGCCTCTGTCAGCCCCGCCAAAACACCGCTCACCGCCTGCGGCTTTACGCCGAGGAAAACGAACCGGCTGTTTGCCAGAATGTTTTCCGCCGTTTCCGGGCGGCAGTCCAGCCGAGCCGCCGTGCTTGCAGTGTGCTCCGGAGTGGAACAGGTCACGGCGACCCGCGCTCCGCCAACCTGCTTAACAGCGGCCACCGCCAGTGCGCCGCCCATATTGCCTGCGCCGATAAAACCGGCCTCATAGCTTGCCATGTTGCTCTCTCCTTATCTGATCTGTCCGCTGCCGCGGATAATATACTTATAGGTACTCAGCTCATCCAGCCCCATAGGGCCCCGGGCGTGGAGCTTCTGTGTGGAAATCCCCATCTCGCAGCCGAGACCGAACTCCCCTCCGTCCGTAAAGCGGGTGGAGGCGTTGACATATACCGCCGCGCTGTCCGTCCCGTTGACAAAGCGTTCCGCGTTTTCCTCGTTTTCCGTAATGATGGCCTCGCTGTGGTGGGTGGAGTGCTTCAGGATGTGGGCCACCGCCTCGTCCACGCTGTCCACCACCTTCACCGCTAAAATGTAGTCCAGAAATTCCGTGTCGAAATCCATGGGCCCCGCCGGCGTTCCGGGGATGATGGCCGCCGCCCGTTCATCCAGCCGCAGCTCCACCGGCGCAGGGCTTGACACCTGTGCAGACACCTGCACACTCCCTGTCAGAGCCGCGTGCAGCATCGGCAAAAACCGTTCCGCCACGGCACTGTGCACCAGACACACCTCCTCAGCGTTGCACACGGAGGGGCGGCTGGTCTTGGCATTGACAATGATCTTCAAGGCCATGTCCAAATCGGCGTATTCGTCCACATATACATGGCAGATACCGGTACCGGTCTGGATGCAGGGCACCGTGGCGTGCTCCACGCAGGCCCGAATCAGCCCCGCGCCGCCACGGGGAATCAGCAGATCCACCAGACCGTCCGCTGTCATGAGGACGTTGGCACTTTCATGGCTGGTGTCCTCTAAAATATTCACGATATCCGGGTTCGCACCAGCCTGCCGGATGCCCCGCTTCAGGGCCGCCACAATGGCCGTGGAGGTTCGGATGGCCTCCCGCCCACTGCGGAGCACGCAGACATTGCCGCTTTTGACGCACAGCGCCGCCGCATCGGAGGTCACGTTGGGGCGGCTCTCGTAAATAATGGCCACCAGCCCCAGCGGCACCTGCTTTTTGTAAATGGTCATGCCGTTGGCATGGTGAAATTCCGACAGGATGCGCCCCACATGGTCCGGCAGCGCGGCTGCCGCCCGGATGCCCGCCGCCATGGCGGCAATGCGGCCCTCGTCCAGCCGCAGACGGTCCAGCATCACATCGGAAATATGTCCCCGGGCGTCCGCCATGTCCGCCCGATTCTGCTCTAAGATCGCAGCGCTGTCCGCCTCAAGGCACGCCGCCATTTCGGTGAGGATTCGGTTCCGGGCGTCTGTGTCCGTATCCCGGAGGCTTCCCCACGCCGCCTTTGTTTTTTCAATCAGCTCCAGCGTTGTCATGTATTTGCCCTCCCTGTCAAAAAGCGGGTGCCTACCGGCTTACCCGCCGCAATATCGTACAGCAGCTCCGGGGCCTGCCCGTTGGCGATGACCATTTCACAGCCCGCCGCCGTGGCAATCTGCGCCGCGTGGAGCTTGGTGGCCATGCCGCCGGTCCCCAGCGCGGAGCCGGCCCCGCCGCCAAGGCGCAGAATATCCTCCGTCAGCTCCGGCACCACGGAAATGAGCTTGGCGTCCGGGTTTTTATGGGGGTCGCTGTCATACAGTCCGTCAATGTCCGACAGCAGAATCAGCAGCTCCGCCCGGACAGTGGCCGCCACCGTGGCGGAGAGGGTGTCGTTGTCCCCGATGACGATTTCATCCGTGGAGATGGTATCGTTTTCATTGATGACCGGCAGCGCCCCCAAATCCAGCAGCCGTTCCAGTGTATTATGGAAATTTTCCTTGCGGACACCGCCCTCGGCGATGTCCGGCGCGGTGATGAGCAACTGGGCCACCGTATGATTGTATTCGGTGAACAGCTTGTCATAGAAATACATCAGCTCGCACTGGCCGATGGCAGCCGCCGCCTGCTTCGTAGGCATATCCGCCGGACGCCCCGGCAGGTTCAGCTTGCCGACGCCCATGGCAATAGCGCCGGAGGAAACTAAAATCACCTCATGGCCCGCGTTTTTCAGATCGCTTAAAACCTTGCACAGCCGCTCCATCCGCTGAATGTTCTGCCGCCCCGTGGGGTGGGCCAGCGTGGAGGTGCCGACCTTGACTACGATTCGCATTGCATTTTCCTCTTTTCGTATTTGGCGCGGCTCAGTGTCCGCCGCCGCGCAGCATCTCCAGCGCGTGGCCCAGCGTGTCCAGCACCGCCGCTAAATTTTCCCTTGCCGCCTTTTCCGACCCCGGCAGATTGATGATGAGGCAGCTCCCCCGCGTCCCCGCCGCGGCCCGGGACAGCATGGCCCGGGGCGTGATGGCAAGGCTTGCATACAGCATGGTCTGCGGGATGGCCGGAATTTCCCGGTGCACCACCGCCCGGGTGGCCTCCGGGGTCACATCCCGGGACGAAAGGCCGGTGCCGCCGGTGGTAAGCACCAAATCGCATCCCAGCTCATCGGCGCAGCGGCACAGCTCCCGGCTGATGGTCAGCTTATCGTCCGGCACAACAGCCGTGTGGAGAACCCGATACCCGGCCCCCTCCAGCATGGCCCGCACCGCAGGGCCGCTGGTGTCCGTCCGTGTCCCGGCGCTGCACCCGTCGCTGACGGTGATAACTGCCGCCTGATATTCCATTCCGGCACCTCCCTTTTGATTTGGTTTGATTTTATACCCCGGACATTCATCCGTCAAGGGCGGAAAAATCCCCCGGACGCCAAAAGCGCCGGGGGATTTGATTGCCTTTTCGGGAATTATGCCATGGCCTTGGCAGATTCCTCCAGCTTGGCAATGAGCTCCTTGTACTTAGTGACCTTCTCCCGCTCCGCGTTTACCACGTTTTCGGGGGCGTGGGCCACAAACTTCTCGTTGGAGAGCTTGCCCTCGGTGATACGCAGGCCGTTTTTCGCCTTTTCAAGCTCCTTGGCAATGCGCTCCCGCTCCGCCGCAAGGTCCACCAGCTCGCTGAGGGGCAGGTAGGCGGTGGCGTCATGGGTCACCACGCTGACAAGGCCGGTCACATCCGCCGGCGCGGACTCCGGGAACGCCACCTCGCTGGCATAGGCAAGGCGCTGGATAAAATGGAGGCCCTGCCGGTACGCCTCCGGCTGGCCGGTGACGATTCGCAGCTCCGCCTTCTTGGAGGGGGGCACGTTCATCTCGGCCCGACGGGCGCGAATAGCCCGGATGAGGTCCATGACGGCCTCCATGGCGTTTTCCTCTGCCGGGAAATTCAGGGCCTCAGTATACTCCGGCCACTGGGCCATCATCAGAATGTCAGAGGCACCGTCACACTTGGGAAGCGCCTGATAGATCTCCTCCGTGATGAAGGGCATGAAGGGGTGCAGCAGCTTCAAAAGCGTCACCAGCACATAGCACAGCACATTCTGCGCTGTGAGCTTGGCGGCCTCGTCCGTGCCGTTCAGGCGGGTCTTGGTCAGCTCGATATACCAGTCGCAGTAGGTGTCCCAGATGAAGTCATAGACCTTGGCGGAGGCCACGCCGATCTCATAGCTGTCCAGATTCTCGGTGACCTCCTTCACAAGCCGGTTCAGCTTGCTGAGGACCCACTTGTCCTCCCGCTCCAGCTTGTCGGCATCGGGCAGGGCGTAATGGTCGATGGTCAGGTTCATCATCACGAAGCGGCTGGCGTTCCAGATCTTATTGGCAAAGTTCCGCATGGCCTCGCACTTTTCGGTGTAGAACCGGGTATCGTTGCCGGGGGAGTTGCCGGTGATGAGGTTGAATCGCAGAGCGTCCGCGCCGTATTTCTCCGCCATTTCCAGGGGGTCGATGCCGTTGCCGAGGGACTTGGACATCTTGCGGCCCTTATCATCCCGGACAAGGCCGTGAATCAAAACGGTGTGGAAGGGAATTTTCTTCATCTGCTCGCAGCCGGAGAAGATCATCCGGGCCACCCAGAAGAAGATGATGTCATAGCCCGTCACCATGACGGAGGTGGGGTACCAGTAGTTCAGGTCAGCGGTCTGCTCCGGCCAGCCCAGCGTGGAGAAAGGCCACAGGGCGGAGGAGAACCACGTATCCAGCACATCCTCCTCACGGGTCAGATGGGTGCTGCCGCACTTTTCACAGACCGTGGGGTCCTCCCGCTTCACGTTGATGTGGCCGCAGTCATCGCAGGTCCACGCGGGAATCTGGTGGCCCCACCAGAGCTGGCGGGAAATGCACCAGTCATGGCAGTTTTCCATCCAGTTGGTGTAGGTCTTGGAGAAGCGCTCGGGGACAAACTTTACCTCGCCCTCGTTCACCACCCGCAGGGCCTCCTTGGCCAAAGGCTCCATCTTCACGAACCACTGGGCGGAGATCAGAGGCTCCACATCGTTATGGCAGCGGTAGCAGGTGCCCACGTTATGGTTGTAAGGCTCTACCTTCACCAGATAGCCCTGCTCCTCCAGATCCTTCACGATGGCCTTGCGGCACTCGTAACGGTCCATACCATTGTAGGGGCCGCCGTTTTCGTTGATTCTACCATCGTCGGCAATGACCCGGATGACCTCCAGATTGTGCCGCAGGCCCACCTCAAAGTCATTGGGGTCATGGGCAGGGGTCATCTTCACGGCGCCGGTGCCAAAGCCGATCTCGCAGTATTCATCGCCCACAATGGGAATCTCCCGGTTCATGATGGGCAGAATGCACTTTTTGCCGATGAGGTGCTTGAACTTCTCGTCA
Organism: Neopoerus faecalis; assembly: GCF_029218125.1. Classification (NCBI taxonomy): domain Bacteria; kingdom Bacillati; phylum Bacillota; class Clostridia; order Eubacteriales; family Oscillospiraceae; genus Neopoerus; species Neopoerus faecalis. Next base: position 271,980 of record NZ_JARFXX010000002.1, on the reverse strand, counting down.
TTGGGGTTCACAGCCACGCCGGTATCGCCCATCATGGTCTCGGGACGGGTAGTAGCCACCACAATGTCGCCGGAGCCGTCTGCCAAAGGATAGCGGATATACCACAGGTGGCCGGGCTTGTCCACATACTCCACCTCGGCGTCAGAGAGAGCCGTGACGCAATGGGGGCACCAGTTGATGATGCGGCTGCCCTTATAGATGAGACCCTTGTCATAGAGCTCGCAGAACGTCTCCCGCACGGCCTTGGAGCAGCCCTCGTCCATAGTAAAGCGGGCGCGGCTCCAGTCGCAGGATACGCCCATCTTCTTCTGCTGCTGGACGATGCGGTTGCCGTATTCCTCCTTCCACTTCCAGACCCGCTCCAGGAACTTCTCCCGGCCCAGGTCATAGCGGGTCTTGCCCTCCTTGACGCGCAGCTCTTCTTCCACCTTGATCTGGGTGGCGATGCCGGCGTGGTCGGTGCCGGGGAGCCACAGCGCGGCGTAGCCCTGCATCCGCTTGAAGCGGGTCAGGATATCCTGTAAGGTGCAGTCCAGCGCGTGACCCATGTGAAGCTGGCCGGTGACGTTGGGGGGCGGCATGACGATGGAGAAGGGCTTCTTCTCCGGGTCCTCCACGCCCTTGAAGCAGTCATGGTCCTCCCACATCTGATAAATGCGGGACTCCACCTGCTGGGGCTCATACACCTTCGGCAGTTCTTTGTTCATGTTGATTCTCCTTTATTTCACGGTATTTCCGACTTTCAAATAAAAAAGCCCTGAGCCAAAAAGGCTCAGGGCGAACAAACAGTCCGTGGTACCACCTGAATTTCACGCATTTCCGCGTGACACTCGACCTTTTAACGGGATGTCTCCGTCCGGGCTTACTCTCCTGTTCGGTCCGGCCGCTCCGCGGCGACTTCACTGCCGGTTCAGGGGGGCTTGCACCCAACCGCCCTCTCTCTTGACTGTCCCTGGCCGCTACTGCTCCGCATCCTTGCGTTTGATTGTCGGCATTATACCACCGAACCAGGGCAAAGTCAATATCAAGGCTCAGGACAGCCGCAGAATTTCCTTCTTCAGCCGCTGGATAATGCGCTTTTCCAGCCGGGAAATGTAGCTCTGGGAAATTCCCATCTGGTCGGCCACCTCCTTCTGCGTCTGCTCCCGCCGCCCGCCGAGGCCGAAGCGCAGCGTGATGATCTCCCGCTCCCGGGGAGTGAGGGTGTCCAGCGCCGCCGCCAGCAGGCTCAGATCCACATCGTCCTCAATGGGACGCATCACGGTGTCCGCCTCCGTCCCCAGCACATCGGAGAGCAGCAGCTCGTTTCCGTCATAGTCCGTGTTCAGCGGCTCGTCAAAGGAGACCTCCGCCCTGCGGCCCGCGTTCTTCCGAAGATACATCAGAATTTCATTTTCAATGCACCGGGAGGCGTAGGTAGCCAGCTTGATATTCTTATCCGTGCGGTAGGTACCTACCGCCTTGATGAGCCCGATGGTACCGATGGAAATGAGGTCCTCGATATTCACGCCGGTATTTTCAAACCGGCGGGCGATGTACACCACCAGCCGCAGATTATGTTCAATGACCTCCTGCCGGGCGTCCTCGTCGCTCAGCCGCGCCAGCAGCTCCGCCTCCCGCTCCCGGGTCAGGGGCGGGGGCAGCGTATCGCTGCCGCCGATATAGTGGACGTCCTGTTTCGGCAGCAGACCCAGACGGTCCAGCAGTCTCCGAAGCCACATGAGCATGGCGTTTTCTCCCTTCTCCACCCCATAGGGCGGTATATCCGTCCCCCAGCTCCGCGTCCGTCAGGGCGATTCGCACGCCGGGGCGGCGCTGTCCGTCAATGTCCGCCCAGTCGCACTGCACGGTGAGCAGCAGGCCCCCGCCCGCCGCTGTCCGCACCGGCAGAAGCTGCGGGCAAAGCGCCGGTTCCAGCCGCCGCAGCAGCGGCAGCGCCTCTGCTGCCGGGAGCCGCTCCAGCTCTCTTGGAAGCTGGGGAAGGCAGCGCCGCTCCACCGTCAGAATCGGGGTGCCGGTGCTGTCCCGCAGGCCGCTGCCGGTATCCCGCAGCGCCGTGAAGGACGCGGTCTTTCCCAAAAGCATCACCGTGACCGCCAGCCGTTCACCCCGGAGGCCGTGGGACGCCGCCGCCCGGAACAGCACCGTCAGCACAAGGTACACCCCCGCCGCCGACACCAGCAGCGTTCTGCTGTCCACATTCGTATAGAACACACCCCGGGCATTGGGGATGTTCTGTCCTGCCAGCAGTCCCAGCGCCAGAACGCTTCCCGCCAGCGCGCAGGCGATGGCGAAGGTCAACAGTGTCAGCCGCCAGAAATGCCGCTCCCCGCCGAAGGCCGCCAGTGCCAGCAGTACCCCCGCCGCCGCCTTCACCGGCGCGGCGGTCAAAAATGCACCTCCCGGTAAAAACACAGCGGCGGCATACGCACCGCCTAAAAGCCCACAGAGAATGTATCGTCCCCGCCGGAGCGTCAGCCCCGCCAGCCGGGCGGCAGAGAGGACCAGCAGATAGTCAAGCAGCGCGTTGAACAAAAATACGCTGTCCAAATACACCACCGTCATGCCGCTCCCCCCTCTCTCATGGTCATTATAGCCCGCCTCCGCCGGGAAATACGTCGCAAAAGGAAACGGCGGACAGCAAAAGCTGTCCGCCGTGAGACTGTCGATAAAGTGGTAAATCCTCCGCAACGGTAAGGAAGGGTGTGCGCGGGAAACCCAAGAAGGGTGTCCTGCGCCATTGAAATCCTTAGTTTTCAGAACTTTTATGAAGTTCTGAAAACTTGTTCAGCGGGGAGAAAAGACTTTTTCGACACGCTGACGGCGGACAGCAAAAGCTGTCCGCCGTAGTTAGTTCTTTATTCAGTTATTCCGCCCGTGCGGCCTCGGTAATGAGCCGGATGCAGAGGTCATAGCCCAGCGTGCCGCTGTCCAGCACAAGGTCATAGTTCCGGCTGTCACCCCACTTTTTGCCGGTGTAGTGGGCGTAATAGGTGTGGCGGCTCTCGTCCCGCCGTGCGATGATTTTCTGAATTTCCGCCGGGTCGGTGCAGCCGGTGAGCTCCCGCACCCGCGCTGCCCGGTGGGCCGCGTCCGCCCGGATGAACACATTCATGCTTTTGATGTCCGCTTTCCGCAGAATCTCATCGGCGCAACGGCCTAAAATCACGCACGGCCCCTCCTTGGCAAGATGCAAAATTACCGTGCTCTGCACCTCATGGATGGCGTCCTGCGTATCGGAAAACGAGGCGTCAGAAACAGAGCAGAGACTCTTGAGGAAAAAGCCCGTCCGGGTCACATCCTCCTCATCGTGCTCCACCATGTCCAGATCATAGCCGCTGGCCTTCACCGTCTGTTTGACGATATCCCGGTCATAGAAGGGGATTCCCAGTTCCTCCGCTACACGCCGGCCGATGGAGTGTCCGCCCGCGCCGTATTCCCGGCTGATGGTAATGATTCTGTTCATGGTACACGCTCCTTATCTCCGCCGAGGTCCGGCGGCTTTTCTACGGTCATTTTAGCATACTTCAGCAAGAGAAGCAACGGTATTTCGTCGAGCTATTTACTACCCTCTTATAGCAGCAGTGCGCTCAGGCCGGTGGCGGCCAGGCCGAAAATCAGCACGCCCACTAAGATCAGGGCAATGATGCGGGTCTTTTTCGGGGTCATTTCGCAGTTCCTCCTTCGCCGCGCTCCGCGGCCGGTATGATTTTTTTAATGCTTTTCTCCACGCGGGACCGCGGCAGCATCAGCTCGTGGCCGCAGCCGAGGCACCTCAGCTTAATATCCATTCCCACCCGGGTCAGCTCCCATTGCTTCGAGCCGCAAGGGTGAGTCTTTTTCAGCTCCACAATGTCCTTAATATGCAGATCCATACGATTCCTCCTGTCACAGTGCCTGCAAAGCTGCATAGGCTAAAGCATCAAATGGTAAAGGATGATTTACTATGCCGGAAAACAAGCTCTATCCTCCCGAGGGGCTGTCAGCCCCCGTTCCTCTCACGCTGTCCGCCCTTCGGGACGCTCAAAGCAGCGGCGCTGTTTTAGAGGCCGCGGCGCTGCGGTGCGACGCGGCGCTGTGCCTCCACTTCCAATTTGGGAGCGTCACTGCCCGGATGCCCCGGGAGGAAGTCACCGCCCCATGGATCACCGGCGCGGGGAGGGATATTGCCGTGCTCTCCCGTGTGGGAAAGCCGGTGTGTTTCACCGTGACGGACCTCTCCGCCGACGCCAAGGGCGCGCCGGTGGCGCTGCTGTCCCGCAAGCAGGCGCAGGAGGACGCCATCACGGCACTTGAGGCACTGCTGCGCCCCGGCTCCGTTGTCACCGGCCGAATTGTTGGCATGGAGCCCTTCGGCGCCTTTGTGGACATTGGCCGGGGCATTGTGGCGCTGCTGCCTACGGCGTACATCTCCGCCGCCCGCATCCGCCATCCCCGGGAGCGGTTCCAGATAGGGCAGAAAATCCTCGCCGTGGTCAAGAGCCTTGACCGCGCGTCCCACCGAATCACCCTGACCCACCGGGAGCTGCTGGGGACATGGCTGGAAAACGCCAGTCTGTTTGCGCCGGGGGACACCGTGCAGGGCATCGTCCGCGGCATACAGGACTACGGTGCCTTTATTGAGCTGACTCCCAACCTCTCCGGCCTGACGGACCGGCGGGACGATCTTCACGAGGGGGACGCGGTCTCGGTGAACATTCGCTCCCTCCGCCCGGAACGGATGAAGGTAAAGCTGCAGGTCATCGAGCGGCTGCCGCCCCTTCCGGTGCCGGAGCCGCTGCGGTACTGGATCACCGACGGCGTGCTGGAGCGCTGGGTCTATTCCCCGGCAAATTTTGAGGGGGAGGCCGCAGAGACCGTGTTTACCCAGGTCCCTTGATTTTGTCCCAGTATGCTTTGGCGGCCTGTTCGTTCTTGTTGTCGCCGTAGTCATAATAATGGGCGTTTTTGATGGCGTCGGGCAGGTATTGCTGCCGCACCCAATGGTGGCCATAGTTATGGGGGTACCTATACCCCTGCTCCCGCTCCAGACCGGCGGAGTCGGCGTGGACGTTCTGCAATTCCCGGGGCACATCGCCGCTGCGGCCAGCCCTGACGTCCGCCCACGCCGCCATAATACCGGCGGAAACGCTGTTGGATTTCGGCGCGGTGGCAATGAGCACCGCCGCCTGCGCCAAGGGGAGCTGCGCCTCCGGCAGTCCCAACTGCATGGCCGTATCCACACAGGACTTCACAATGGAAATGGCCTGCGGGTAGGCCAGTCCCACATCCTCGCTGGCGGCGCACAGCAGCCGCCGGCAGGGGGTGATGAGGTCCCCGGCCTCTAAAAAACGGGATAGATAGTGCAGCGCCGCGTCCGGGTCGCTGCCCCGGAGGGACTTGTGGAGGGCGGAGGCGGCGTCATACATGGCGTCGCCGCCCCGGTCATAGCGCATGGCGCTGCGCTGGGCCAGCGCTTCCGCGTCCGCCTCTGTCAGCAGCAGCCCTCCGTCTACCGACACCGCCGCCTCGCACAATAGCTCCACGGCATTGATGGATTTCCGCACATCGCCGCCGCAGCCCTGCGCGATGCGCTCCGGCACACCGTCCTCCCACCGCAGCGGCAGCGCCGTGCGGCCTCTCATGATCTCCAGCGCCCGGAGCACGGCGGGGCGAATCTCCTCCGCCGGGACAGGCTTGAACTCAAACACGCTGCTGCGGGAAAGCAGCGCGTTATATACGTAGAAAAATGGGTTTTCCGTGGTGGAGGCAATCAGGGTCAGCGACCCGTTCTCCATAAATTCCAGAAGACTTTGCTGCTGCTTTTTGTTGAAATACTGAATCTCGTCCAGATACAGCAAAATACCGCCGGGAGCCAGCAGCGTCCCCACATCGGCGATGATGTCCTTGACGTCCTGCAAGGAGGCCGTTGTGGCATTGAGCCGGTAGAGGGTCTTGTTGGTCCTTTCCGCGATGATATTGGCCACGGTGGTCTTGCCGGTGCCGGAGGGGCCGTAGAACACCATGTTGGCATCCGTTCCGGCATCAATGAGCCGCCGCAGCACCCCGCCGGGGGCCAGAAGATGACGCTGGCCCACCACCTCGTCCAGCGATTTCGGGCGAATCTCGTCCGCCAAGGGCCGGTGCATGGCATTCCCTCCTCTCCGAATTACTGATAGATGATTATATCACAGCCTGCCGGAAATTGCTATGGCATTTTTTCTGGTATTTTCCCGGAATTTGTGATAAGATGAAAAAAACACGTACAGGAGGCAGGTCATGCGGTATAAGGCGTCTACCCTGCGAATCATAGAAAAGCTGAAGGAGCTGTACCCGGAAGGGCTGTGCTCTTTGCAATATGAAAAGGATTACGAGCTGCTGTTTGCCGTGCGCCTCTCCGCCCAGTGCACGGACGCCCGGGTGAATTTGGTGACTCCGGCGCTGTTCGCCCGCTTCCCAACGCTAAAATCTTTCGCGGAGGCGGACCCTAAGGAGGTGGGAGAATATATCCACTCCTGCGGGTTCTATAACGGCAAGGCCCGGGATCTGGTCTCCTGCGCCCAGCAGCTTATCGAGCGCTTCGACGGCAGGGTGCCGGACAATATGGAGGACCTCACCTCCCTGTCCGGCGTGGGCCGCAAGACCGCCAATCTGATTTTGGGGGACGTTTACGGACAGCCCTCCTACGTCTGCGACACTCACTGCATCCGCATCACCGGGCGGCTGGGAATCACGGACGGCTCCAAGGACCCGGTAAAAGTGGAGCAGCAGCTCCGCCGGGCCATTCCCCCGGCGGAATCCGGGTCATTTTGTCACCGGATGGTGCTCTTCGGCCGGGATGTATGCACCGCCCGGTCCCCCAAATGCGAAGGCTGTCCCCTGAGATCCGACTGCGCCGCCGGGAAAAAGCGGAAATAATCTTATTCCCCATGTGCCTGTGAAGTTCACAGGCACATTTTTTATGCGCCTATCATATATTGGTCTGAGACTGAGATCATGGGAGGACACAGCCATGGATGAAAACACCAAGCGGATGATGGAACGGCTGAAGGCCGATCCCGCCGCCCTCCGGCGGCTTATGCAGTCCCGGGACGGACAGACGCTGATGCAGACCCTGACCCGGCCGGACAACGGCGCCGGTCTCCAGCGGGCGGTGCAGGCTGCCATGCGGGGAGACACCAACGTAATGGCGGAGCTGGTAGGCCGGGTAGCCCAAAGCCCGGAGGGCGCGGCGCTGATGGAACGCATCAGCCGGAGCGTAGAGCTGTAGGAAAGGAGGTCCGGCCCCGTGGCGGAGTTTGACGATAAGCTCAACAGCCTCCTCTCCAACCCGGAGGCCATGGACCAGATCATGAAAATGGCCCAATCCCTCATGGGCGGCGAGGGGCAGACCAGCGGCGGCACACCGCCGCCCAATACACCGCCCCTGCAGCAGCCCTATCAGGCGGCGCCCCAGCAGCCTTCGCCGGAGCAGAATACCCCTGCCGGAGCATGGAGCGCACCCCGGAGCGGCGGCCCTCCCCCACCCGAAAATTTCTTCAGTGCGGCGCCGGGGCAAAATCCGGGGCAGAATAGTGGAAACGGCGGCTGGGGTGCGCCGCCCAACGCGGCCCCGCCCCCCGGTGGGCCGGACCTCAGCTTTCTTTCCGGCCTTGGGAGCATCGACCCGAAAACCATTGCTTCCCTTTTGCCGATTCTCCGAGAGTTAGGCGGCGACCGGGATAGCAACGCCCGCCGCCTGCTGTTCGCCCTGCGGCCTTATCTGAAGCCGGAGCGGCAGGAAAAGGTGGAACGGGCCTTACAGTTGGCCCGCCTGTTCCGGGTGGGAAAAAAGTTTCTGCTGAAGGGGGAGGACCATGTATAACCGCTATATCCGTCAGGATGATGGAAGCTATACACGGGTCACGGAGCCGGAGGCCCCTGCCCGGGGGCCGGGGCCTCCCCCGCCGCAGGGCGGTGCACCGCCCAATACGCCGCCCAATAAAGAACAGGAACGGCCTCGCCCCGATGGACCGCAGCCATCCGCCCCCGGCGGGCAACTCCCCTTCACCTTTCCGCCCTTTTCCGGCGGCACGGAGGGTATCGCCGGGTATCTGCGGCGGGTGCTGGACCAGCTTCATCTGGACCGTGTGGACGCCGGAGACCTGCTCTTGCTGGGCCTGCTGTACTTTCTGTTCCGTGAAAAGGCGGACGAGGAGCTTCTGGTAGCGCTGGGCCTGCTGCTGATTTTGTAAATACAACGAATGTCCGGGAGGGCTGCCGCCCTCCCGGTTATTTATCCGCTTTCCCCTGCTCTAAATAGCGTTCCTCCGCCTCCTGCTGTGCACAAATCAAAAGCGCCTTTGCCTGTCCGAAGTTCATGGCCTCCAGCGCACTTACGGCATCTGACACGCGGTTGAACAAATGCAAGTACATGGTCTTGTAGTCCGTCATAAGAGTGCCTCCTAAAAAAGAACATATTTTAGATATATTTTATATCTATACGAAGCATTATAAGCCAAAGTGAGCCTAATGTAAATATAAAACATATCTACTAAGAGGTGCTTTTATGGCCATCAAAAGTCTTTCCATTCGCATTGATGAGGAACTGCTGCACAAACTGCATATCGTGGCGGATTATGAGGGCCGCTCCGCCAACAGTCAAATCCTGATTTTGATTCGAAATGCCGTGGCAGACTACGAAGCAAAAAACGGAAAAATCGAATGGCAGTGATTCCGGTAAATACACATTCAATAAAGCAGCAAAGCCGCCCAATGGGCGGCTTTGCTGCTTTCGTATTTCAGAAAATCAATCGTTGGTATAGTTATCGAAATAGCCCTGAATGTAGACGATGGGGGTGCCCTTATCGCCGGAGCCGGAGGTCAGATCGCACAAAGAGCCGATGAGGTCCGTCAGGCGGCGGGGGGTTGTGCCCTCGGAGACCATGTTGCCCACCAGAGAACTTCCGTCCTTAGCGGCGATGCGGCCCTTGATGGCCTGGCGCAGCTCCTCGCCGTTGAGGGCGGCGAAGTCATTGTCTGCCAGATACTTCAGCTTCAGTTCGTTGGGCGTGCCCTCCAGCCCCGCGGTATAAGCGGGAGACACCACGGGGTCCGCCAGCTCCCAGATCTTGCCCACAGGGTCCTTGAAGGCTCCGTCGCCGTAAACCATGACCTCCACGTGCTTGCCGGTGGCGTCATAGAGCTTCTTGGCAATGGCCTCCACAAGCCCCTGACAATCCCGAGGGAACAGCTTCACCGTATCCTCGGTAGCCTTATTGGTGCCAAGAAGGCCGTATTTCTCATTATAGCCGCTGCCATTGACAGGCGCGGTGAGAAGCTCGTCCAGAGAATAGACCTTCTCCGCACCGGCGGCCAGCAGGCGGCGCTTGGTGCGCTTGCGGGTATGGATGTCGCAGTTGATGATGTTCTTCGTATAGGGCAGGATGGCCTTGGCGTCATTGGCAAACACCACCTCCACCTCGGCGCCGCAGTCCCGAATCAGGTCCATGTAATAGGCCACATAGTCCACACCAGTGAAGGGGTGCACGGTGTAGCCGAACAGCTCCCTGTACTGCTCCAGCGTCAGCACATCCCGGTAGGGGTCCACGCCCTTCTCGTCCATGAGGTCCGGGTCAATAAGATGGTTGCCTACCTCATCGGAGGGGTAGCTGAGCATAAGGACGATCTTCTTTGCGCCCTTGGCAATGCCCCGCAGGCAGATGGCAAAGCGGTTGCGGCTGAGGATGGGGAAAATGACACCCACGGTCTCACCGCCCAGCTTGGCGCGGACGTCGGCGGCAATATCATCGGTAGAGGCATAGTTGCCCTGTGCGCGGGCCACAATGGCCTCGGTCATGGCTACAACATCCCGGTCGCGGATGGTAAAGCCATCCTCCGGCTGTGCGGCAGCCTCCAGAACGGACTGGGTGACGATCTCCACCAGATCATCGCCGCTGCGGATAATAGGCGCCCGAACACCCCGGGAAACAGTACCGACCATACGGCTCATAGCATTCTCCATTCCGCCGCCTGCGGCGGCAAATTATTTGTTGAATTCTGCCGGGGCCGCAGCCCACAGCTGTTTTATTATACCAGATAGGTGCACCTTTGTAAAATCAGAAAAGCAACTTTTAACTATTAAAATTGCTAATATCGAACTTTATTTTCCCGCCGCCGGGGCGTCCAGAAATACGGTGCGTCCGTCCAGCCGATTGCCCTCCACAGTCAGTATGCCGTAGGTGGGCCGCAGACCGGTGCCGATGCTGCCGGGGTTCAGGAACAGCGTCCGGCCCCGCCGGTCCACCAGCGGCTTATGGGTGTGTCCGAACAAAAAAGCGTCCAGCCGGTCCTGCTCCGCCTTCAGTCCCGCCGCCAGCAGCGACGTTTTCACACCGTAGGTATGGCCGTGGCAGAGCAGCACCCGGCAGTCCCCTAAAATCGCCAATTTTTCCAGCGGCTCCTCCGGGCGGCAGTCGCAGTTGCCGGGAACGTGCTCCATGAGGATGTCCGGATACCGCTCCGCAAGGCGTTCCGCATCCCGCCAGCAGTCCCCCAAATGTAAAATTCCGTCGGGCCGTTCCCGCTCCACCGCCGTTTCCATGTTGGCAATGTTTCCGTGGGAATCCGACAATACCAGATAACGCACAGCGCTCTCCCTCCCTTTTGCCTCAGTATACCGCGTTTCCCTCTGCTCCGCAAGGCGGCGTTGCGAAAATGCCGCCACTGTGATATACTGGTTCTATCAAGCACAAGGAGCGCAAGGCATGGGACATTTTGACTTTCTGAACATGGCTTTTTTCACAAAGGCCGCCATTTATCCCGGCAGTGTCGGCACGTTCCGCTACCGCTTCAAGCGGGACGGATGGACGGACGGGGACGGTATGCTCACAGTCTGGGTATACGAAAACACCAGCTTTGAGCTGGCCAAGGATGTGGAATCCCAGACGTTTCCGTGGACGGAGGAGGGGGTGGAGGCCGTGAAGGCATGGCTGGAGCAAAAGCTAACGGAGCGGGGTACCCAGCCCTATTTCATCCCCTATCCCGCCCAAAAAGCGGGGCAGAATTGAGCGCGCAAAGGAAAAAGCAGCCGTGTCCCACATGAGACACGGCTCAGCGTGTCGAAAAAGTCTTTTCGCCCCGCTGAACAAGTTTTCAGAACTTTAAAAAAGTTCTGAAAACTGTTGATCTCAATGGCGCAGGACACCCTTCTTGGGTTTCCCGCGCACACTCTTCCTTACCGTTGCTGAAAATTTACCACTTTAACAACAGTCTCAGCCGTGTCCCCTACGGGACACGGCTGCTTTAATCATCCCGCAAGCGCGGCATTATGCCGCTTCCAGTCCGCAGACCTTGACGCCTGCCAGCGCCATGGCGAAGGTGAACCAGAAAATGCACAGCACCCGGGGGTAGTTCCAGAGGAAGTCCGCAAGGCCGCAGACCATGGCGCCGCACATGGCGGAGGCGGCGGCCACCGCCACCGTCCGACCCACGGAGGGACCGCTGTGCCGCGCAGCGCGAGCGGCATTTTTGATATTCCAGAGCATAGAGCCCACAAAGCTGCACACGCCCAAAAGACCCGTTTGAATCCAGACCTCCAGATAGAAGTTGTGGGCGTGGACAAAGGGGGCCTTGTCATGATAGAGGTTGAACTCCCGGATGTACTCCTGCGTGGCGGCGGTGCCGAGGCCCGCGCCGGTCAGGGGCGAGCGCTTAATGACCTCAATGGCCGCCCGGTAAAGGGACACCCGGCTGGAGGTGGAGGAATCCGCCGTATTGGTAATGGTGAGGATGCGGTTCAGCACCGTGGTGGGCAGGAAGGGCACTGCCAGCACACACAGGGCGATAAAGGCGGGAATCAGCTTCGGCTTCCACAAAAATACGAACACCGCCATGGAGCAGGCAAGACCCACCCACGCCGCACGGGAATACGTCATAGCCATGGCCATGCCTCCCACGCAAAAAATACCGGCGGCGATGACCTTCCACTGCCAGTGCTTCGCCGTAATGACCAGCGCCAGCACCAGCGGCAGCAGCAGCAGCAATACCTGCGCGAAGGTATTAGGGTTATCGAAAATGGAGTAGACCCGCCCCGGCATTCCGGCGTTGACCTTCAGATCCACATAGGAGGGGTTCACCTTCACGCCCTGAAGCCGCTGGACGATGCCGTAGGCTCCGGTACCGCCTACGCAGACCGCCGCCCCGGCGCACAGGCGCTTCAGGTCCTCCCCATTCCGCACAGCGCTGACGGTGATGAGCGTCAGCAGCGCGGCGGACACATGGTAGATCAAAAACCGGGCGGACAGCCCCGGCGCATAGGAGAAGGTCACGGCCAGCGTCACCGCAGCCAGCATCAGCGCCGGATAGAAGCCGATCCGGGCCACATCCAGACGGCGGCCCGTCCGCATAGCCCCGGCGTAAAACAGCAGCAGCAGCAAAACGCCTGTCAAAAAGCTATAGGCGTTGTTCCAGCGCTCGTAGGGAATACACCACAGCGCTGCGATGCACCAGAACTGAGCGATAGAGGCGTTGTCCCCCATGTCAAAGGCAAGGCGGGCAAAAAAGCTGTCCTCAAATGTCAAATTCCACGCCTTGTACCATGCGTGGAGCAGCGTTCCCGGGAGATTGACAAGAACGCTCAGAAGCCTGCACAGCAGGCTCTCCCGCCACGCCCGGGCCACCGCGCCCTCCCGGCACAAGGGCCGCAGCACGCGGCTATCCTCAATCTGCTCGCTGCACCAGCGGCCAACTGCCGCTAAAATGCGGTGCAGGGCGCTGTCCTCATAAACATTACAGAGCCAGACCCACACCCGGTAGGTCAGGCTGGTTTGCCAAAGTGTCATACGTTCTCCTTACATACGGTTTTTCAAGCGGTACAGGACTGTCAGCGTACCGAAGCGGCCGCTGCCGATGAGATCGGCCACGATCTGCTTGTTGCGGCCCAAGCCCTTGGGACAAAGCTCCCGGATGGCTCTTGCAAATTCCGGCTGAGCACAAAGGGCCTCCACCGTTTTCTGTTTCTCCCTTGCGGATTTGGGGTTGCTTTTCGCGTACTCGTTCCCCACGGCGATGAGCAACCCTGCCCATACCGTGTCGGCCCGCCACTGAGGCCGGGCGGCGGAGAGTCCGTACCGCTCCACGACCTCCGCCTTCCGCTCCAAAAACCGGGCAAAAACCTGCGGATAATCCGGCATATAGCGGTGAGTGGCGGAGGCGGGGTTTTCAAGATACCGGTACAGCGGCGTTTCCGTTACGGCCAGACGCCGGGCATTGGCAAAATACTCCATCAAAAACAGCTCGTCCTCCAGATACGCCCCCTCAAAGGTGATGGCGTTTTCCCGGAGGATAGCGGCGTCAAATAGGAAGCGCCAGATGAAGCCGTTGAACACCGGCGGCCTGAGCCGTTCGCCGGTCAGGGGCCAGAGGATATGCTCCCGGAGGCCGGTCTGCTCGTAAATGCCGGCGGGCAGCAGCTGCTCTGTCCGCTCCTCCCCCGTCGGGGACACATTCAGGTGAGCGCAGCCTGCGCTGTCCGCCCCGGCCTTTTCCCGGAGATACCACAGTGTTTCCAGCGCGGCGGGCACAAGGGCGTCATCCGCGTCCAAAAATGCGATGCACTGCCCCCGTGCCTGCTCCAGCCCCAGATTGCGGGCGCTGGACACGCCACCGTTGGGCTTGTGAAAGACCCGGACGCGGGCATCCCCCGCCGCATAGGCGTCACACAGGGCCGGAGAACCGTCCCGGCTCCCATCGTCCACCAGCAGCAGCTCCCAATCGGAAAATGTCTGTCCCAGAACGCTCTCCACGCACTGCGGCAGCAGCCGCTCCGCCTGATACACCGGCACGATCACAGAAATGGCAGGCATAGGCCGCCTCCTTTCATGAATACGGAGTGATTATAGCATATCCCGCCGAAGCGGTCAATGGACCCGCGTCACTTAGCCCCGCCACGGACCGCAAAAGAAGCGGGAGGCATGTCACCTCCCGCTCAAGATTGCTCTTTTCAGTTCAGGGCTGCCTTCAGGGCGTCCACTCGGTCGGTCTTCTCCCAAGCCACGCTTAAGTCCTCGCGGCCCATGTGGCCGTAGGCCGCCAGTTGGCGGTAAATGGGCTTGCGGAGATTCAGATCGCGGATGATAGCAGTGGGGCGCAGGTCAAAGACCTTCTTCACAGCCTCCTCCAGCTTATCGTCGCCCACGGTGCCGGTGCCGAAGGTATCTACCAGCACGCTGACGGGCTGGGCTACACCGATGGCATAGGCCAGCTGCACCTGGCACTTCCGGGCAAGACCGGCAGCCACGATGTTCTTGGCTACCCAGCGAGCGGCGTAGGCCGCGGAGCGGTCCACCTTGGTGGGGTCCTTGCCGGAGAAGCAGCCGCCGCCGTGGGGAGCGCTGCCGCCGTAGGTATCCACAATGATCTTCCGGCCGGTGAGGCCACTGTCGCCCTGTGGGCCGCCGATGACGAACCGTCCGGTGGGGTTCACGTAGAATTTCGTCTTCTCATCCATCAGCTCGGCGGGGACGGTGGGCTTAATGACCATTTCGATCATGTCCTTGCGAATCTGCTCCAGCGTCACCTCGGGGCTGTGCTGGGTGGAGAGCACCACGGTGTCCACGCGGACGGGCTTGTCGCCATCGTACTCCACCGTGATCTGCGTCTTTCCATCGGGCCGCAGATAGTTCACAAGTCCGGTCTTGCGGACCTCGGTGAGCTTGCGGGCCATTTTGTGTGCAAGGGAAATGGGCAGGGGCATCAGCTCCGGGGTCTCGTCGCAGGCGTAGCCGAACATCATGCCCTGATCGCCGGCGCCGTTGTCCAGACCGTCATCTGCCTCGCCCTCCTTGACCTCCAGGCACTTGTCCACGCCCAGCGCGATATCGCCGGACTGCTCATCAATGTTGGTGATGATGCCGCAGGTGTCGCAGTCAAAGCCGTACTTGGCCCGGTCATAGCCGATGTCCCGAATGACCTCACGGGCGATCTTGGCGATGTCCACATAGCAGCTGGTGGTGATCTCGCCCATGATGTGCACAAGGCCGGTAGAGGCCGTGGTCTCGCAGGCCACGCGGCCGTTGGGGTCCTGCGCCAGAATGGCGTCCAGCACGGCATCGGAAATCTGGTCGCAGATCTTGTCGGGATGGCCCTCCGTCACGGATTCGGAGGTGAAAAGATAGTGTCTTGCCATAGTTGTCCTTCTCCTTTTTTTGCTGTCCCCTCCCGGACGAAAAACAAAACGCACTCCCGCCATGGGAGCGCGCGAAACGTTTCGTTTTCCGCTCCTCATCTGTCGTTTCCGCCGGAATTGGCACCTTGATTCATCAGGTTGCCGTGGTTTCATCGGGCCGTTCCCTCCGCCACTCTTGATAAGGGACTTTGAAATTGTGATTTTATTGTAATCGTATCTCCTACTATTGTCAAGGGTTTTCGGCAATTTCCCTGAAATTTTTCTGTTATTTTTGGTAAAAACCTCTTGACAATGCTGCCTGCCCCGTGTATAATTCCCAACATCAAAGGCAATGGCGTCTTGGAGAGTGATTCTTCAAGACGCTATTTTCGTTTACATGGGGCAACGGTGTCCCGGAGCGAGTCCTCCGGGGACCGCTGTCCCCTTTTTTTGTATGGGAAGGAGAAAGAATATGCGTACAGTTCCTGAGTATTTCGGCAGTCTGGTGTTTGATGATCGCGCGATGCGCTCCATGCTGCCCTCCGAGGTCTATGCCTCCCTGAAGAAAACCATTGACGAGGGTTCCACGCTGGATACCCACGTAGCGGACGCCGTGGCCGCCGCCATGCGGGACTGGGCCGTAGCCCATGGCGCCACCCATTTCACCCACTGGTTCCAGCCCCTCAATGGAATCACGGCGGAAAAGCACGATAGCTTCATCTCCCCCTCCCCGGATGGCGGCGTTATCATGGAGTTTTCCGGCAAGGAGCTGATTCAAGGCGAGCCGGACGCCTCCTCCTTCCCCTCCGGCGGACTGCGGGCCACATTTGAAGCCCGGGGCTACACCGCGTGGGACCCCACCTCCTATGCCTTCATCAAGGGCCACACCCTCTGCATCCCTACGGCCTTCTGCTCCTACGGCGGCGAGGCGCTGGATAAGAAAACGCCGCTGCTGCGCTCCATGCAGGCCCTGAACAGGCAGGCCATGCGGGTGCTGCGGCTGTTCGGCAACGAGGACGTCAAGTGTGTCCGTCCCTGCGTCGGCCCGGAGCAGGAGTACTTTCTCATTGATAAGGCCATGTACGAACAGCGGAAAGACCTTGTTTTCTGCGGCCGGACGCTGTTCGGTGCTAAGCCCCCCAAGGGGCAGGAGATGGATGACCACTACTTCGGCGCCATCAAGCCCCGGGTAGAAGCCTACATGGAGGAGTTGAACCAGGAGCTGTGGAAGCTTGGGATTCTGGCTAAAACAGAGCACAACGAGGTGGCCCCTTCCCAGCATGAGCTGGCGTGCATTTACCGGGTAGCCAATATCGCCACGGACAACAACCAGCTCACCATGGAGGTCATGCAGAAGGTAGCCTCTCGGCACGGGCTGGTGCGCCTGCTGGCAGAAAAGCCCTTTGCCGGCCTCAACGGCAGCGGCAAGCATAACAACTGGTCCTTGGCTACGGATACCGGCGTAAATCTGTTCAAGCCCGGCGACACGCCCTACGAAAACGCCCAGTTCCTCCTGTTCCTCTGCGCCACCATTCAGGCGGTGGACAACTATCAGGATCTGCTGCGGCTTTCCGTGGCCACTGCCGGAAACGATCACCGTCTCGGCGCCAACGAAGCGCCTCCCGCCGTGATCTCTATCTTCCTCGGCGATGAGCTTACCGCCGTTTTGAAGGCCGTGGAGACCGACACACCCTACAGCGGCGCGGAAAAAACCGTTTTGAAGCTGGGCGTCCATGTACTTCCCAAGTTCACCCGAGACACCACGGACCGCAATCGCACCTCTCCCTTTGCCTTCACCGGCAACAAGTTTGAGTTCCGCATGGTGGGCTCCTCCGATTCCATTGCCTGCGCCAATATCATGCTCAACGCCGCCATGGCGGAAACACTGAAGGAATTTGCCGATAAGCTGGAGGGCGTTTCCGATTTTGAGACTGCCCTGCACGAGCTGATTCGCTTCTCTATTCAGGCTCATAAGCGCATTATTTTCAACGGCAACGGCTACGATGACGCATGGATTCGGGAGGCCACAGAGGAGCGTGGTCTGCTGAATCTCCGCACCACGCCAGATGCGCTGGCTACCATTCTGGACAAGAAGAACGTGGATATGCTGACCTCGCTGAAAATCTTCTCCGAGGCGGAAATTCGCTCTCGATACGAAATCAGCCTTGAAAACTACTGCAAGACCGTTACCATTGAGGGGCTGACCATGGTGGACATGGCCCGAAAGGAAATTCTTCCCGCCGTGGAGAGCTATTTGGGCGAGCTGTCTGGCTTCGCTGCCGCCAAGGCGGCGGCTGTCCCCGGTCTTTCCGGCAAGTACGAGACCGCGCAGATCACACGGCTTTCCGGGCTGGTGGACGAAATTTATGAGGCAGCACAGGCGCTGGACACCACGCTGGTCCGTTTGAAGGACATATTGGACTTCACGGACGCTGCCTACGTTATCCGGGACGTTGTTCTTCAGAAGATGGCGGAGCTGCGAGTTGTCTGCGATGAAGCGGAGACCCTTACCGCCGCAAAATACTGGCCCTTCCCCACCTACGGCGATCTCCTGTTCGGCGTTCGATGAAACAAACTGATTCCTTTCCTAATTTTTCTCCTGCCAGTGCCCCGCCTTTCGGCGGGGCACTGGCGTTTTTATGGGCTTGCGAAAATGAAATTGCTTTCTGTCGGCTAACATTTACATTTCCCTGTCTCTTTGCGGTTCTTTCCCCCACTGTAATTCTTTGTCGGGTGCTCTTTGAGTTAGTGCGTACCTAAGTCAAAGCCGCTCCGAGACGCGCCTGTGGACTGTCCTGCATACGCCCACCCCGCAGGAGGGCACAGACCCCGTTGGCGGCGGAGCTGCTGGCAACTGCCCTTCCTTTCCGGCAGCAAAAAAGCCCCATTGTCATGGTCTCGAGTTTCCATGACAATGGGGCTTTTTATCAGTGCTTACATCAAAGGGCTGTCTAATTAGACGAGCTCAATGATAGCGGTCTCAGCGGCATCGCCGCGGCGGATGCCAGTGCGGATGATGCGGGTATAGCCGCCGTTGCGCTCCGCATAGTTGGGAGCGATCTCCTTGAAGATCTTCTTGCAGACATCCTCGCGGGTGATGAAGGACATCGCCTGACGGTAAGCAGCCAGATCGGCCTTCTTACCCAGCGTGATCATCTTTTCAGCCAGAGGCTTGATCTCCTTGGCACGGGTGATGGTGGTCTCCATCTTGCCGTTATCAAGGAAGTCAGTGACCTGCTGACGCAGCATCGCCATGCGCTGGTCGGTAGTCTTGCCAAGTTTCCGAGTTCCGGGCATTTCGGTTCTCCTCCTTATCAGGATTATAGTGCGCCGGGTATTCCGGCGGTGCAGTTAGGTGTTTTCCTCGTCAGCCAGATGCAGACCCATCATCGCCAGCTTGTTGATGACTTCCTCCAGAGACTTGCGTCCCAGATTGCGGACCTTCATCATCTCGTCCTCGGTCTTGGAAATCAAGTCCTCGACGGTATTGATGTTGGCGCGCTTGAGGCAGTTAAAGCTGCGAACGGACAGGTCCAGCTCCTCAATGGTCATCTCCAGCACCTTATCGCGCTGGGCCTCCGCCTTCTCCACAACGGTAGGCTTACTGCCTACGCTCTCGGAGAGGTCAGTGAACAAAGTGAAGTGGTCGCACAGGATCTTGGCACCCAGAGAAACAGCGTCCCGGGCGGATATGGTCCCATCGGTCCAAACCTCCAGCGTCAGCTTGTCAAAGTCGCTGGAAGTACCTACGCGGGTAGGCTCCACAGTATAGTTGACCTTTTTGACAGGGGTATAGATGGAGTCAACGGCGATGGTGCCGATGACATTCTGCGTGGGCTTATTGCGGTCGGCAGGCACATAGCCCCGGCCGTGGGAGAGGGTGATCTCCATGTTCAGCGTCGCGCCGCTGTCCAGAGTCGCAATGTGCAGCTCCGGATTGAGCACCTCGACCTCGCCGTCGGCCTTGATGTCGCCGGCTGTTACGGTGCAGGGACCCACCGCCTCAATATAGACGGTCTTGCCGGAATCACCGTGGAGCTTGGTCAGCAGCCCCTTGATGTTCAGAACGATCTCCGTCACATCCTCCTTGACGCCGGGGATGGTGGAAAACTCGTGCTGCACGCCATCGATCTTGATGGTGGTGGGGGCAGTGCCGGGCAGGGACGAGAGCATAATGCGGCGCAGGGCATTACCAAGGGTTGTGCCATAGCCACGCTCCAGCGGCTCCACCACGTACTTGCCGTAGGTTTCGTCTGCCGGATTTTCAATGCATTCGATCTGGGGCTTTTCGATTTCGATCATGCGGTTACCCTCCTTCATCTTGTCATTGCGGTCAGGCGGTCAAGCCGCCTGCCGCTTGCAGTTCGTACCATTGTTCGAGGGTATCCTCCCAATTACTTGGAGTACAACTCGACGATGAGGTGCTCCTCCACGGGAGTATCGATCTCCTCGCGGGTGGGAAGGTGGGCAACCGTGCCCTTCAGGGAGCCCTTTTCGCGCTCCAGCCATGCGGGCAGCAGGGTCATGGGAGCGTTCTCGCCGGTCAGGCGCTTGAACAGCTCGGAAGAACGGCTGCTCTCGGCGACCTCGATGACATCGCCGGCCTTCACCATGGAGGAAGGAATGTTGACCTTCTTGCCGTTGACAGTGAAGTGGGCGTGGCTCACCAGCTGGCGGGCCTGACGACGGGTAGCGGCGAGGCCCAGACGGTAAACAACGTTGTCCAGACGGCGCTCTACCATGATCAGCAGGTTGTCGCCGGTCTTGCCGGGAGCAGCAGCTGCCTTTTCATAGTAAGCATGGAACTGTTTTTCCAGAATGCCATAGATGAACTTGACCTTCTGCTTTTCAGCCAGCTGAACGCCATATTCGCTCTTCTTCTTACGCATCTGGCCGCCAGGATTACGGTTGGTGGTCTTCTTCGCGTAACCCATCTCAGCAGGAGAGATGCCCAGAGCCTTGCAGCGCTTAGCGATGGGCTGCATATTCTTAGCCATATTGCTTGTTACCTCCTCTTTCGATTACACGCGGCGGCGCTTCGGGGGGCGGCAGCCGTTGTGGGGGATGGGGGTGACGTCCTTGATCATCGTCACTTCCAGACCCACGGCCTGCAGCGCCCGGATAGCGGCCTCACGGCCCTGACCGGGGCCCTTGACGAAGACCTCAACGGTCTTCAGGCCATGCTCCATAGCAGCACGAGCGGCGGTTTCAGCGGCCGTCTGAGCTGCGAAGGGAGTAGACTTCTTGCTGCCGCGGAAACCCAGACCGCCGGAGGACGCCCAGGAAATGGCGTTGCCCTGCGTATCGGTCACGGTAACCATGGTGTTGTTGAAAGAAGAACGGATATGGACTTGGCCGCGCTCAATGTTCTTCTTCTCCCGCCGACGGCGGATGACTTTCTTTGCCTGTGCCATTGCTGTTCTCCTTTCTTACTTCTTCTTATTCGCGATGGTCTTCTTGGGACCCTTGCGGGTACGGGCATTGGTCTTGCTGCGCTGGCCGCGGACAGGCAGGCCCTTGCGGTGACGCAGGCCGCGGTAGCAGCCGATCTCGCCAAGGCGCTTGATGTCCAGTGCGGTCTGGCGGCGCAGGTCGCCCTCCACAACATACTCGTCAATGACGTCACGGAGCTTCTGCTCCTCGTCATCAGTCAGATCTTTCACGCGGGTGTCAGGGTTGACCCCGGCCTTTTCCAGGATGTCCTTGGCGCTCTTGCGGCCGATACCGTAAATATAGGTCAGGCCAATTTCAACGCGCTTATCCTTGGGCAGGTCAATACCGGCAATACGTGCCATACTTTTTAACCTCCAATCAATCTTAGCCCTGGCGCTGCTTGTGCTTGGGGTTCTCGCAAATCACCATAACACGGCCTTTGCGGCGAATAACCTTGCACTTTTCGCACATGGGCTTCACGGACGGTCTTACCTTCATAAGTTTGTAACCTTCCTTTCAGCGTTTTGTGTCTTAGATTTCGCCGGACGCGGCTTATTTGCTGCGCCAGGTGATCCGGCCACGGGTCAGGTCATAGGGAGACATCTCCACAGTGACCTTATCGCCGGGCAAGATCCTGATGAAATTCATTCTGAGTTTTCCGGAGATGTGTGCCAGAATCATGTGGCCATTTCCAATGTCCACCTGAAAGGTCGTATTGGGGAGTGACTCCACCACAACGCCTTCCACTTCGATCATGTCGGATTTTGCCAAACGTTATCCCTCCTGGTCCGGTTGGACCTCGCCGCGGTAGGCGGCAAGTGTCCTGCGAAGCTCACTGTTCGTGATCTTCTCGCTGCGTTTGATCTTATCGGCAAGGCGGCTTTCGTCCGCTGCAACAAAAAGCACGTGTCTGCGCTTTTTGCGCTTGGGCGCCTCCACCCTGCGTCCCTTTCCGTCCGCCAGCAGGAGGTACTCCCCCTCCACCGCAAGCACGATGAAGAGTTTTCCCCGGTCCCTGCCGGCATCGGAACGTACAATGTCAGATTTTGCGATCTCCATACGCCGTTCCTCAGATGGCGGGAGCCGTTAAAATCTCAGGCTCCCCGTCAGTGATCAGAAGCGTATTTTCATAGTGGGCGGCCCACTTGCCATCCGCTGTCCGGACAGTCCACCCGTCCGGCATCTGGCGGATCGCAGCGGTACCCGCGTTCACCATAGGTTCGACCGCGATGGTCATGCCCCGAAGGAGCCGGGGACCACGACCGGGATTGCCGTAGTTGGGAATCTCCGGCGGCTCATGCATCTCCGTGCCGATGCCGTGACCGACATACTCACGGACGATGGAGTAGCCGTGACTCTCCACATAGGCTTGGATCGCTGCGGAGATATCATACAGCCGATGGCCTTCCTTAGCAAACTTGATGCCCTCGAAGAAGCTCTGTCTGGTCACATCGATCAGATCTTGCGCTTCCGGAGAGACCTTGCCGCAGGGGAAGGTGGCTGCGCAGTCCCCATGGTAGCCTCCGATATAGGCGCCCACATCAATGCTGACGATATCGCCCTCCTCCAGCACCCGGGGACCCGGGATACCGTGGATGATCTCATCGTTGACACTGGCACAGACGCTTCCGGGGAAATCCCGGACACCCGGCGGGCCGGGGAAATGGAGGAACGAGGGAACGGCACCCTGCTTGCGGATGAAATGCTCCACTGCCCTGTCGATCTCACGGGTTGTTACGCCGGGCTTTACCATTTCCCCTGCCAAGGCACGGGCAGCCGCGGTAATTTTTCCCGCTCGGCGCATCAGTTCGATCTCATGTGGGGATTTGAGCGTAATCATAAGCTCATCTCCTCAGGGCGTTGAGGATGGCCTCAGTTGTGGCCTCCACAGAGGGTTGATTCTCCACCGATCTCAGGAGACCTCTCTCGGCGTAGAAATCTTTCAGAGGTTCGGTCTCCTTATGATAGACCTCAAGGCGGTGCTTCACCGTCTCGGGTTCATCGTCATGCCGCTGAACCAGCTTGCCGCCGCAGCTGTCGCACACGCCGGGCACCTTGGGGGGCACAGCCACCAGATGGTAGCTGGCTCCGCAGTGCTCGCAGACGCGGCGGCCGCTCATGCGCTCCATGATAGCCTCATCGGCAATCTCAATGGAAACAACATCGTCAAACTTAATTCCGGCCTTTTCCAGCGACTCAGCCTGAGCGATGGTGCGGGGCACACCGTCCAGAATGTAGCCGTTCTTGCAGTCCTCCTCGTCCAGCCGGTCATGGATGATGCCGATGATGACATCATCGGGGACCAGCTTGCCGGCCTTCATGTAGGCTTCCGCCTGCTTGCCGGTGGGGGTGCCGTTCTTCACGGCAGCCCGGAGGATGTTGCCGGTGGAAATGGTGGGAATGTTCAGCACCTTGCACAGGCGCTCAGCCTGGGTGCCCTTACCGGCACCCGGCGCGCCCAACAGAATCATTTTCATGATCTTCTGCCTTCCTTCTTACTCCAAAAAGCCCTTGTACTGACGCATCAGCATCTGGTTCTCCAGCGCCTTCACGGTCTCCAGCGCCACGCCTACCACGATGATGACAGAGGTGCCGCCGATGGCCAGAGAGGAATTGTTGATGACCTTACCCACGATCAGGGGGCAGATGGCCACGATACCCAGATAGATGGCGCCAAACAGGGTGATCCGGCTGAGGACCTTCTGAATGAACTGCACGGTGGGCTGACCGGGACGGAAGCCCGGAATGAAGCCGCCCTGCTTCTTCAGGTTGTTGGCGATCTCCACGGGGTTGAACTGGATGCTGGAGTAGAAATAGCTGAAGCCGATGATCATGATGAAGTACACCACCATGTAGATGACGGACTTCGTATCAATGGCATTGTAAATGCTGTAGGAAATGGTGCCCTCCTTGGGCATACCGATGAAGGTCCACACAGTGATGGGCAGAGAGGCGATGCTCTGAGCGAAGATGATCGGCAGAACGCCGGACATATTCACCTTCATAGGCAAGGTGCTGCTCTGACCGCCGTACATCTTGCGGCCCACCTGACGCTTGGCGTACTGCACAGGAATGCGGCGCTCGGCATCATTGATGAACACGATGAAGGCGATGAGGGCCAGTATACCCACCACCAGCAGCACGATGGCCCAGGG
The DNA here is from genome assembly GCF_029218125.1 of Neopoerus faecalis. NCBI lineage: Bacteria > Bacillati > Bacillota > Clostridia > Eubacteriales > Oscillospiraceae > Neopoerus > Neopoerus faecalis. Next base: position 248,268 of record NZ_JARFXX010000002.1, on the reverse strand, counting down.
AGCCAGAGCGCCGTTGAGGTAAGCCTGTGCCTGCGCCTCGGTATAACCGGCAGAGGTCAAAGATTCCAGCGTCATGGTGCCGGCCTTGATGGCGGACCACTTCTGAACACCGTCCACCATACCGGAGACCATGTTGGGAATGCGGGAAAGGATACCCGCAAACAGGATGATGGAGATACCGTTGCCCACACCGAACTCGGTGACCTGCTCGCCCATCCACATCACAAAGGAGGAACCGGCGATCAATGTCACGATGATGACCAGAGCGGGCCAAATGCCCTCCTGACCCAGCAGGTTATAATTCTTCATCATGAAGTAATAACCCACGGCCTGCAGGATGGCGATGGCCACGGTGGCATAACGGGTAATGGACTGAATCTTCTTCTTGCCCTCCTCGCCGCCGTCACGGGCCAGCCGCTCAAGAGAGGGGATGGCAACCGTAAGCAGCTGCACGATAATGGAGCTGTTGATATAGGGCTGAACGCCCAGAGCAAACACGGTAGCCGTTGCAAATGCGCCGCCGCTCATCACGTTGTACAGGCCCAGCAGGCCGGTGCCCCAGAGCTGCATCTGCAGCGCCAGCGCGTCCCGGTTGATATAGGGCACCATGATGGCGTTGCCGGCACGGAAAATCAGCAGGATCAGGAGAGTAAAGATGATCTTTTTCCGCAGCTCAGGGATGCCCCATGCCTTGCGAACAGTTTGGATCATTTTACTTCACCTCTGCCTTTCCGCCAGCTGCCTCGATAGCCTCCTTGGCAGAAGCGGAGAAAGCAGAAGCCTGAACCGTGACCTTCTTGGTGACCTTGCCGTTGCCAAGAACCTTGAAGCCATACTCGCACTTGGACAGGATGCCCTTGGCCAGCAGAGCCTCGGCGGTGACGGTCTCACCGTCCTCAAATGCGTTCAGGGCGTTCAGGTTGATGATCTCCATGGGAGTTGCGAAAATGTTGTTGAAGCCGCGCTTGGGCAGACGACGGGCCAGAGGCATCTGGCCGCCCTCAAAGCCGATACGGACTTTACCGCCGGAACGGGCCTTCTGGCCCTTGTGGCCGCGGCCGCCGGTCTTGCCGTTGCCGCTGCCGGCGCCACGGCCCTTGCGATAGGCCTGACGGACGGAGCCCTCAGCGGGAGACAGTTCACTCAGTTTCATGATTCCGTCCTCCTTAGTTTTCTTCCGTGACCTGCAGCAGATAGCCGATCTTGGCGATCTTGCCGCGGGTCTGGTCATTATCGGGCTGCACGGTGATATCACCGATCTTACGCAGGCCCAGGGAATGAGCGGTAGCCACCTGCTTTTCCAGACGGCCGCTCAGGCTCTTAGCGAGCTTAATCGTAATATTCTTAGCCATAATTCAGCGCCTCCTTAGCCCACGATCTCATCGACGCTCTTGCCGCGGATACGGGCAACGTCCTCAGGGCCGCGCATATTCTTCAGGCCCGCAAAGGTAGCGGCGACAACGTTGTTGGGGTTGTTGGAGCGCAGGCACTTGGAACGGATATCCTTAATGCCGGCAGCCTCAACAACGGCACGCACGGCGCCGCCGGCGATGATACCGGTACCGGGGGCAGCGGGCTTCATCAGCACGCGGCCTGCGCCGGCCTCACCGATGGTCTCATGGGGAATGGTGCTGCCGGACATGGTCACGGTGATCATGTTCTTCTTGGCAGACTCAAGGCCCTTGCGGATGGCCTCGGGGACCTCAGCGGCCTTACCCAAACCATAGCCGACCTTGCCCTTGCCATCGCCCACAACCATCAGTGCGGAGAACTTCATGACACGGCCGCCCTTGACGGTCTTGGAAACACGGTTGAGGTAAACGAGCTTTTCGATATACTCGCTCTGTTCTCTTTCAAATCTTGCCATTTCTCGTTTTCCTCCTCCCTTAGAAATTCAGGCCGCCTTCGCGGGCGCCCTCAGCCAGAGCCTGCACACGACCGTGGTACAGATAGCCGCCGCGGTCAAACACGACGTTCTCGATACCCTTGGCCTTGGCACGCTCAGCAATCAGCTTGCCAACGGCGGTGGCAGCGGCCACATTGCCGCCGTAGCCTTCGATGGCCTTATCCAGAGAGGAAGCGGAAGCCAGAGTCACGCCGTTGACATCGTCGATGATCTGGGCGTAGATATTGGCCTCGCTGCGGAACACGTTCAGACGGGGGCACACGGGAGTGCCGGAGATCTTGGCGCGAACACGCTTATGGCGCTTCATGCGCTGCTTGTTGGTATTAGGTCTGGTAATCATATCGGCACACCTCCTTACTTCTTGCCGCCGGTCTTACCGACCTTGCGGCGGATGACCTCGTCAGTATACTTGATGCCCTTACCCTTATAAGGCTCGGGAGGACGCTTCTCGCGGACCTCGGCAGCAAACTGGCCGACAGCCTGCTTGTCGCATCCATGAATGATGATTTTATTGGGACCCGGAACCTCAATGGTGATACCCGGAATCTCAGGAACGATCACCTGATGGGAATAGCCAAGGTTCATGACCAGATTGGTGCCCTCCTTGGCGACACGGTAGCCGACGCCGTTGACGTCCAGCTCCTTCTTGAAGCCCTCGGTAACACCGATGACCATGTTGTGGAGCAGAGTACGGGTCAGGCCGTGAACGCTGCGATGCAGCTTATCGTCGGAAGGACGCTCCACGGTGATCGTCGTACCTTCCTGCTTAATGATCATCTCAGGCCGCAGGCTCTGAGTCAGCTCGCCCTTGGGTCCCTTGACGGTGATGACATTGCCCTCGGCAATGTTCACGGTAACACCGGCGGGAACGGTAATGGGCATTCTACCAATTCTTGACATTGTTCGATACCCTCCTTACCAGACGAATGCAAGGACCTCGCCGCCGACATGAGCCTCGCGGGCCTTCTTGTCGGTCATGACGCCCTTAGACGTAGAGATGATTGCGATACCCAGACCACGGAGCACGCGGGGCAGCTCATCGGCACCCACATAGACGCGCAGGCCGGGCTTGGAAACGCGGCGGAGACCGGTGATGACCTTCTCCTTACCGGCGTTGTACTTCAGCGCGATGTGAATCATGCCCTGCAGGCCGTCATCCTCCACGGTGAAGCTCTTGATGTAGCCCTCATCCAGCAGAATCTGAGCAATGCTCTTTTTCATGTTGGAAGCAGGGACATCCACGGTTTCGTGCTTTGCGTTGTTGGCGTTGCGGATGCGGGTGAGCATATCCGCAACAGGATCAGTGATATGCATGGATTGTTCCTCCTATTTATAGAGTCGCGGCGTGAGCCGCTTCGGCAGCGAGGTATCATGGCGAATGGAGCAGTCCGCTCGCGCGTGGTGCCCAATTCGTCATGACCTTTCGCCATCCGTATTAACAAGGCCCCATATCAAAAGCCTGTGTTAAAGAAATTTTTGCAGCTTTTTAGGTATTTGTTGCACGTTTCTGTGCAACAAACGGCGCATAAGCCGCTGTGAGTATGAGAGACTCACAATTTCAGCCGGGACAACGCAGGGTTGTCCGAACATGGCGCAATGGGCGCATTTCCGGAGAAATGCCCCATTTTGTAAGCGTACCAAGAAAAACGCGGTTTGTCAAGGTTTTTCGCTGCGCCATTATAATTTTTTTAGAAGGATGCCTTCCGCACGCCGGGGATCTCACCCTTATAGGCCAGCTCACGGAAGCAGATACGGCAGACGCCGTAGTTCCGGAGGTAAGCATGAGGGCGGCCGCACAGCTTGCAGCGGTTATACTTGCGGGTGGAGAACTTGGCAGGACGGGCCTGCTTGATCTTCATAGAAGTCTTTGCCATTGCTGTCTTCCTCCTTAGCGGGCGAAGGGAGCGCCAACCTGCTGCAGCAGAGCGCGGCCCTCTTCATCGGTTTTCGCGGTGGTGACAATGATGATGTCCATGCCGCGGATCTTGTCGATCTTGTCATACTCAATCTCGGGGAAGATCAGCTGCTCCTTGATGCCCAGAGCATAGTTGCCGCGGCCATCAAAGGCGTTGGGGTTGATGCCCTGGAAGTCTCGGACACGGGGCAGAGCCACGTTGAACAGACGGTCCAGGAACTCCCACATCTTATCGCCGCGCAGAGTGACCTTCGCGCCGATGGGCATCTCCTCACGGAGCTTGAAGTTTGCGATGGACTTGCGGGCGCGGGTGATCACAGCCTTCTGGCCGGTGATCTTGCCCAGATCGCCAACAACGTTGTCCAGCACCTTTGCGTTTTCACGAGCCTCGCCGCAGCCCACGTTGATGACAACCTTGTCGATCTTGGGAATCTGCATGACGGACTTGTAGCCGAACTGCTTCATCAGAGCGGGAGCAACTTCGGCCTTGTACTGCTCTTTCAATCTTGCCATTTGTTATCTCGCTCCTTTCTTACAGCTCGGCACCGCAGTGCTTGCACACGCGGGTCTTCTTGCCGCCCTCAATCTTGTGGGCGACACGGGTGCCCTTCTTGCACTTGGGGCACACAACCTGCACCTTGCAGGCGGCGATGGCAGCCTCGCGCTTAACGATGCCGCCCTCCTCGCCCTGACGGCGGGGCTTGACATGGCAGGTCACCATATTGATGCCCTCGGCCACGATCTTCGTGCTCTTGGGAACAGTGCCCAGCACCTTGCCCTGCTTGCCCTTGTCCTTGCCGGACAGGACGACGATGGTATCGCCCTTCTTAATGTTCATAGCCATTGTTCGAGCCCTCCATCAAATCACTTCGGGAGCCAGAGACAGGATCTTCATGTAATCCTTGTCGCGCAGCTCACGAGCCACAGGCCCAAAGATACGGGTACCTCTGGGGTTCTTATCGTCCTTAATGAGAACGGCGGCGTTGTCATCGAAGCGGACATAGGTACCGTCATTACGGCGGATGCCCTTGGCGCTGCGGACGATGACGGCCTTGACAACCTCGCCCTTCTTCACGGTGCCGCCGGGCTGGGCCTTACGGACAGAAGCCACGATGACATCACCGATATTGCCGAACTTCCGGGTGGAACCGCCCAGAACACGGATGCACTTGATCTCCTTGGCGCCGGTATTGTCGGCAACCTTCAGATAGCTTTCCTGCTGAATCATACTGGCACCTCCTTACTTCGCCTTCTCGATGATCTCGACCACGCGCCAACGCTTGTCCTTGGACAGGGGGCGGGTCTCCATCACCTTCACGGTATCGCCGATACCGCAGGCATTGGTTTCATCGTGGGCCTTCAGCTTATAGGTGCGGCCGACGATCTTCTTGTACAGAGGATGGGCGACACGGTCGGACACAGCCACAACCACGGTCTTATCCATCTTGTCGGAAACGACTTTGCCTACCCGGGTCTTGCGGGAGGAAGTTCTAACTTCGTTCATTCTCGTTTCCCTCCTTCTTACTGCTTATCGGAAGCGGCGAGCTCCGCCAGCACGGTCTTGACTCGGGCAATATCGTGCTTCACTTCACGGATCTTAACAGGATTGTCCAGCTGATTGGTTGCGTGCTGCATCCGGAGCATGAACAGGTCCTTCTTCAGGCCGGTCAGCTTCTCGTTGAGCTGCTCGGCATTCATCTTACGGATTTCATTTGCCTTCATCTTACTCACCTGCTTCCTCGGTGCGGGCAACGATCTTCGTCTTGATGGGCAGCTTGTGGCTGGCCAGACGCAGAGCCTCGCGGGCGGTCTCCTCGGGGACACCGGCAATCTCAAACATGATACGCTGGGGCTTCACCACGGCAACCCAGTACTCAGGCGTACCTTTACCGGAACCCATTCGGGAGTCGGCGGCACGCATGGTCACGGACTTGTCGGGGAAGATCTTGATCCAAACCTGACCGCCACGCTTGGTGTAACGGGTCATGGCGATACGGGCGGCCTCGATCTGGTTGCTCTTGACCCAGCCGGGCTCAAGGGCCATCAGGCCATACTCACCGTAGGCAACGGTGTTGCCGCGGGTGGCTTTACCAGTCATACGGCCCCGCTGCATACGGCGGAACTTGACTCTCTTCGGCATTAACATTAGTTGGCTCCTCCTTCCTTAGCGGGGGCTGCGGGAGCAGCGGGACGATTGGTGTTGGGCCGGAAGCCGCCCTGAGGGCGACGATCGGCACCGCCCTGACGGTTGAAGCCGCCATTCTGACGGTCGCGGTTGAAGCCGCCGTTGCGGCGGTCACCGCCGAAACCGCCCCGACGGTCGCCGTCACGGCGAGGACGACGCTCACGACGCTCCTGATAGGGCTTGGAGGTGTCCATGGTGCGGGGGGTGGTACGCAGGGTCTGAGAGAGGACCTCGCCCTTGTAGATCCACACCTTCACGCCGATACGGCCAAAGGTGGTGGCAGCCTCCGCAAAGCCGTACTCAATGTCGGCACGGATGGTCTGCAGGGGGATGGTGCCCTCGTGATAATGCTCAACGCCGGCGATCTCGCGGCCGCCCAGACGTCCGGAGCAGCAGCACTTGATGCCCTTGGCGCCAGCGCGCATGGCGCGGGCCATGGCATTCTTCATGGCGCGGCGGTGAGAAATACGCTTCTCCAGCTGCTGGGCGATGTTCTCAGCCACAAGCTGAGCGTTCATATCGGGATTGCGGACCTCAACGATGTTCAGCTTGACCTTCTTGCCGATCATCTTCTCCACAGCCAGACGATACTGCTCGATCTGCTCACCGCCCTTGCCGATGACAACACCGGGACGGGCGCAGTGCAGGTAGATGGTAACGGTGTCATTGCTGCGCTCGATCTCAATCTTGGGAACGCCGGCACCGTACAGGGTCTTCTTGAGATACTTGCGGATCTTCTGATCCTCGACGATCAGGTCGCCGACCTTCTCTTCACTGGCATACCAACGGGAATCCCAGTCTTTGATGACGCCGACCCGAAGGCCATGGGGATTTACTTTCTGTCCCATAAACTGTCTCCTCCCTTTCTTATGCCTTTTCCGTCACGGCGATGGTGACGTGAGAAGTGCGCTTGTTGATGCGATAAGCGCGGCCCTGAGCCCGGGGCATCATACGCTTGAGGATGGGGCCGGGGGTGGCGAACACCTCAGACACCACCAGCTTGGCGGGGTCCATGCCGAAGTTGTTCTCGGCATTAGCAACGGCAGACTTCAGCAGCTTCGTCAGGGGCTCGGAAGCAGACTTGGGAGTCTGGGCCAGAATGGCCATAGCGGTTCCGACATTCTTGCCGCGGATCAGGTCGCATACGATCTGAACCTTGCGGGGAGAGATGCGGACATAGCGCAGATACGCTTTAGCAGTCTTGTTTTCCATGTTCAGCATCCTCCTTCAATTATTTATCCTTGGCATGGCCGCGGAAGGTACGGGTGGGAGCAAACTCACCCAGCTTGTGGCCGACCATGTCCTCCTGGACATACACGGGCACGTGCTTCCGGCCATCATGGACAGCGATGGTGTGGCCGACGAAGGCGGGGAAGATGGTGGAGCTGCGGCTCCAGGTCTTGAGGACCTTCTTCTCGTTCTTCTCATTCATTGCCTCGATGCGCTTGAGAAGCTCAGGGGCAACATAAGGGCCTTTCTTAATAGATCTGCTCATATTCCTGCCTCCTTACTTCTCGTTACGCCGCTTGACGATGAACTTGTTGGTGGGGTTCTTGCCCTTGCGGGTCTTGTAACCCAGAGCGGGCTTGCCCCAAGGAGTCACAGGGCCGGGACGGCCGACAGGGGCGCGGCCCTCGCCGCCGCCATGGGGGTGGTCATTGGGGTTCATGACAGAACCGCGGACGGTGGGACGCCAACCCATGTGACGCTTACGGCCGGCCTTGCCGATGTTGATGTTCTCATGCTCGATGTTGCCGACCTGGCCGATGGTGGCGTAGCAGTTGGTACGCACGATGCGGACCTCGCCGGAGGGCATACGAATCTGAGCGTCGGAGCCTTCCTTAGCCATGAGCTGAGCGGAGGTGCCGGCGGCACGGACCAACTGAGCACCGTTGCCGGGATGCAGCTCGATGTTGTGGATAACAGTACCAACAGGGATGTTGGCAATGGGCAGCGCGTTGCCGGGCAGGATATCGGCATCGGGACCGGTCATGATCTTGTGACCGGCCTTCAGGCCGACAGGCGCCAGAATGTAACGCTTCTCGCCATCCTCATACTCGATGAGGGCGATGTTGGCGCTGCGGTTGGGGTCATACTCCAGACGCAGCACGGTGGCAGAGCCCATCTTGTCGCGCTTGAAGTCGATGATACGATACTTGCGCTTGTTGCCGCCGCCGCGATGACGGACGGTGATACGGCCGTAGCTGTTGCGGCCGGCGTGCTTCTTCAGGGGCTCGACCAGAGAGGCCTCGGGACGGGCCTTCTTGTCAATGCCGTCGAAACCGGAGACCGTCATCTGACGGCGGGAAGGAGTCGTCGGCTTAAAAGTTTTAATAGACATTCTGCTTTACTCCTTCCTTAGACCATGCCTTCGAAGAACTCGATGGTCTTAGAATCAGCGGTCAGGGTCACATAGGCCTTTTTCCACGCACGGGTGGTGCCGGGACGGCCGGCGCCCATACGCTTGGCCTTGGCCATGACGTTCAGGGTGTTGACGGAAGCGACCTTCACGCCGAAGATCTCCTCAACAGCCTTCTTGATCTCGATCTTGCCAGCGGACTTTGCCACCTCGAAGACGTACTTCTTGTCGGCGGTACCGGCCATGGCGCGCTCGGTGATGATGGGACGAATGACAATATCGTAAGCGGTCATTATGCGTACACCTCCTCGATCTTGGCCAGAGCGTTCTGATCCACCACAAGGTACTGTGCGTTGATGATGTCATAAACGTTCAGCAGGTCGGCAGCGGTGGTCACAACGCCGGGGATATTGCGGGCGCTCTTGACCACAACAGTGTCCACCGCGGGGGTGATGACAACGGCCTTACCGTCCACATTGACAGCGGTCAGGAACTTGCGGAAGTCAGCAGTCTTGATGGCGTCCATCTTAATGGAGTCGATGACCACCAGCTTGCCCTCGGCAACCTTGGCGGACAGGACGGACTTCAGCGCAAGGCGCTTGACCTTCTTGTTGAGCACATAGCTGTAATCCCGGGGCTTGGGAGCGAACACGATGCCGCCGTGGGTCCACTGGGGAGCACGGGTGCTGCCCTGACGGGCGTGGCCGGTGCCCTTCTGGCGCCAAGGCTTTCTGCCGCCGCCGGAAACCTCGGCGCGGGTGAGGGCGCTCTGGGTGCCCTGTCTGCAATTTGCGAGGTGGTTCTTCACAACCTCATGCACAACAACGGGATTGGGCTCGATGCCAAAAATCGCGTCGCTGAGTTCCACGGTACCGACTTCTGCGCCGGCCATGTTCAAAACTTTCATGGAAGACATTATTTAAGCACCCCTTTCTTACTTGTTTCTTGCGGAAGCCTTCTGCGGGTTGCGGCCGGAAGCCTTCTGCGGGTTCTTGCTGATGTCAGCGCCGGCCTGCTTGACCTTGTGGACCTTAACGGTGGACTTGATGGTCACGAGACCGCCCTTGGGGCCGGGAACGGCACCGCAGACAACCAGCATATTCAGCTCGGGATCAACCTTCACAACGGAGAGGTTCTGGACAGTCACCTGATCCACGCCCATGTGGCCGGCGCCGATCTTGCCCTTGAAGATGCGGGAAGGATCGGTAGAGGAGCCCATGGAGCCGGCGTGACGGTGAACAGGGCCGCCGCCGTGGCTGGTGGGGGTGCGCTGTGCGCCCCAGCGCTTGATAACACCCTGATAGCCGTGGCCCTTGCTGATACCGGTGATATCAACGAAGTCGCCGGCAGCAAAGGTATCGGCCTTCACGATGTCGCCGATGTTCAGCTCAGCAGCGTTGTCAAGGTCAAATTCGCGCAGGTGCTTCTTGGGAGACACGCCAGCCTTGTTCAGGTGGCCCATCTCTCCCTTGGTCAGCTTCTTCTCGGCAACATCCTCGAAGCCAAGCTGAACCGCATTGTAGCCTTCCTTTTCGGAAGTCTTCTTTTGAACGACCGTGCAGGGTCCCGCCTCAATGACGGTGACGGGGATCACGTGGCCGTTCTCGTCAAAAATCTGGGACATGCCCACTTTTTTGCCGATGATTGCCTTCATGTGTATTTCCTCCTGTTAGGTTATTGGTCGGCTTAGATACGGAAGCCCGCATTGCTCTGCCGACATGACCCTGTCCGCCTCACGCATGGACGCGGACGATTGGGTGAGCAAACATTGGAATAATGTGCGAGGGATTTGGATTTGTGACCGCAGGGATCACAGCTTGATCTCGATCTCCACACCGGCAGGCAGCTCCAGAGCCATCAGGGCCTCCACAGTCTTGGGAGAGGAGTTGCTGATGTCGATGAGGCGCTTGTGCGTGCGGCGTTCGAACTGCTCACGGCTGTCCTTGTACTTATGAACAGCGCGAAGGATGGTGACAACCTCCTTCTTGGTGGGCAGGGGGATGGGACCGGAAACCTGAGCGCCGGTGCGCTTGGCGGTCTCCACGATCTTCTCAGCGCTCTGGTCGATGACCTGATGATCATAGGCCTTGAGGCGGATGCGGATCATTTCTTTCTGTGCCATTGTTGTTTCCTCCAAATTTCGTAGGTTGTTGTGCGGGTCTCGACGACCTACGGCGAGAATTTTCTGTACGCTTAACCGTGCGTATCATTCCTGCTCATGAAAAATACCGGCACAGGGCCGGTACTCGTCCATGGCACGGCGATCTACGCTGCGTGCAGGACCTTCTCAGCCGCCCGATTATCGGACATACTCCCCGGAAGTTACCTCCTTGCGGAGCAATCTCCCGGTTCATCGCATTGACGCGCAAAGAGGCAAGCCCATCACGCGGACCTGATTATCATACTGGATAAGGGGCGGAATGTCAAGAGCTTTTTTGGATTTTTTTATATTTTTTCGAGGAAATGCTATCCTTCCCCGCGCAAACGCACAAAAAGCGGTCAAAGCCGCCTCAAATGAGTATCGGCATCTAACAGAACGGCCGGACGTTCTGTATGTTCCGGCCGTTCGATATACCATATAATATACAGTGTTCCTGATTTACACGGACAGGGAGTCCGCCAGCACCATGCCGGGATTGTGCTTGGTGAGGAAGCCGATGGACCACTCACCGTCAAAGGCCAGCAGATAGCGGTCCCGGAAATCCTGAAGCACGGCGGCGCCAGTGCACAGCACGATCTCATCGGGGTGGCAGTCCATGGATTCAATGAGCCGCAGATGGTCATAGGGCAGGCTGCTCATCCGCAGGTCCACGCCATACTCGTTTTTCATGCGATACTCAAACACATCGAATTGCAGTGTACCCACCACGCCGACAATGACCTCCTCCAGACCCGCGCCGGGAATTTTGAAGATCTGGATGGCACCCTCCTGCGCGATCTGCTCCGTGCCCTTGATGAACTGCTTGCGCTTCATGGTGTCCTTGGGGCTGACACGCATAAAATGCTCCGGCTCAAAGGTGGGGATACCGGAATAGCGGAACTTCTTGCCCGGAACGGTGATGGTATCGCCGATAGAGAACAGGCCCGGATCGAATACGCCGATGATGTCGCCGGCATAGGCCTCCTCCACGATCTCGCGCTCCGCGGCCATCATGGTCTGGGGCTGACTGAGCCGCAGTTTTTTGCCGGACTGGACGTGGTAATACTCCGTGTCCCGCTCGAACTTGCCGGAGCAGATTCGCATAAACGCCAGCCGGTCCCGGTGGGCCTTGTTCATGTTGGCCTGAATTTTGAATACGAACGCGGAGAAATCCGGGGAGAACACATCTACCTCGCCCTCATCGCTGACGCGGGGCAGCGGCGGTGTGGTCATACGGAGAAATTCCTCCAAAAACGGCTCCACGCCGAAGGTGGTCAGGGCGGAGCCGAAGAACACCGGGGACAGCGTTCCGTTCCGCACAGCCTTCATGTCAAAGTCCCTGCCGGCACCCAGCAGCTCCACCTCGTCCCGGAGGGTAGCAGCCTTTTCCGCGCCCAGCATTTCGTCCAGCGACGGGTCCTCCAGCGCCACCTCCACGGAGTTGACCTTCTTGCCCCGGGTCTCGCCGGAGAAGAACAAAATCCGCTGCTTTTCCCTGTCATAGACGCCCTGAAACTCCTTGCCGCAGCCGATGGGCCAGTTCATAGCGTAGGTGTCGATGCCCAGTTCCCGCTCCACCTCCTCGCACAGCTCCAGAGGGTCACGGGTCTCGCGGTCCATTTTATTGATGAAGGTGAAAATAGGAATATGCCGCAGGGCGCAGACCTTGAACAGCTTCCGGGTCTGGGGCTCCACGCCCTTGGCACCGTCAATGACCATCACGGCGCTGTCGGCAGCCATCAGGGTCCGGTAGGTGTCCTCGGAGAAGTCCTGATGGCCAGGGGTATCCAGAATGTTGATGCAGAAGCCGTTATGCTGGAACTGCATGACGGAGCTGGTGACGGAAATGCCGCGCTGCTTTTCAATCTCCATCCAGTCGGAGGTGGCGGCCTTGGCCCGCTTGCCCTTAACCTCGCCGGCCTGTGCGATAGCACCGCCGTAGAGCAGGAATTTTTCCGTCAGTGTGGTCTTACCGGCGTCCGGGTGAGAAATGATGGCGAAAGTCCGCCGCCGGGAAATTTCTTCTTCTAAATTTGCCATGTTCGGCCTCCTGTGTATCAGAGGATAGATAGACTTTATAACTTTACCATAGAGCCGGCTGGTTTGCAAGAGCTCCGTTTGATTCTCCCTTGAAAGGCGGCGGGGTTTATGGTACGTTTATAAGAGTTAATATATCCCGCAAAGGGGGCGCACTATGAAACCAAATCGCTCCGGCACGCTGGATACCCTGCGGGGGCTGACGCTGCTGAGCATGATGGCCTATCACGGCTGCTGGGACCTTGTTTATCTCCGGGGACTGCCGTGGAGTTGGTATCACGGCTTCTGGGCCTATGTCTGGCAGCAGAGCATCTGCTGCACGTTTATCCTGCTGTCCGGCTACTGCTGGCAGATGGGGCGCCATCCGCTGCGCCGGGGGCTGATGAGCTTCGGCGGCGGGCTGGCCGTGTCCCTTGTTACGGCGCTGGCGATGCCGGAGGACCCGGTGCGCTTCGGCGTGCTGACATTTCTGGGAACAGCAATGCTGCTGACCGTGCCGCTGCGGCGGTGGCTGGACCGCGTTCCGCCCCGGCTGGGGCTGGCCGGTGCGTTCGGCCTGTTTCTGCTGGTGCGGAACATCAATGACGGGTTTCTCGGCTTTGCCGGGGTTCCGATACTTATGCTGCCTCGGAGCTGGTACGCAAATCTTTTCACGGCGGGGCTGGGCTTTCCCGGCCCGGGCTTCGTGTCCTCGGACTATTTTTCCCTGCTGCCGTGGCTGCTGTTCTGGACCGGGTATTTTCTCTACCGGCTGCGGCCCGCAGAGCCGCTGCTGCCGGATATCCGCCTCCCCGGCTTTTCCGCCATGGGGCGGCATTCCCTGCTCATCTATCTTCTACACCAGCCGGTGCTCTATGCCCTGCTGGTGCTACTGCCCACATTTTTATAAGGAGGAATTTCCATGTCCCAGCAGTTGATTCTTGCCATTGGCCGGGAATCCGGCAGCGGCGGGCTGGATATTGCCCGTCTTCTTGCGGAGCGGTTCGGCCTGCCCCTGTACGATAAAAATATTTTGCAGACCGCCGCACAGGAGCGGGGCGTCAGCCCGGAAAAGCTGACGCGCTACGATGAGCAGCCCCGCTCTCCCCTGTTCTACCGCTCTGTCCGGGGCTACAGCAATGCGCCGGAGGACGCTGTGGCGCAGTTACAGTTCCGGCTGCTGCGGGAGCACGCCGAGGCTGGGGAGTCCTTTGTGGTACTGGGGCGGTGCGCCGAGGAGGTCCTTGCCGACCGGCCCGGCCTCGTGTCCGTTTTCATCCGGGCGGACCTGCCGTTCCGGATAAGCCGCACGCCCTTGCCGGAGGCGGAGGCTATAGAGTTCATCAAAAAGCAGGACCGGCAGCGGCGGGTCTATCATGACCAGCACTGCAAGGGGGATTGGGGCAGCGCGGAGTGCTATGATCTGGTCATTAACAGCGCGCGGCTGGGAATCCCCGCCACGGCGGAGGTGCTGGCCCAATACGTTCTGGCCCGGGCCGGAAGATGCGAGGCCGCCGCAGTCTGAGCTTTATTCTTAATAAAAAAGCGCCGCCCTACCGGGCGGTGCTTTCCACGTTTATGCGATGCCGTACTGGCCCGTCACCGGGTCGAGGAACAAGCCGATATGCGGCGGGCGGAACGTCCACCACACGAATAAAAACGCCAGCAGCCACAGCCACAGCGCCCCCGCTGTCTGGAGCCACGGCGCCCGGAAATGCCCGCTGCGGCGCAGGCGGCTGTCCAGCCCAAAGAGCGCGGCGTCCGCCACATAGAAAATGAGGATATTCACCCAGTCCACGGTTCGCCCCAGCATGCCGGAATACGTATAGAACAGCGCCGGAATCGCCACAAGGCCCGCCGTGGTGCTCACTGCCCGGGCGGCCAGCAAGCCGCTCTCCCACCGCAGACAAAGCTGAACGGCCGTGAACAGCAGCACCGGGAAGAACAGCAGCTTCATGTGCTCCCATGTGGATTCGTTCACCGCGCAGAAGGCCCCCACCAGCAGGCTTTTCCCGCTCCAATCGTAGGCAAAATGGCCCAGTGTTCCCAACACCGCCGCCGTGAAAAAGCCCGCCCATGTCCAGATGTCAAACCGTTTCCGCATAGCCGCCTCCCGGAAGAAAAATAGAAGCGCAGGCCGGGCCTGCGCTTCTATTCTATGCGGCTTTGTCCGCCTTATGCGAAAACAAGCTGCACCAGCAGCATATAGACCGCCGTGCCGCCGGCAATGGACGCCAGCACGTTCCGTTTCCAGCTATGGAGCAGCACCACCACTGCCGCGGCGATGAGTTCCGGGAGACCGTGGGTGCCGGAAAGCCAGTGAACGCCCTTAAAGCAGTAGACCACCAGCAGGCCCATCATGGCGGGCGGCAGCACCTTTCCAAGATACGCCACCACGGCGGGCGGCTCCTTTTGCTCCGGGAACAGCACAAAGGGCAGCCAGCGGGTCACCTGCGTCCCAAGAGAAACCACCAGAATGATGATGAGCGCCTGTACATTTGTCAATCGCACAGCTTGTTCCTCCCTCCCAGCAAAACAGCCAAAATCAGCACCATAGCGGGAATGACCAGCCGGTCCGCCCCTACCGCGGCAAGGCTCACTGCCGTGCAGCCAAGGCCGATGAGCGCCGCCGGACGGTTTTCCCTTTTCCGCCATTGCTCCAAAAACAGCACGATAAACAGTGCGGTCAGGGCAAAGTCCAACCCAGTGGTGTCAAAGGGCAGCAGACCGCCGATCAATGCTCCCAAAACGGAGCCCACCTGCCAATAAAGGTAATCCAGCAGGGATATCCAGAAATAGAAATCCCGGCGGGTCACACCGTCAGGCGGCTCCAGCGTGGATACAAGGGAAAACGTCTCGTCCGTCAGGGAAAAAATCAAAAATGGCCGCGCCCAGCCGGTGCCCCGGTACTTTTCCAGCATGGAAAGGCCATAAAAAGCGTGGCGGGCGTTGATCATCAGCGCCATCAGCAGCGCCTGCACCGGGTCAAAGCCCGCGGTCAGCAATGAGACCGCGACAAATTCCATGCTCCCGGCGTAGCACAGCAGACTCAGCAGCAGCGCCCAGAAAACGCCGTAGCCCGCGTTGGCCATCAGCAGTCCGTAGGCCATGCCGATGCAGAGATATCCGGTGAGCACCGGGATCGTGGCGGGAAACGCCGCCCGCAGCGCCGCGGCATGGTGCGGCTGCTTGATAGGCTTCACTTCAACTTCCATTTTGTTCCGTCCTGTTTTGTTTTTACTGAGATTTTACGCGATGCAAAGTGCCGCGTCAAGTCGCCGAAAGCCATAAAAGGGGAGGCCTTGCGGCCTCCCCTTTGTATCGCTTCGACAACCGTGCTTACATCTTCTCCGGCGCGTCCACGCCGATGAGCTTCAGACCGTTTTTCAGCACAGCCCGGGCATCGTCCGCCAGCTTCAGCCGCGCGGCAGCCACCTGCGGCTCCTCACCCCGGATGCGGCAGGCGGTATAGAAGCGGTGGAAGCAGCCGGCAAGCTCCTGCAGGCAGCGGTTGATGTGGCTGGGGTCATAGTCCCGGGCAGCCAGCTTGATCTCCTCGCAGAACTGGGCCATCTGCTTGATGAGGGCCTTTTCCGCCTCGCCGGAGAGCAGGCTCAAATCAGCAGTCTCCGGTACGGTGATACCGTCCGCCGCCAGCGCCCGCACAAGGGAGCAGATGCGGGCATGGGCGTATTCCACGTAGTAAATGGGATTTTCGGAGTCCTCCCGGACAGCCAGACCCAAATCGAACTCCATCTGGGTATCGGGCTTGGAGTTAAAGTACCAGCGGGCGGCGTCCACACTGACCTCGTCCAGCAAATCGTGGAGAGAGATAGCCTTGCCGGTACGCTTGCTCATCCGGACCACCTCACCGTCCCGCAGGAGCTTGACAAGCTGCATCAGCACGATGTCCAGCCGCTCAGAGCCGTTGAGACCCAGGGCGTCCAGCGCGCCCTTCAAGCGGGCCACATGGCCGTGGTGATCCGCGCCCCAGATATTGATGACCTTATCGAAGCCGCGAACGGCAAACTTATTGCGGTGATAGGCGATGTCGGCGGCAAAGTAGGTATAAAAGCCGTTGGCCCGGCGGAGCACATCGTCCTTCAGATCCAGCTTTTCGATGTCGGCCTCTTTTTTACCGGCCTTACGGAAATGCTCCCGCAGAATGTCGGCGGTCTTCAGCCAGAGAGCGCCATCCTTTTCATACGTCCAGCCGCGCTCCGTCAGCAGCGCCACGGTCTCGGCCACATAGCCGCTTTCATGGAGGGAGGACTCATAGAACCAGTTGTCATAGTGAATCTTATAGCGCTCAAGGTCCGCCTTCATCCGGGGCAGGTTCACGGAAAGGCCGTACTGTGCCAGCACCGTCTGCCGCTCCTGCTCGGATACATTCAGCAGCTTGTCGCCGTTTTCATCGTAATACGCCTTGGCCAGTTCCTTGATGTCCTCGCCCTGATAGCCGTCCTCCGGGAAAGCGATGGAGTCCTCACCGTTGATAAGCTGGAGGTAGCGGACCTCAATAGAGCGGGCAAACTTGTCGATCTGGTGTCCGGCGTCATTGACATAAAACTCCCGGGTCACGTCCGCGCCGCAGGCGGTGAGAACGGAGGCCAGCGTATCGCCCAGCACGCCGCCCCGGGCGTTGCCCATGTGCATGGGGCCGGTGGGGTTGGCGGAGACGAACTCCACCATGATCTTCTGCCCCTTGAGGCTTTCGTTGGTGCCGTAGGCGTCCCCCTCCGTTTCCACGGCGTTCATGACCCCGGCGTACCACTCATTCCCCAGCCGGAAGTTCAAAAAGCCGGGGCCGGCGATCTCCGCGGAGGTGAAATAGGTGCCGGTGAGGTCCATGTGGTCCAGAAGCGCCTGTGCGATGACACGGGGGGGCTTTCCCAGCGCCTTGGCCGCCGCCAACGCGAACGTGGTAGTATAATCGCCGTTGGCCGTGTCCTTGGGAATCTCCACCGGAGCCGTTTTGACCTCCGCTTCCGGCAGTGTTCCGTCCGCCGCCGCGGCCCGGTAGGCCGCCATAGCCAGCGCCGCCGCCTGTTCCTTTGCATTTTGGATCATGTTCGTCATATCGTTAAACCCTTTCTTTGGTTAAAATAATCTGCTTTATTTTGCCCGTACTCGAATTTTGAAGCAATTTCGGCCGGTGACCACGTGCTCCACCGCGATGGAATACTTGATCTCCATAAGGCCGCCCCGCTCCGTCAGGTTATGGAGCAGGCGGCTGGTCTGGATATCCACCGTCAGCTCGCCGTAAGGGGTCTCATAAAGGGAGGTGTGCTGCTGCCCCTCCTCAAACACCATCTGGGAGCTGACGCTGCCGCTGCGGCGCAGAATCACCCGCCGGGGGCCGATCTCAAATGTGGTCTCCGTCCCCTCCATGCCGGTGAGCTCCGATTCCCTGTAGCGTAAAAGCAGGCCGGTGTCCGTGGTCTCCAGCGTCCCCTCTGTCATCAGCTCCGTGGCATCCGGGTCCACCCCGTCAAAATACTGCTCGCCCCGGACGGAGATCATCACGGGAATCTCATTTTTTTCAATACTGTTCAATGTTGATCCTCTCCGCACCGTGGCTCAGCTCCTCGCCAAGAAACACGGACGCGATTTTTTCAAAATCCTCCGGCCGGTCGCTGACATAGAAATCCGCGCCGCCCTCCCGGGTCCCATCCGCCCGCAGGCTTCCCGCCTTCAGCAGCCGCTTCAGTTCAAAGGCGGACTCCTCACCGGCGGAGACCAGCGCCACCTCCGGCCCCATAATGTCCCGGATGATGTCTGTCAGCAGCGGGTAGTGGGTGCAACCTAAAATCAGGGTGTCCACCCCGGCGGCCTTCACCGGCTCCAGATATTCCCGGGCCACCGTTTCGATCACCACGTCGCCCCGGCTGATTCGGCCGTTTTCCACCAACGGGACAAACAGGGGGCAGGGCTTTCCGACGATCTCCACCGCCGGGTCCAGCCGCCGCAGCGCCGCCTCATAAGCGCCGGAGCGGATGGAAGCCAGTGTGGCGATAATGCCCACTTTCTTGTTTTTTGTCATCAGCAAAGCCCGCCGGCAGGTGGGCTCCACCACGCCTACGATGGGCAAATCGTTTTCCGCCTGCAAGGTGTCCAGCGAGGTGGTGGACACAGTGCCGCAGGCGATGACAATGGCCTTCAAATCAAAGGAGCGGAGAAACCGGACATCCTGCCGGGCGTATTTCAGCAGCGTCTCCTTGGACCGGCCGCCATAGGGCACCCGGGCCGTATCGCCGAAGTAAATCAACTTTTCCTCCGGCAGAATCTGCCGGAGAGCCTTCACCGCAGTCAGTCCGCCGAGGCCGGAATCGAATACACCGATGGGACGGGCGTCCATATACTCACTCCTTTTATCTTACATAGCTTACATAGAACATATATTATATAATATCACGCCCCGTATCGCAAGACAGATTTTAGGCTTTTTACCCTCTTTTTTATATAGCATTTCCCGGTTTCTTCTGTTATAATAATGCAAAATCAAGCGCAGGCTTCGGAACGCGGCGCGCAGGTCGCCGATCTGCCGGAGCCATGCCGGAGGAGGTGTCTCCTGATGAAGCTGGAATTGACGGACCGGCAGTTCCGTTATCTGCTGGACCTTGTATACATAGGAAACTGGGTACTCAACGCCACCCGGGGCGATGACCGCATTGAGGAATACGATCAGGTGGAGAGCGCCGTGTTTTCCCACTGTCTTACGCAGAGCATGGGAAAGCTGGTGGAGCACTATCAGGGCAGCCTGATTCCCTCCCGCGCCTTTGCCGACGGCGGCATCCATGAGGCCATCGAGCAGTATGAGGACACGGTCTTTTACGAAATACTGGCCGAGGAGCTGGCGCTGAAGGACCTGAACGGCCAGCCGCTGACCCGCGAAAATTACGCCGCTCTCATGGAGCGAATCGACGCCTATCTCTCCGAATTTGACGAAAACGGCACGGAGCACGTTTCCGTTGATCTGGACGAGGGGCAATAAAAACCGCAAAAGCTTTACCAAGAGTCCGAAAGGGGAGGGAAAATTCCTCTCCTTTCGGACTTTTATATGAAAATCTGCATTTTCTCTTGACATGAAGTGTACTTTAAGTTTTATAATAACGGTGCTTTAGGAAAATAGGAACAATCACTGCATAAGGAGAGGAAAGCACATGGCATCCAAGGTTTATTTCGCGGACTTCCGCTGCCCCAGTTGGCGGGAGAATCTTCAGCAGAAGCTGGCCCGTCTCATGATGAGCGCCGGCTTCGGCGACATTGACATGGAGGGCAAGTACGTTGCCATCAAACTGCACTTCGGCGAGCCGGGCAACATGGCCTATCTGCGTCCCAACTGGGCCAAGGCCGTTGCCGATCTGGTGAAAAGCAAGGGCGGCAAGCCGTTTCTGACGGACTGCAACACGCTATATATCGGCGGGCGGAAAAACGCGCTGGACCACATCGAGTCTGCGTATGTCAACGGCTTCACCCCCTACTCCACCGGCTGCCACATCATCATTGCCGACGGTCTCAAGGGCAATGACGAGGTATCGGTCCCCGTGGAGGGCGGCGAGTATGTGAAGGAGGCCAAGATCGGCCGGGCCGTGATGGACGCCGACGTCTTCATTTCCCTCACCCACTTCAAGGGCCATGAGCAGGCCGGCTTCGGCGGCTGTATGAAGAACATCGGCATGGGCTGCGGCTCCCGGGCCGGCAAGATGGAGCAGCACAACTCCGGCAAGCCCTTTGTCAAACAGAAAAAGTGCGTGGGCTGCCATTCCTGCGCCAAGATCTGCGCCCACGGCGCGCCGACCTTCGGCCCCGATAAGAAGGCCACTATTGACACGGACAAGTGCGTAGGCTGCGCCCGTTGCCTTGCCATCTGCCCCACGGACGCCATCCAGTGTATGTATGACGAGGCGCCCTCCATTCTCAACAAGAAAATTGCCGAGTATACAAAGGCCGTGGTGCAGGGCCGCCCCTGCTTCCATGTGTCCCTCGTCATGGACGTATCCCCCAACTGCGACTGCCACAGCGAGAATGACGTTCCCATCGTCCCCAACGTGGGTATGTTCGCCTCCTTCGACCCCGTGGCCTTGGATCAGGCGTGCATTGACGCCGTGCTGGCGCAGCCGAAAATGCCGAACTCCGTCATCGGCGGCGCAGACTGCGACTGTGCCGACCATTTCAAGGCCGCGCACCCCGATGTGGATTGGGAGGCCTGCCTGTCCCACGGCGAAAAGATCGGCCTTGGCAGCCGGGAATATGAACTGGTGAAAATTTAAAACACATAACACAAAAGGAGAGCCGTCGGCTCTCCTTTTGCTCTGTTTATTTTAACAGCCCTTGGAAACGATGCTCAGCGCCCGTTCCACGTTCTTCACGCAGTAGAACACCATGCCGGCAGCGTTGTCCTTTTCGCTGAACGTGGTACCGAGAGGGTGTCCCGCCAGCCAGCGCAGCTTGTTTTTAGCCTCCGCCTCCGTCTTGCTGCCCAGCAGCAGACAGTTCTCCTTGTCGGAGGGGCGGTAGATCTGAACGTCATCCACCTTGCCAAGCTCCATGGTGTACATGGTCTTGTCCTTCTGGACAACGATGGCCCGCTGATTGGTCACAGCATACTGCTGCGCCTTTGCGGTCCGCCAATCCTGCACCGGCGCCATCATGATGCACAGCCACACCACAGCCACCACAGCCAGCAGCTTGAACTGGATGCTGCCGATCACCGCCGTGCAGGCAATGACCAGCGCCAGCGTGATCACCGTTATAATGATCCAGCTTTTGATGATCTGCTTGCCGCAGCTCCCCTCCAGCAGCCCGATGGGCTCCGTGGCGCTCTGCCAGAGAATCTCCTCACCCGGCCGCAGGTCTTTTGCCTCAATGACAGTGTTCCCTCTCTGTACCTCGCTCATAGTATGTTCCTCCTCATTTCTCCGGACTTACACGGTCCGCTCTCTGATATCATTATATGCCACACCGCCGTTTAGCCGCTGGAAAGTTTTCCCATTTTGCCGTTAAGTGCTGTTATGTCTCCGCCGCTTTTCGTTCACGATTTATAAATTCTAAACAGAAGGCAGGCAGTCCCGTAAGGGACTGCCTGCTTTTCATTTTCATATATGCTGCCAGAGCCGGTACAGACTTTGAAGCAGTTCCTGTCTTGTCACGGTTTTTCCTGGATCCGTTAGTTGTGCTTCCGTCAAAATTTCCTTTTCCGCCGCCCATTTCATGACCGGATTCTCCGGTGCGGCAGCCTCCGCTTCCTGCCAGAACAGCAGCAGCGTGGCCACCTTACGGCTGGACGTTACAGCTCCGTCCGGGAAGCGTCCCTGTGTGGAGCCGCCTCCGTCCAGCATCAGCGCATCGGAGATACCAAGGCCCAGCAGCTTGTTTTGAAGCTGGTCCCGGGTCAGGCTGGTCTTGTCACACCAGAGGACCACCCGCCCGTCCGGCATCCAGCCCACCGCTGTCCGGGCGGCACTGCGGGCCACATCTGCCGTCAACTCCCGCTTGAGCTTCTGCCCGTTTTTCAGCAGCGGAACACCCGAAAGAAAGCTGCCGCCCCGGTCCGTGTCCATCACGGGTCTTCTGTCCGCGCCGATGCTGACGCCCCAATCCCGGTAGGCGTCCCGGCTGATGATTTTTCCGTCAATGACCGTCCAGCCCAGCGGGCGGAAACTGCTGTTGAACAGGTAGCCATTGATGATATGGGTACAGCCGGTCTCTTTTTTGACCTGTGTCAGCGTCTTTTTTCCGCTGTTGTGATAGACCTCTGCCCGGGCGCAGCGAAAAATCTCTACCATTTACAGCCGGATACGCTTATAGCAGTAGCCGAGGCTGTCATAGCTCAAAGCATAGCCATAAGCGGTGATGGTGGTGCCGGCCCTTGCCTCGTCCCGGTCCATGACCGGCATCGGAACACCATAGCGCAACGGCTGCCGCTCGTCAAGACCGTAGGGGATGTCCGTCACGGTGATGGGTCTTCCGTCAGATGCCAAAACTGTCCTTTTCATAAAATTGCTCCTCCCTCATTTGCAAAAAAGCTGCTTGCCTGCCTGATCCACGCCGGTGGCCGCAAGGCCGCTGACAATACCCACTGCCGCCGCGGTCAGCACATCCCCGGCAGGGAAATCCGCCATGAGAAACATCCCCGCCACGCCCAGCACGCCGCCGCAGGCGCCCACGATCACGGGAATCCATTTATTGTCCAGCCCGGACGCCTTCACGCCCTGACCGATGAGGTAGCAGATCACCGTAATGGCCGCTACCCCGGCAATACCGAAAATCGAAATATCCAACGCAATGCTCCTCTCTCCCTAAGAAGGGACCCTATGCTCCGAAAGACTGCTCCTCTCCAGCTTTTCAAGCCTGCGGTCCACGCCCCGCAGATGCTCCTCCAGCACCGGCGTCCGCCGCGCGAAGTCATTCAGCTCCCGGACCTCCCGGGTCAGCTCCGCCAGCTTCTCATCCGTTACCGCCTGCGCCGCCCGATTGCTCAGCAGCACACCCAACAGCGTAATACAGCCGGTCATGACCGCCGTTATGATTTCACCCATCTCTCACTCCTCCGGCGGCACCGCCAGTTGAAAGCTCTCCCATGTGTGTCCCGCCGCTTCCACACTGCTCCATGTATATTCCGCCGCCTCGCATTCAGCCCATGTCAGGTAGCGGAAGTAGAACTCCACCGCCAAATGGCACGGCAGAATATCCAGAATGATGCTTTGAATCTGTTCAAAGTCCGCCGGGATTCCCGCCGTTTTGGGAAAGATCACCCGCAGCCCCTCCGCCGTTTCCTCGGCTTTGGCCCGGATGCCGCAGCCGATGAGCGTATCGTTGATGGCCTCCGGCGTCAGACTGTCCTCGCTGATTCGCAGCAGCGCCGCAATGGCCTCCCGCCGTTCCTCCGGTGTCACAGCGGCGGGCTTTCGCTGGAACAGTGCCTCCCGGCGCTCCAGTCCCGTTCCCTCCGCCGTGGCTAAAAGGCCCTCCCGCTCCGCCAGCGCCAAGCGGTCATCCACGCCGTCCAGCGCCGCCCCCAGCGCGGCCAGCTCGCCGCCCTGCTGCCGGCCGCCGGTCAGGTCATAAAGCCCCAGAGGTGCCAGCAGCGCTTGTAAATACCCCTCGTATTTTCCGCTCATGCTTCCTCCGTGATACTCACTGTTCCCAGCACTGGCAGTTCTGTGGCGCTGATCTCCGTGTCCGCCGCCGGAAGCGTAATGCGGCAGTTCTCCACCGCGTCCAGCGCATAGATTCGGCTGTACAGCTCCGCCAGCTTCACGCTCTGCCCCAGCAGTCTCCCGCCGAAAAAGCCCGCCAGCTCACTCTCTACCGCCGCCTTGGCCGCTTCAAATGCCGTTCCCTCCGCCGGCTTGACTGTCAGCGTCATATTGACCTCCACAGCCTCCGGCGCCTTTACCTTCACATCCACCGCGATCTCCCGGCTCTTTTGAAACACCGTCTGCAATTCCGTCAGCAATGCCTGTCCCGGCACGCCCTCCGGCGTGGAAACATACACATCCACCGTGCCGATGCCTCTTGCCCGGCCCACGGCCTTCGCGGAGGTCACGCCAGCGTGGCGGCAGGCGGTCAGCTCATACCACGCCGCGTTGGCGCCGTTAGGCAGCCGCAGGAACGTATCCAGCACTCGTACCCGCAGTGCCTCATCCGTCTCCTCCGCAAGCCCGCCGGTAAACAGTGCCTCATTGGTGACTGCCGTGACCGCCACCGGGCACGCTGTCAGCACATGGACAGCCCCCGCGCCCACATTTCCGCCGGCGCCGGTCTCCACGGCTTCCGCCGCCACGGTCACAGAGGTCTCTCCCGCCGGAATCGTCCCCAGCTCCGTGGTGCGGAACCGCACCGCACCCTCTGTCATGCAGACCGTCCCCTCCGGTACGGTCAGCGCTCCCGTCTGCGCGGTAGCCGCCGTAAATGTCAGCGTTCCCACTGCTTTGGCCGCCGCCTGCCGCTTCAGACCCCGCACGGCGGCATGGCGGTCCAGATATTCTCCCGCCGCCGTTTGTGGAAAGCTCTGGGCCAGCACCCAGTCCGCCTGTGCCTCCAATGCCTGCACCTGTGCCGCCGCGGCCCACAGCCGCACCGCCAGCTCGCAGTCCTCCTCAATCTGGCCGCCCCGCCGTTCGGCATAGGCCGCCAGCATCTCCTGATAGATTGTCTCAATCGCTCTCATGCTTCACCTCCCTACTGCAGCGTCACCTCTGCGGTCAGTGCCGTATCCCCCGCAGTGAGCTGCACCGTCAGCGCCGCGCATTCTCCCCCGCTCTGCGTCAGTGTCACGCTGTCCACCGTGAGTCCGGTTTCCTCCGCCAGCGCCTCGGCCACATACTGCTCCGCCGCGGCCTGCCGCTCCGCCGCCTTTAACTGCCCCAGCGTCCACAGGCGGCTGCCGAAGCTCTCCATAAAGGGGAATGCCCCCCGCCGCGCCGTGAGCCGCAGCAGCACCCGCTGCAAGACCGCCTCGCTGCCGGATACCGTTTCCAGCCCGCTGCCCTTTGGCACGTAGTCTCCATTTTTCATTCGCAGCATCAAAGCGCCTCCCCCTCGCCGCAGGTGCAGGGCTTGTAGCTCTCGCCGTTTACCGACAGCGAGCCCCGGATGTCCACTCTGCCCCGCAGTTCCAGCGTACCGTCCCGCTTCAGATAGACGCTGACGCCGCCGGGTGCGTGGAGATACACCTCTCCCGGCTGCATCCCCTTGGGTGCCGCCGCCTGCTGTCCGCCGCAGACGCACTGCTCCTCTCCGCCGGGACCGCCCTTGATGACCAGCACGCTTGCCCCGCTCTCCGGCAGCCACACATACCCGCCGGGGCCGTAGACCGGCAGCCGCCGCACCTCACCCCGGGTCACAACGCCCATTTCGTCCCCTACGATGGTGGAAACACCCTGATCCGCCTCTGCCTCCGGAACAGCGGGCTTCATTTTCTGAGCCAGCCACATCGTTTCACTCACACTCCTTCAGCGTCCATGTCATCACAGCCCCCTCCCGGGCGGAAAAACGGTTTTCCGCCTCCGCCACGCGAAAAAAGCCCTCTAAGCCCAGCTTGCTCAGCCGCAGCTCTGCCCGATCCCCCGGGAACGCCCCAAAGCTCCCCGGCAGCGATACCGTCACCGTTTTCTCATCCTGCCGGGACTGCTGAATCTGATACTCCCCGGTGTAGCGCATGGCGGCCCATGTGCTCTTTCCCGGCGTGTAGACCACCCGGCGGCACTGGCCGCCCTTTCGAATCATCTCCGGGTTTCGCACGGAGTAGCTGATATTCTGCCGCTTGTCAATGACCAGCGCCTCCGTGATGACGCCGTAGTGGTCCTCCCGCAGCCGGCAGCTCCGAATAGGGCTGCTTTCATCCAGCACCAACTGCCGCCCCGCCTGCTCCGGTGCTGCCAACAGCTCTCCCGTTTTGGAAAACCGGGGTAGAAAGCCACCGTAAACCCGGCAGAACTCCGAAATGACCTTCCATTGGCTGCTGCCTGCCCCGGCGGTGTAGGGCGCGGCGGACGAAAGCTCCACCGCCTCCCCTACCGTGATGCCGTAAGGCTCCGCGTGCCGCCGCAGCAGCTCCCGCAGCGTCACCCGCTCATACGTCACCGGCCGGGATTCGTTGTCCAGCAGCCGCGCGGCATAGCCCCGCCCCGCCAGCGTCACCGTCAGGCCGTTCTGGTCCAGCTCCACGCTGTATTCGTCCACAATGCCCCGCAGCTGCGTCTGCCCGTCTTCCACCGCCGCAAAGCCCGCCGCCATTTTCAAAACCGGCGCCATCTCCGGCCGGTACACCGCCGTAACGCTCCAGCTATCGCATGGCACCGTCCCCGTGTGCCGCACGTTCCATTCCAGCAGCGGCGGCAGCTCATAGACATGGTGGTCCGCCGTATAAAGCATTCCCTTCACGGCAGCCTCACCTCATTTCCCGGATAAATGAGATTGGGATTTTTGATCTGCGGATTGGCGGCGATCAGCGCCGTGAGGTTCACACCGAACCGCTTGGCAATGCCCCACAGCGTATCGCCCCGCTTCACGGTGTACGTCCCTCCGGAGGCGTCGCCCGCAGTCTCCTCCACCGGCAGCAGCACCGCGCTGGTGCCGCTGCGCTCCGTCAGGCTACCATCGTAGCCGCCCATGTCCTCCCAGAACACAAAGCGGTAGCGCACATAGTCCGGCCTCGGTTCCTCCGTCACGGACAGCGACACGAAGTACGCCCGCTCCGTCCGCCAGACCGGGTGCACCAGCAGCCCCGGCCCCTCGTCCTGAAAGACCGCCGCCAAACGCTCAAACTCCCGGTAGGCGTCTGCCCCCGCAAATTCCCCCTCACCCTGCAAAACGCGGTACGTCACGCCCATCTCCTGCAGCACGCAGCCGCCCATGGGAATCTTGTGGGCCGCCACCTGCCGCCGGTATTCCACGGTGAACGTCTCCGGGTTATGGGGCCACACATAGCTTTTATATCGCATGGAGGACAGTCTCATCTCTCCACTCCTCCCTAAAAAATGGTAAATCCCCCGTCATAGCGCCGGGCGTCCCGCTGAACGGCCCGGGACAGCGCCTCCGCGTCCGTCCCGCCCCCTCCGGTCTCCGCTGCTTCCGAGAAAACGCCCATAGGCGTCACCGGACTTCGCCAAAAGTGATTCGCCTGTTGATTCCGATAAAATACCATCGCCTGTGGCTCCGTTTCCGCCGCCGCAGAGACACCGGCCGCGCCGACCGTTTCTTCTTCCCACCGCTTCCCTGCGGCCCGAAGCGGCTCTCCGATTTCGGGAGCCGCCTGCACCGCCTCTTCCCCCTCCAGCCGCACGGCGGCACGTTCCTTTTTACCCGGAGCCATAGAGGACGCTTCCCGCCCGTTCCGCTTTCCTTGGCGGAGCGGCTGCTCCGCCGCAAGGCGTTGAGAAGTGGCGTCCGTCTCGTCCGAATCTTCCCGGCTGCTCTCCATGGTCAGCAGCCGCGCCAGAAGCGCGCTCTGCCGCCGCTGCAGCTCCCGCAGATAGTCCATGGCTTCACGCTCCTCTCAACGCCTCAAACCGCTCGCTGTCAAAGGCCGGATTCTCCCGCTCCGGCTGCCGCCCCTCCGCGAGAAGGGTGAGCATCCTCTCCATCTCCCGGGGCGTCAGGTCATCCAGAACCTCGGCCTCATCCCGATAGACCGCCTCTCCGTCAGCATGGCAGCTTGCCTGCAAAATGGCGGCGTTGCACCGCAGCGTCCGCTCCAGCGGATCGTCATACGCCTCCCGGTGCGCCTGCCACAGCCCAAGAAGCGCCCCCGCTGTCAGCGGCCTCAGCTCCTCTATGGCCCTCATGCCGTTGTCTCAATTCTCCGGGCTGCGGTCAGTGTTACCTTCTCCGCCACCGTGGCGTTCAGCTCTCCATCCTCCTGAATGCCGCTCCACTCACAGCCGCTGTAGATGACCTTTCGATCCGGCTTGCAGATGACAAGGGAGAAATCCGTCAGCCCATAGAAATCGATGCCGTCGGAAATGGCGGTGTCCGTGGCGTAGAGCCGCGTCAGCTCCACGGTGTAACTTTTCTGTCCTTCAATGGTGGCCACCGGCTCGCTCTCGCCGAAGGCCTCCACATTTTTGCTGGACTTGGCCGCCTTGGCCCGGTAGCTCTGCACCACGGCGATTTTTCTTCCGTCCAGCTCCAAGTAAATATCCGCACTGGTGGGAAATCCCTTCATGTCCGTCCCTCCTTAAACCGTCAGATGCACCGTCAGGTAGATCTGGTTGAGTCCGTGGGCCACGGCAAAGCCGAATTCCACCAGACATACCGTGGGATCGTCCGCCGAGGCTGTCACCGTCACCTCGCCGTAATCCTCGATGATCTGCGCGCTTTTTTTCTTCTCCAGCTCCACAATGGTCTGGGCGCGGATAGCCCCCCGGCCCTGAGCCGTATTCTTCGCCCGGGCAAACTTGCTCCGCAGCGCCGCCCGCACCGCCGGAATCACATCGTCCGCCACCAGCACTGTGGTCAGCTCCCGCCATGTGGCGTCTGCGGCGCTGCCGGTCTTGGTCCGGGTGGTAATACCCCGCACCGGGGACACCGTGCCGCCCACGCATTCCAGCGGCGTTACGCCGCCCCGCACCATCAGGTCGATGTCGTTATCGCCGTAATCCGCCTGCAAACCGCCGATACCGTACAGCGCCGCGCCGTTTAACGGCAGCGCCGGGTCCGTCCCTGCGGCGATGGCTCCCGCCACGGCGGCCGCCGCAAAAACGCCGGGCAGCTCCGTGCCGTTTTCGTCCTTCATGTCCGGTCCCACCAGCACCATGCGCTCGCTGTTGATGGCCGCAGCCCTTGTCACCAGCTCCGCCGCCGTGTCGCCGCTGCCGCCGATGACGCCGATGCGCTCTTTCCGCGCCCCGGACGCCGCCTCCACAGCTGCCTTCAGCGCCTTCTGCACCGCAAGGTCGCTGCTGTCGCAGACCATGACCTGAACCTCCCGGTCCGCCAGCGCCGCAAAGGCCGCCTGATACGCCGCCGTGTCGCCGGCCTCGTCCACACGCACCGCCTCCACGGTAGACGCGCCGTTTTGGAACAGCAGCTTCAAAAGCGTGCTCATCCCCGGCGCGGCGGCAGCGTCCTCGCCAAAGGCCTCCACCCCCGCGCTGTACCGCGTCAGCGTCACAACCGTCCCCGCCGTTCCCTTCACCGCCAGTGCCGCCACGCCGATGACCTTGGGTGCACGGCCCGCCGTTGTCACGCCAGAGGCATCGTAAACCGAATAGACCCCCGGCCGCTCGTGTCTTGTCCCGCTCATTTCATAACTCCTTTCAGCCGGAAATCCAGAAAGGTCCCGGCCTCCGCCTCGCTCTCCGCCAAAAACAGCGCCCGGCACACAAGCGTACCCCGCCGCAAAAACATCCGCGTGGTCTTTTCCCATGAGATAGCCTCCCAAGTCAGCTCCCCGGCGCGAATGCCCTCCGGCAGCCCGCTCAAAAGCACCTCGGTGGCCCGCTCACAGCCCGCCTCGCAGTCTGCGGCCCGCTCCGCCCGCAGCTCCACGGTGATCTGCCCCGTCAGCTCCTTGCCGTAGCGCTCCCGCACCGTCTGAGTCTCCGCGTCCGTCACCTCGCCCAGGTAATCGCCAAAGCCCGCCGACTTCCCACTGGCCGCGCCTACGCCTACCGTCGCCGCAGCGCCGGTGTACGCCTTGATTTTTTCCTCTGGGAACTGCTCCAGCGCCTCAATGCCCGCGTCCTTCAGCGCTGTCAGCACTGCCGTGCGAATCTGACCCAGCTCGTTCATTCCGCCGCCTCCCGCGCTTCCTCCAAAGAGGCCCACCAATGGTGCAGCTTACCGCCCACGTAATACGCCCGGCTGGTCCGCACCCGGTACGGCGTTTTCAGCCACACCAGAATGTCCCCCGGCTGGACCTCCTCCATTCCGGTGTAGCTCCACAGGCAGTGGTCCACCCAACCGATGGCCGTTTTCTCCCCGGGAATAACCTCCTCCCGGGTCGGCACCGGCTGGATGAACGCCCGGATGGGCCGCTGGCCCTCCCGGTTTTTCAGCACCATCTTGTCGCCAAGCTGCTTGAGTACCTCCGAAAGCCCGCTCATCCCCGCACCCCCTGAAAGCAAAACCGCCCGGATACGGCGTAGGGCTCCATAAGCCGCTCCGCGGACTGCTCCAGCGCCTCCGCCAGCTCCTTTGCGGAGGCGGCGGACAGCCCCCGCACCGTCACTTCGCCCACCGTCATGCTCTCCACGCGGCTCCGCTTGCCAAGGTAGTCCGCCGCTGCGGTAAACGCTGCCGCGCAGGGCAGGGCGCTGCCGCAGTCCGCCGGGGTCACACCGCTTTGCAGCCGGTTTTTCCACGCCTGCTCCGCCGCCGCGCACAAAACGCTCAGCAGTTCGTCATCTGCCTCCACGCCGCACAGTTTCGCCGCCAGTGCCGCCGTTGTCAGCTCCATCTCATCTCTCCTCTCTCCCGCCGCGCCGGGGATACCGGCGCGGCGGCTCATCTCAGACCTTCAGTACCTTCGCCGCGTCCGTAAACAGCTTGGCAAAGCCGGAAATGGACGTAATCGCCGCCCGCTCCAGTTGACGGTCAATGAGCTTGTCATACTCCACGACTACCTCACTGCCGCAGATCTGCTCCAGCGCGTAATTTTTATCAAGACCGATGATGGTCCCGCTGGGTACGGCGGCAGAGCGCAGCAGCTTGGCGCCCAGCGGCGTTGTCAGCTTGCCGGTAGCCTGAAAGTTAAGGCCCGTGTTGGGATTCTGGAACTCGCTGAGCTTCAGCATGGCCAGCATCATGTCCCGGCTCACCAGCATGGTGTTCATAGTGTAGGGATCGAACTGCGCCCAGAAATCCAGCAGTGCGCCATAGCTCAGCGTACCGTCCGTGCCGCCGATGGGGCTCTCCGCCACGTTGTACACCTTGGCGGCGTTGTTATTGCCATCGCCGTTCACCAGCACGTTCACAGCGTCCTCAAGATGCATTCGGCCGATGTACGCGCCGATCTGCCGCAGCGTCACGGCGAACAGGTCCAGCCGCTGAAAGCGAATGGCCTCGTAGGGGGCCACCAGCATCCGGCCCCGCTTGTGCAGGCGCACCAGATTCTCCTGCGTGCGGATGGTGGTCTGGGGAATCTGCGCCCCCTCCTCCACACGCTTGAGCTTTTTCTCCTCCTCCGTGGGAACAGAGGCGATGGAGCGGTAATCCAGTCCGTCAAAATTCGTGACAGTGGCGGTAATGTCCGGCAGGATGCTCTCCTCCTCCATGCCCTGGCGCACCACGCGGCTCACGAACTCCGGGAACAGCACGGCGGATTCCGTGGACCAGAAGAATTTCTCCACCCGGTCGCTGCCCGCGCCCTTGACCTTGATGTCAAAGCGCTTGAGCTGACGCTGGAAGGCGTCCAGTCCCTCCAGCGCGGTGCCCTTATAGCTCTCGCTGGGATCAAGAGCCTCCAGCGTCTGGGCAAAGCTGCGGCCGCCCTGACCGTACATTCCCTTTTCCAGCTTCAGATTTTCGTAATGATATGCCATCTGTCTTCCCCTCCTTACAGTACGATGGTCACGGTCTTGGCTGCGGTGTCCGCCTCCACAGCAAGATAGCTCCTGCCGCCCTCGGATACCACGGTCACGCCGCCCTTACCGTCCGCCGCCAGCGTGTTCCAACCCGCCGTGGGGGCCGTGCCGCTGTAGCTCACCGTCACCATGCCGCCCATGGCCACGGAGCAGGCTTTGCCGTCTCTGGCTACCGACAGCACCACGCCGTCGAACCCGCCGTTCTCCGCACACGCCGCCACCGTGCCGTTTCCGCTGACCTTTACCGCCTGCCCCTCGCTCACGCCGCTGCAGGCGAAGGTCGCGGCCCACTGGCCGATGCCCTCATAAGAAACGTTCATTCTTCTTCCTCCCTTGATTTATCGTTCCAATTCCCGTCTACCGGGAGATCAGACCTGAAATACAGCCGCGTCCTCCGGCAGCTCCGCCTGCCGCTGCCGGAGCTGGACCGGCACCGGGAACCTTTTTGCCACCTGCGCCTCGTAGGCGCCCTTGAGCTCCAGCAGCTCGTCCTCCTCCAGCCGCCCCACGGCCTTTGCGAAAACACGCCCGTCCAACGCGCTGTCCGCCAGCATGGCAAGGCGCACCACCTCCCGGCGCAGCGCGCTGAGATACCGCTGCCCTGCCTGCGCCTGCTTTTGCAGCAGCCGCAGCTCCGGCTCCTCCCGGCCAAAGCGCTTCACAACTCCCGCCCGGGGCTGGGCCGGCACTGCCACAAATGACCACTCATAGGCGTCCAGCGGCTCCCGCAGCTCCGTAAAGCACAGCTTATCGCCGTATACCTGCCCCTTCACATGGCTGCAGGCGCCGTTTTCTGCCCCGCATACGGAGCACACGCTCCGGCCCATGCTGCACCCCACGCTGACCTCTTTTTTGATGCCGCCCTCGATCTCCGTGATGAGGTCCTGATTTTTCTCCGTCCGCATGAGATAGGCCCACGCCTTCAGCCAGCGGTATTCATCCCCCGCCGCCGTTACAACGCCCGGCTCCCGCACCACCTCCGTGCGGTAAATGCGGGCGGTCTGCCCCTTGGCGGACCACTGGTGGTCAAAAATGCCGCTCTTGCCTAAAAACAGCTCACCCAGCCGCTCCAGGTCCTCCGTGGCAAAGCGTTCCATATCCCGGTCCACCTCGTTGTCGCACAGCCGCACGCTGAAGGTGTATACCTGATCCTCCGTCAGCTCCGCCTTGGCATAGCGGTTGATGGCCTGTAATTCCTCCTGTGTCAGCATCCCGTTTCCTCCCTGTCATTTTCCTTGTCGCGGCTTCCGCCGCGGCTCACTTCCGTTCGCCCAAGCCAAGGCCCCTGCTTATTTCTTCTCCGCCAAATCGTTTTCGTTCCGCAGCTTCCGTGCCTGCTCCCGGTACAGTTCCGCCTTGGCCGCCCCACAAAAGCTCCGCTTTTGCGGGGACCCCTTATTCCACTCAAATCGTCAGACAAGGTCCGCCGATTTCAAGGTTTTGCTCCGCAAAACCCTTGGCGCGGCAACGCCGCGGCTCGCTTACGCTCGCAGAAGCCACGGCACGTCACTTAGTCTCTTCCGCCGCATCATTCTCGATTCTCAATCTCCGCGCCTGCTCCCGGTACAGCTCCGCCTTGGCACCCCCCACAAAAGCGCCGCTTTTGCGGGGGCCCCTTATTCCACTCAAATCGTCGGGCAAAGCCCGTCGATTTCAAGGCTTTGCCCCGCAAAACGCTTGTCGCGGCTTCCGCCGCGGCTCACCTTCGTTCGCGGAAGCCAAGGCCCCTGCTTATTTCTTCTCCGCCAAATCGTTCTCGTTCCGCAGCTTCCGTGCCTGCTCCCGGTACAGCTCCGCCTTGGCTTCCTCCACCTCATCCTGCAAATTGATGTCCTCCCAATCCACCGTGACCGTCTCCGTGCTGCCCTGCATCCGCAGCCACATCCGGCAGATTTTTTCCACCACCGGCGTCAGTGTCCGGCGGAGGGCGGTGATTTCCGTGGTCAGCATATCCGCCTGCTGAGCGCTCATCCGCTCCGTGGAGTTCCAGTTCAGCCCCAACATAAAGGGCGGGATGCCCGTCTTGGCCACGATCTGCTCCATGACCTGCCTCACCGGCACCTGGCTGTCCAGCACCGGCGCGTCCGCGCCGATGACCCGGATATCCACATCCCCCACGGCCACAAGGTCCCGCACATCGCCGCTGCGGGTCTCCTGCATGGCGCGGCTCCATTCCTGTGCCAGCACCTGTCCCCGCTGAGCGGCACTGCCCTCACTGTCCCGGCAGGTCACGGCAAAGCGCACGTTGCCGCACCGCTCCCAGTTCACGCCGATGGTGTGGTAAATTTTCATTAAAATATCCGCCATAAACGGAATCCCCCGCAGCATGGATACGCCGTAGGGATGCGCCGCCTCCGGGTGCAGTGGCGTGAACAGCAGCAGCTCCTGATAGGGCAGCTCCGCCATGCTCCCGTGCTCGTCCGGCCCACAGATACGAAAGTCCAGCGGGCTTTCCCCCTCCCGCAGCTCCACCTGCTCTAACCGGCCGCACAGCAGCGCCGCCAGCGTCCGGTTCCCGGCGGCGGGCACCATCTCGCCCACCGCTCCGCCATATACCAGCAGGGAATCCAGATATTGACTGAGGAACGCCTCAATGCCGTGCTGGCCGCGGCCCGCGTTCACCCGCTCCAAAAATGTCCGCAGCGCTGTCTGCGTCTCCAAATCGTCACAGAGCACCTTCACCCCGCCGCTGAGTCGGATGAGCTTGCAAACCGCCGCGTCCACCACCGGCACTGCCTCCCGCACCGCCTGATACAGCCGCAGCTCGCCGCTGCGCTGGGGCGTAAAGTTCCGCAGCTGCGCGAAGGGATGCGCCTCCCGGCTCCGCAGCTGTACCGCCTGCGCGGCAAGCCCTGTATCTCCCCGCTTCCAGAATTTCAAACGAACCACTCCTCCCTTGTGGAGACCCTTCTCCCATCCCCCCGCGCACATCCGGCCTTTGTTGCACGTTTCTGTGCAACAAATGAAAAATTTTTTATTTTTTCACTCCGCGCTCACGCCCGCCGCTCCACGGCGGCCACCGCAAACCCTCCGCTTCGCTTTCCCGTCAGATCCATGGCAAAATACCGCATCTCGTCCATCGCATGATCATGTTCCTTGCGGGGCGCGTCCTTTCCCGCCTTTTCGTCCCAACAATATTGCGCCAGCTCCCGCAGGCAGTCCCGGCAGCCCTCGCAAATTACAATCTTACCCTGCCGCAGCAGGTCCGCCGTTACCCGGATTCCGTCCGCCACATCATTATTGGCCTTCACCACCCGGTATCCCCGGCGCCGCAGTGCCTCAAGAAAGCTGGCCGCTGACGGGTCCACGATGACCCGCTCGATGCTCCGACCCGCCGCCAGACGCTCCAGTGCATCGGCGTATTCCGCATCTGTCTGCTGTCGGCCCTCCCGGCGGGAATCGTAGTAATATTCCTCTACCCGGTACCATACGCCCACCTTCTCGCCCCACAGCCCCATAGAGGTCGGATTGGCCGTGCCGTAGTCGACAGACACCCGCCAGCGCTCAAACGGCCCCTCCGGCGCCGGCCGGGCATCCCGCTCCGAATCGAAAAAATCATACACCAGCCCCTCCGCCGCAGCCCATTGCCCCAGCACGAACCGCCGGTAAAATGTCCCGGTATACAGCCGCTCGTACCGCTGTCGAATCTCCGGTGCCAGTCCGGGATTATCCTCCATGGTAAAGTGCAGTCGCAGCGCTCCCCGGGCCTCCGCCCTTTGAATCCACTCTTTATAAAACCAGTGCTCCGGTCCCTCCGGGTTGCAGTTGAACCACAGCCTGCTTCCCCGCACACTGCACCGGGCGACAGCCTGCTCCACAAAGGAGCGGGGCATCAGCGCCGCCTCGTCCAGCAGAACGCCCGCCAGCGTGATACCCTGAATCAGCGCCGCGCTGGACTCGTCCCGGCCGCCGAAAATGAGATAGCGGTTCGTATGCCCGCCAAAGGTCACGGTCAGCGTCCCGGCGCTGCGGTTTTCCGTTACCTCCATGCCGATACGCCGCAGCTGCGGCACCAGCTCCGTCAGCAGATTCCGCCGCAGGGCTCCCGCCGTTTTGCCGCACAGGGCCAACTGCCGCCCGTGAAAGCAGCTCTGCGCCCACAGGAAAAATGACAGCCCCATGCAGAACGTCTTTCCGCTGCGGACCGCCCCATCGCAGATAATGGCCTGCCAGCGATTCTGCCGCCACCATGTCAATACCTGCCGCTGCTTTTTGGAAAATCGGAACCGCTCATTCGCCATTCCAGTCCTCCGTTCCGCCGCCCAGCTCCGTCAGGGCCCGATACAGCTCATCCTGCTGCGCCCCGCCGCTTTCTCCCAGCAAGCGCCACAGGGTCTCCAGCGCCCGCACCCGGTCCACCAGCTTGACCTCGACCCCCTTTTCTGTTACTCTTAGCTCAGATACCGCCGAAAGCTCCAGCCCCTCCGGTGCGGTCTCTCCCCGCTCCAGCGCCAGACGCACCGCGTCCTCCGCGCCGCCGAAGGCCAGCTTTGCAAGCTGCCGCAAAATGTCCTCCCGCTTCACTGTCGCCGCGGCGGCGCTTCGCATCTGCTCCAAGTGCTGCTGGGTGGTTTTTCGGCCCAGCATGGTGTAACCGTCCCTGCGGTTGATCTCCGCCGCCGCACGCTCCGGGTCCATGGTCCGGAGATAGGCCCGGCAGAACCGTCCGTCCTCCTGTCTTTCTTTCATATCGCACCTCCCGTTTACCCCACCCTTTCCATTTACGGTTTGATGCACGTTTCTGTGCAACAAGCGAAAAATTTTTTCAAAAAATTTTCCCCATCACTCCTTACCGATCTGTTCCCGCCAATTTTAGCGACATATTAACGCACCGTCTGCTATACTGAATATGTACCAAAATCGACGGGCGCGGCCCTGCCTCCTACAGCGGACGCCGCACAGCCGCACCCGCGCCGGTACGCCGTATTTCAATTCTATGGAGGCATTTTATGTCCGATTCCCGCCATCCCCCGCTTTCCTCGCTGTTCCCCTTTTCCCTGAAAGACCTGAAAACCACACTGTTCATTCTGGCGATTGCCGTTGGCGTATGCATCCTGCTTCAGCGGCTGGACCCCAGCGCCGGCTTTGCCATGCCGGTTTTCGTACTGGCGGTGCTGCTGACCTCCCTCCTCACCACCGGCTATGTCTGGGGCCTTCTTTCCGCCCTATTGGGTGTTGTGGCGGTGAACTTTTTCTTTACATACCCCTATTGGGCCTTCAATCTCACCATCACCGGCTACCCCCTCTCGTTCCTGACATTTTTGGGGGTCTCCGTCATCACCTCCACCCTCACCACCAAGACCCGCCAGTTGGACCGGCTGCGGATGGAAAACGAAAAGATCAAAATGCGGGCTGACCTGCTCCGCTCCGTGTCCCACGATATCCGCACCCCCCTGACCTCCATCATCGGCTCCACCTCCGCCGTACTGGATAACCCCGAGCTTTCGCCGGAGGACCGCCGCACACTGCTGGAGGATGTGAAGCACGAGGCCCAGTGGCTCATCAGGGTGGTGGAAAATCTGCTCTCCATCACCCGTATCGGCTCCGATCAGGCGCCGGAGCTT
Organism: Neopoerus faecalis; assembly: GCF_029218125.1. Lineage (NCBI taxonomy): Bacteria > Bacillati > Bacillota > Clostridia > Eubacteriales > Oscillospiraceae > Neopoerus > Neopoerus faecalis. Next base: position 211,149 of record NZ_JARFXX010000002.1, on the reverse strand, counting down.
TCCAAGCAGCCGGAGCCTGCTGAGGAGGTGCTGGCCGAGGCGGCGCAGAAGGCCCGCAAGCGCCTTCCTCAGATCAAATTCTCCGTGGATGTGCCGGAGGAACTGCTCATGGTCCCCATGGACCCCATCCTCATTGAGCAGGTGCTCTCCAACCTCATTGAAAACGCCGTAAACCACGGTGTCACCACCACCGCCATCCACCTCAGCGTGCAGAAGGACGGGGATTTCGCCGCCTTCTCTGTCCGGGATAACGGACAGGGCATCGCCCCGGCGCTGCTGCCCCATCTCTTTGACTATTCCATCCGCCACACCCTCTCGCCCATCGGAGACGGAAAGCGGAACATGGGACTGGGCCTGTCCGTGTGCAGCGCCGTGGTCAAGGCCCATGGCGGCACCCTGACCGCCTGCAATCATGAGCGCGGCGCGGAATTTATCTTCCGTCTGCCCATTTCAAAGGAGGCTTCTCTATGAATATCCGGGAAAAAATTCTCATTGTGGAAGATGAAAAGAGCATCGCCCACTTCATCTCCACCATTCTCACCGCCAATGGCTATGAGGCCATGCGGGCCTCCACCGGGGCCGAGGCCATGTCCATGATCTCCTCTCACTGTCCCGATCTGGTGATTTTGGACTTGGGCCTGCCGGATATGGACGGGCTGGACATTCTCCGTCAAATTCGCTCCTGGTCCGCTCTGCCGGTGGTGGTGGTCTCCGCCCGCTCTCATGAGCAGGACAAGGTCTCCGCACTGGACCTCGGCGCGGATGATTACCTCACCAAGCCCTTCGGCACGGACGAGCTGCTGGCCCGGGTCCGCACCGCCATCCGCCATACCCGCACCGCCTCCGGCAACGATGAGATCGCCCGGCAGGGCACCTACACCGTGGGCGAATTGACCATTGACTACAATAAGCATCAGGTGCTCATCCGGGGCGAAAACGCCAAGCTGACTCTCAGCGAGTTCCGCATCGTGGCCCTGCTCGGCAAGCACGCCGGCCGGGTCCTGACCTACGATTACATCATCAAGGAGCTGTGGGGCCCCCGCGCCAGCGGCGACAATCAGATTCTCCGGGTCAACATGGCCAATATCCGCCGCAAGATCGAAAAAAATCCCGCCGAGCCGGAATACCTCTTTACCGAGGTAGGCGTCGGCTACCGCATGGCGGAGGCGGATGCCTGAGCCGCCGCACACAAGCGGTTTGTCCATATTCCGAAGCCAAAACAGCAAGTTCCCCTGTCCGATGGACAGGGGAACTTTTTATACCGCTGGCGCTTTTCCACGCCGTATGCTATACTTGATTTGACAAATTTTTAAAGGGTGATTCCATGAAAATTCTGAACCCCGAATCTGTGGCCCGTTATACCGCGCTGCGGAAGACTGTGCGGAAAATCAGCCGCATGGTCCCTTCTGTCGGCCTTTTGGAGCAGCCGCCCCGGGCGGACCGGGACACCGCCTCCGCAGCGCTGGAATTTCCAACGCCGATGGTGATTCTCAATTCCACTATTCGCGAGTCCCTTTCGCTTCTCTTTTCCCGGTGCGACACCGTGCAGACGGATAAGACGGACCATGGCGTCTGCTTTACCTTTAGCGTTTCCGGCCCCTGGCTGACCGCAGAGGATGCGGAGCATTGAGCCTACTCCCCATTTGGCAGCTTTTCCCCAAACAATGCAAAAGCGGCTTGCAGAGCAAGCCGCTTTTATTTTTATCAGACTGTTGCAATAATATCCCGGTTCAGCACAAAGTATTCCACGCCGGAATACAGTGTTGTCACCACAATGACCACCACGCACAGGAAATTCAATACGTTCGGCACCGGCATCCACGGCTCGTTCATCAGCAGCATGATAACGATAGCCGCCATGGTGCTGGCGGTCTTTACCTTGCCGGACCAGCCGGCAGCAATGACCCGCCCCTTATCGCTGGCAATCATTCGCAGGCCGCTGACCGCAAATTCCCGCACAATGACGATCAGCAGCGCCCAAGCGGGCATCTGGCCAATCTCCACGAACCAGAGCATCGCCGCTGTCACGAGGCACTTATCCGCCAGCGGGTCGGCGAATTTTCCAAAATCCGTTACCAAATTGTACTTCCGGGCGATTTTTCCGTCCAGCAGGTCGGTAAGGCTGGCAATGACAAACACGGCCAGCGCCGCCCATGTGGCCCCGGGGAATCCCCAGTACAGCACCAGCATGAATACCGGAATCAGCAAAATCCGCAGCATGGTCAGTTTATTGGGTAAATTCATTGTTCTTTCCTCTTTTCCTTTTTGGGAAACCAGCCCTTCCGGACCCGTTGCTCCTGTTCAAACAGCTCCCGAATGCTCCAGAAGCACGAAAACGCCAGAATCCCCAGTACGGCGGCGCCGTACACGTTTTCCGTCAGCAAGGAGACAACGGCGAGCAGCAGGCCCGCGCACAGGAATACTGGCCAGCAGCCCTTTCCGAACTGGTACTCCGCCCAAATCACAAGGGGGTGGAACGCACCGATGACCGCAAAGGACACAGCCCCCAGCAAAATGCCGCCCCAGTTCATGCCTCGACCATTTCTCCGGTCGTTTCCCCGTCCATAATGCCGGTGAGGCGGACATTCACAAAGCTGCCGGGGGTGATCTCGCTGTCGGCGGTGAACCAGATACGCCCGTCAATGTCCGGGGACTCCGCGTAGCTGCGGCCATAGAACATCTGCGCCTGCGAATCATAGCCCTCGCAGAGCACCTCCCGCTCCTCGCCCAGAATGGAATCGTTATAGGCGTCAATGATGTCGGACTGGACGTCCACCACCAGCTCCGCCCGGCGGCGGGCCTCCTCGGTGTCCACATGGTCCATCAGGGCCGCCTTCGTACCCTCCTCCGGGGAGAAGGTGAACACGCCTGCCCGCTCGATCTTCACTTCCCGCAGGAAATCGCACAGCTCCTCAAAGGCGGTGTCACCCTCATAGGGCAGGCCGGTGATAAGGCTGGTCCGCAGTACAAGGCCGGGAATCTTTTCCCGCAGCTTTTTCAGAAGTCCCAGCAGCTCCGCCTTGGTGTCCCGGCGGTTCATGGCCTTCAAAATCGTATCGTTGCAGTGCTGGATGGGAATATCCAGATACTTCACGATCTTCGGCTCGCCCGCGATGACGTCAATAAGCTCATCGGTGGTGTCCGTGGGATAGAGATAGTGGAGGCGAATCCAGTGGAAATCCAGCTTGCACAGCTCACGCAGGAGCCTTGCCAACTGGTGCTCGCCGTTCAGGTCTGTGCCGTACCGGGTGATATCCTGCGCGATGACGATGAGCTCCTTCACCCCGGCGGAGGCCAGCTCCGCCGCCTCGTCCAGCAGCTCGTCCATGGGGCGGCTGCGGTACTTACCCCGCAAGGACGGAATCACACAATAGGCGCAGTGGTTATCGCAGCCCTCGGCGATTCGCAGATAGGCATACCACGGCGGCGTGGACAAGATCCGCTCGCCGCTCTGGTTGGCGGTATGGATGTTCCCCAAATGGCAGGGCTTTGTGCCCTTTTCCATCACTTCCGCAACAGCGCTGACAATATCGCCATAGCTGCCGGTACCGAGCAGGCCGTCCACCTCCGGCAGCTCGTGGAAAATATCCTCTTTATAGCGCTGGGTCATGCAGCCGGTGACAAGAATCTTCTTGATTTTTCCCTCCTTTTTCAACTCCGCCATCTCTAAAATGTTTTCAATGGCCTCCCCGCAGGCAGACGCCAAAAAGCCGCAGGTGTTCACCACCACCACATCGCAGCCCTCCGGCTCCGTCTGGATGGCATAGCCCGCCTCGGCGCACAGCGCCATCATCTGCTCGCAGTTCACCTGATTTTTCGCACATCCCAGCGAAATAAATGATATGTTGTAGCTCAAGGTTCCTTCTCCTCTTTTTCCTTATCTTTCGCGCCCAGATCCCACTTCCGCAGGTCCGGCCAATGCCCCGTCAGCTCCCGGAAGCGCAGAATGCACCGCAAGGTATCCCCGCAGCATAAAACCATCAAAATTCCGGACATCCACGGCCGTACCGGCGGGTGCGCCGCAGGTCCCCAGCTTCGCACCCAGCAGAACTCCGCGATGCACATCAGGTCCAGCACCAGCAGCGCGATCAGATCGCCTCTTGCGCTTCTTAACCTTTTTCCCATGGTTCTCACTCCTCCGGTAGCTCCGAGCCGTAGCGGCTCCACGCGGATTTGATTTCACTCCATGGAAAGCCCCGGCGCAGCAGCGCGTCCGTCAGCCGCTTTTTTTCCTTTTCCTCCGGGGCGCGGCCATGGAGCTTGCCCTGCAGAAAGCGGTCGATCTGGCCGCCATCCTCCGGCAGCTCCTCCAGCGCCGCGTCCCACAGCTCCTGGGGCACGCCCTTTTCCCGTAGCTTTTCCCGGGTCCGCCGGGGGCCGTAGCCCCTGTCACCGCAGTGGTGCGCCAGCGCGGCGGCATAGGCAGCGTCATCCAGCGCGCCGATGGCCTCCAGCCATTCCCCGGCATAGCGGGCCTCGGCCTCCGAGGCCCCCTTTTCCTGCAATTTCCGTTCAAGGTCCCGGCGGCTCATGGCCCGGCGGCCAATGAGGTCCGCCGCCGTAGTCTTGACGTTGGACACCCCGGCAGCCTCTTTCAGCCGCCGGAGCGTTTCCTCGTCCAGCGTGTCCCCGGCCCGGAGGCCGAAGGTCAAAAGCTCCTGCTCCGTGACCTTCAGAAGACTTCCGTCCTCCAAAAATACCAGCACTCGGCCCCGCTTATGCTTGGAGGCCTCAATGCGGTCAATCCTCATCGTTGAAATCGTCCGCCGAGACATTCACGGCCTTCCCGGCAGCCTTGGCGGCAGCAATACGGGACTGATTCCCCATGAGCTTATCGAAGTTGGCCCGGATCTGCGCCTCCACATCGGCGGCGATGTCGGGATTTTCCTCCAGATACTTCTTGGCGGCGTCTCGGCCCTGCCCGATGCGGGTCTCCCCCATGGAGAACCACGAGCCAGCCTTGGTGATGATACCCAGTCGGACGCCCAGATCGATAAGCTCACCGGTATGGGCAATGCCCTCGCCGTACATGATGTCGAATTCCGCCTCCCGGAACGGAGGCGCCACCTTGTTCTTCACCACCTTGGCCCGGGTGCGGTTACCCACTACCTCGCCGCCGTTTTTCAGCGCCTCAATACGGCGCACGTCAATGCGGACGGAGGCGTAGAACTTCAGTGCCCGACCGCCGGTAGTGACCTCCGGGTTGCCATACATCACGCCTACCTTTTCACGAAGCTGATTGATGAAAATGACGATGGTGTTCGTTTTTCCTACAGCGCCGGTGAGCTTCCGCAGCGCCTGACTCATCAGCCGGGCGTGAAGGCCCACATAGCTGTCGCCCATTTCGCCCTCGATCTCGGCCCGGGGCACCAGTGCCGCCACAGAGTCCACCACAATGACGTCGATAGCGCCGGAGCGCACCAGCGCCTCCGTAATTTCCAGAGCCTGCTCGCCGGTGTCCGGCTGGGAAATGAGCATATCGTCAATATTCACGCCCAGCGCCCGGGCATAGGTGGGGTCCAGCGCGTGCTCGGCGTCCACAAAGGCAACCTCGCCGCCCTTTTTCTGGGCCTCCGCCGCCACATGGAGGGCAAGGGTCGTCTTACCGGAGGACTCCGGCCCGTAGATCTCCACAATGCGCCCTCTCGGCAGTCCGCCCACGCCCAGCGCCACATCCAGCGACAGTGAGCCGGTGGGAATCACATCCACCTGCAAATTGTTCTGGTCTCCCAAGCGCATGATGGAGCCCTTGCCGTACATTTTCTCGATCTGGCCCATAGCAGCCTCAATGGCCCGCTTCTTGTCCTCCGCCGGCGCGGCGGTGGGAATCGGCGCTTTCTCTTTTGCCATACGTTCTTCCTCCCAATTCTGATTTTCTATCTGAATGCCCGTTTCGGGCCTTTTTACTCGCTGTAAACCTCACTGCAAAGCGTTCCGAACACCACCCGGGGAATGTCATTGTGGTCCTTCACCACCTGAATATCCCCGAAGCCCTGCGCGCGCATGAGCCGCAGCACACTGTCCGCCTGTCCGATGCCCACCTCGAAATACAGCCGCCCGCCGGGGACCAGCGCGGCGGTCCACTTTTCGCAGATGGCCCGGTAAAAGTCCAGACCGTCCTCACCGCCATCCAGCGCCAGATGCGGCTCATAATCCCGGACGGAGTGGTCCAGCTCCGGAATATCGTTCCGGGGAATGTAGGGCGGGTTGCTGACGATGCACTGGAATTCACCCAGCGCCCGGTCGGGCCGCTCCAGCGCGTTGACCTGCATGGGAATCATCCGGGCGGTCAGGCCGCAGCGGCGGACATTCTGCCGGCAAACCTTCAGCGCGGCATCAGAATACTCCCCCAATACGCCTCGAACGCCGGGGGCATGGGCGGCGATGGCCAGTCCGATACAGCCGCTCCCGGCGCACAGGTCCAGCACCCGGCAGGAGCCAAGGGTCTGGATATACGGCAGCGCCTCATCCACCAGCACCTCCGTATCCGGCCGGGGAATCAGCACATCGCTGGAAATATCCAGCGGCAGGCCGTAAAACTCCCACTCGCCAATAAGATACGCCACCGGCTCTCCGGCAAGGTGCCGGGCAGTCAGCTCCCGGACCCGGCGCTCCAGCTCCGGCGGGGCGTACAGCCGTCCATCCCGGGTCAGTTCCTCCCGGCTCTTGTTCACGCCGAAGCACACCAGCTCCCGGGCCTCCAATGTAGTGTCAATGACACCGCCCTTTTTCAGCTCCCGGCGAATATCCAAAAACAAATCGTTATATGTGATAGCCATATTACGCTCCGTAATCGTTTTTCTATCTATTCAAGCCATGCTTGCCATGGGATACGCGCCCCACAAGGGGGCTATCTCACTGCGGATAAAGGGGCCTGTCCCCTCTTTCGGCTCACCACTCGTCCTTGCCCTTTTCGCTGGGCAGCACCAGCTCCAGAGAGCGGATGGCACACTCGATCATGCTGTCATCCGGCTCGTTGGTGGTGAAATTCTGCATCCACATTCCCGGCGCGGTCAGCAATTGTGCCAGTCGGCTCTCCTTCACATGGCGGCCCACCCAGCGGTTGAACTCATACGTGATTCCCACCACCAGCGGCAGCAGCACCAGATGAATCAGCGTCCGCAGTCCGGCGTTGGTCACCGGCCAGATGCCGAACACCACGCTGGATACCAGAATGGACACAAAGATCACCACGAACAAAAAGCTCGTTCCGCAGCGGGGATGGTGCCGGGGCTGAATGCGGACATTCTCCACCGTCAGCGGCAGGCCCGCCTCGTAGCAAAAAATGGTCTTATGCTCCGCGCCGTGATACTGAAACACCCGGTAAATGTCCTTCTGCTTGGAGCAGAGCACGAGGTACAGCAGGAAAATGCAAATTTTCAGCAGACCTTCCAGCACGTTCCGCCCCCACAGGGGAAAGCCCGGGAAATAGTGCAGCAGTGCGCCGGTAAGCAGCGTAGGCAACACCAGAAACAAAAATACCGACATTCCGACGCCCACCAGCACCGCAAAGGCCACAAGGGCCTTTTCCAGCTTTTCGCTGCTGAGGTGCTTTTCCATCCACTGCTCAAATTTGGAGGGCTGCGCGGCCTCCTCGTCCGGGTAGAAATCTGCGGAATACATCAGGGCCTTCACGCCGCTGACCATCGCCGCCAGAAAATTCACGGTGCCCCGCACCAGCGGCAGACCTAAAATGGGGTAACGGTCCTTAATGAACCGCAGCTCCTCCACCTTTTCTACCAGCTTTCCGTCCTTGTCCCGGACCACAATGGCCTGCTTTTCCGGCCCCCGCATCAAAATTCCCTCAATAAGCGCCTGTCCGCCGATGCTGGTGCGGAAGGCGCCCCTGCGCTGCTGTTCTTCAGCCATAGTCTGTTTCCTTTCCCATGCAGTATAGCATATCGCATTTTAAAAATCAAACATTTGTTCTACTTCTTTTCCGGCAGCCGAACGGTCACCACCGCGCCGCCGCCCTCGGCATTGCCGATGTCAAAGGTACCACCATGGAGTCGGACGATCTCATCGCACACCGCAAGACCGATGCCGCTGCCCCGGGCCTTGGAGGAGCCCTTGTAAAACTTCTGCTTCACATAGGGCAGCTCCGCCTCTGGAATGCCGGGGCCGTAGTCCCGGACACGGATGACCTGCTCCGTCCCCTCCGCTGTCAGCGAGGCGTCAATGCGCCGCCCGGCGCCGCCATGCTTGGCGGCGTTGTCCAGCACATTGCAGAATACCTGCTTCAGCCGCTCCGGATCGCCGCTGACCGGCGGCAGAAGCGCCTCTCCCGGCTCATAGCGCAGCTCAATGCCCTCCTGCCGGAACAGCTCCCGGTAGGTGAAAATGGCATCCTCAAACTCCGCCTGCAAATCGACCTCCTCTAACTGCAGCGTAAAGCGTCCGTCCTCCATTTTGGAAAAGTCCAGCAGTTCCTCCACCATGGAGGAAAGCCGCCGGGATTCGTTGACGATGATTCTCAGTCCCCGGTGAAGCTGCACCGCGTCCCGGTCCGGGTCCGCCAGCAGTGTTTCGCCCCACCCGCTGATGGCAGTCAGGGGCGTCCGCAGCTCATGGGATACCGAGGACACGAATTCCGATCGCATTTTTTCGTTCAGGCCGATCTTGGCGGACATATCGTTGATGTTGTCCACCAGCTCGCCCAGCTCTCCGCCGTATTTATTGTCCACGGTGTAGCCGTAGCCGCCCTGTGAGATCCGCTTGGCCGCGTCTGTGACCACCGCCACCGGCTCCACCACGTTGTTGATGAAAATGAGGTTGGAGCTGATGACCATCAGCAGACACAGCGCCGCCACAACGCACACCGCCAGCACGCTCAGCCGCACCTGCACCGTCGCCTGCCGCAGCGAGGTGACAAACCGCAGAACGCCCACCACCTTGCCGTTGACAGTCAGCGGATGGGACACCGCCAAAATCTGCTCCCCGGTCTTGGGGTCCGCCCCCCGGAAGTAGCAGATGCGGTTCTGCTCCACCGCCCGGGCAATATCGTCCGTCCCGGGGCGGGTGCCCACCGTCAGATTTGAGGTGGAGGAAGCCTGAATGCTTCCTGCGGAGGATAGGAACTGCATCTCCACCCGCTCCTTGTCGGCGTAGTCGGAAATGGCCTGATTGGCCCGCTGCAAATAATTGGCAAAGCCCTGATCCATGAAGTAATCCACAAAGGCGCCGGACTGCGCCCGGGCCTGACGCTCCAGTCCGTCCAGCATTCCCTGATAGTAGTAATTGGAGATACCCAGCGACACGCCGGCCACAATCAGGGCCAGCAGTGCAAATACCGGCACCACGGAGTTGAGAATCCAGCGCTGGCGGAGGCTCCGCACCCGCACAGCCTTTCGTTTTTGATTTTGCTCCGGCACGCGCCCCGCCTCCTTACCGTTCGTTTTTACGTGCGCCTCACGCGCCCCACTTGTAACCATAACCCCAGACTGTTGTAATGTAGGTAGGGTTCTGCACATTGTCCTCGATCTTCAGCCGGAGACGGCGGATGTTTACATCCACGATCTTCAGCTCACCGAAATAATCCCGGCCCCAGACCCGGTCCAGAATTTCCTCCCGGGAGAGAGCCTTGCCGGGATTTTCCATAAACACCCGCATGATGGCGTACTCCACCTGTGTCAGCTTTACCCGCTGGCCGTTTTTCTCCAGCGTCCGGTTGCGGACATTCAGCAAAAACGGCGGCTGGCTGATTTCCCCGGTCTGCGCCGTTTCCTCTCCGCCTGCCCGGCGGAACAGGGCGTCCACCCGGGCGGTAAGCTCCGCCGGGGAAAAGGGCTTGGTCACATAGTCATCCGCGCCGGTCATCAGCCCCGTCACCTTGTCCATTTCCTGGGAGCGGGCTGTCAGCATGATGATGCCGATTTTCGTATTGGTAGCCCGGATGCGGCGGCACACCTCAAAGCCGTCGATTCCCGGCAGCATGATATCCAGAAGCGCCACCTTCACATCGGGGTTGGCCCGCAGGCGCTCCAGCGCCTCCTCGCCGCTTTCGGCCTCGATAACATCGTACCCCGCGCGGCGCAGATTGATGACGATGAAGCTCCGAATGCTGGCCTCATCCTCTAAAACCAGAATTTTTTTCATGAACGCTCCTCCGTTATTCGCCGTTGGCTCAGTTGTCCCCGGCGGACCACTCTCTTGTGATCAGGCCGAACGCGCTCCGCACCTGATCCTCCGTTACGCTGTACTTCCAATCCTCATTGCCCTTCAGCAGCTCACCCACATAGATCACACCGCCATTCCGGCTGAGAATGAACCGCCCGGTCCGCACCGCCTGCCGCTCCCGGTCCGCGCCGCTGAGCGCTGTGATGCGCAGCAGTCCGGCGGCCGTTGTATCCTGCTCAACATAAAACGTCACAGCGGTCTCCTCCCCGCTGGAGGTACGGGCCGCCTGAATATTCTCCGCCCAGCCCTCCGGCAGCCGGAGATACCAACCGTCCTCTACCGCGTGATACGTGGACAGCGCCTTTGCCGCCAAACCGGAGGCATCGTAGCTGATCCAGTCAATCCGCTGGGAGGCCGTGCTCTCCTCATCGCCAGACAGCGGCACCGTGCGGGGCACCTCCGTCACCCCGTCGCCGTTGATGTCCGTTGGATACAGGGTGCAGAACCGGGAGCTTTCCCCGGAAACACCGGTCATGGCCGAGAGCACCAAATTTGTCAGCTCTCCGCCACGCAGCACCAGCACATCCGTAATGGCCCGGGTGCTGTCCGCCACGCCGGTGACAAACAGCGCCGGCGTGCTGGAACGCAGCACGCCCACCGTTATCCGGCCCTGCTGGCTCAGCTCTGCCATGGTCATAGAGACCCGGATGCTGGAGCCCAATGTCAGTGTACCGTTTTTCCAGAGGTAGCAGTCTGCGGTGCCCGCGCCGGTCTCATCCGCCCGAAGCACCGTCAGCTCCCGCTGACCGTCTCCGTCCAGATCCGCCACGGCGTATTTTACATAATCCGACCGGGCCAGCTCCCGAATCCCGTCCTTTTCCAATGTATAGACCGTAAGGGCCTGCAGCTCCATGCTGACCCGCCAGCCCACGATGATCTCCATTTTCCCGTCGCCGTTCATATCACTGTAGGCCACGCTGTAAATGGCGAGGCCGCTGCCCTCGATCACCGCCACCTGCCGGTAGCTGTCTCCGTCAGCGGCAAAAATATAAATTTTCAGGGGCTTTTCTCCATCGCTCTGCCGGAAAAAGGCCAGCGCCTCCTCCCGGCCGTCCCCATCCAGATCCATCATCTGCACCGGCTGGATATTGCTGCCGGAGACCGGGGTGGCATACTCCGCGCCGCCCTCCTGAATGGCGGATAGCTGCTGGTTCAGCGCCGTGTAGCGCTCCGGCAGCTCCGGCAGGGCATACAGCTCCTCCGGGTCCAGCGTCAGCTTCGGCGCAGCGCAGCCCGCAAGGCTCAGAGCCATGCACAGTGTCACAAGTCCGATTGTCAGCCTCCGCAAAGCGCCCATGGCTCCGCCTCCCTTCTCTCAGATACCTATTTCACATAAAGATACAAATATATCATACCACAGCCCGTCCGGTTTTGGTAGCCCCTCTTTCGGGATTCCGGCAGATTTAACACGCCGTTCATTTTTCCCCGATTCGCGGCAGGCGGCAGAGCCATACCGGCTCCGCCGCCTGTTCACTTCGTTTTTAGGAAATGGCCTCACTGCCTACGGTGTAATCACCCCAATGCCCGTCCAGCGCCTGCTCGGCGGTGCAGTCAGCGAAGAAATACGCCCCCAAGGCGGAGCGCCACTTCTGGGCGTCAAAGGTCACGGTGTTCCTCGCGCCGTTCAGTTCGTTGTCTCCGGTCTCCCGCTCGGTGATGCTGAACAGACAGCCGTTCTCCCAATAGGGGAGGCTGTCGGCCCCCTGTTCCGCCCCGGTGAGATAGTCCTCCGCCGCCAATTTCTCGTAGCTCATGGTCATGGTCTCGGAAATATCGTGCATCCCGCCGAACACCCACGCTACCGCCGCCTGCTCGCTATCGGACAGGCCGGTTTGGGACAGGTCCACGGAAAGCATGGTAATGTCGCTGTTCAGTCCCTCATCCACAGCCCACAGGTCATTCAGCACCCGGAGGTACAGGGCACAGCGGTCATCGAACCCATCGGGACAGATATGCACCGCCGTTACTTCCGCCAGCTTGGCGGGATAGGTCTCCAGCACGGAGCCGTAGGTGATCTCCAGCAGCATTCCCGGTGCATACACAGGTATACATACACCTGTATATACACCATTCTTGGCCGCCGCGGACTCGCCCTTCGGTGCTGCTTCCGCATCTGCCGGTGAGAGTGTATATACACCTGCCGGGCCGCCGTCCTCCTTGGCCAGCAGCAGCGGCGCGCCGTTTTCTGCCCGGATGACCCGAAACAGCTCGCCCCCAGCGTCTGTGCCGGGTCCTTCCGTTTTCCCGGACACGTCCCCGCCTCCGGAGCCTTCCTCCGCCCGGCAGGTATTGCCGGTGCTGTCTGTCCGCCCGCACCCCGCCAGCAGACACAGGCACAAAATCGCCGCAAACAGTTGCTTCATAGAAACCGCCTCCTTTTTATTTCTACTTCTTTGTCGGCGCAAACGGTGATTTTGTTCCCGGTCCTGCAAATTTTTCCTGAAATAATTATTTTTCTGAAATTGGGGCTTGACATTTTGCTTTCGCCGCGTAAAATAAGCATTAGCTTAGAAGTCTAATTTTTTGCTTACAAAGGAGGGGTAGCCATGACCCAGCGTGAGCGGCAGCTTTTGAACTGGATTGAAGAGAACCCCCTGATCTCCCAGCAGGAGTTGGCGGACAAGGCGGGCATCACCCGTTCCTCCGTGGCGGTGCACATCTCCAACCTGATGAAAAAGGGCTATATCACCGGCAAAGGCTACATCGTCCACACGGCCCCCTATGTCACCGTGGTGGGCGGCGTGAATATGGACATCGGCGGCTGGCCCGGCGAGGTCCCCGTCATGCAGGATTCCAACCCCGGCGTGGTGCGGATGAGCCTTGGCGGCGTGGGCCGGAACATCGCCCACAATATGGCCCTTTTGGGCATGGACGTTCGGATGCTGACGGTGTTCGGAGATGACATCAACGCTCAGAAGATCGCGGCAAGCTGCGGTGAACTGGGAATCGACATCTCCCAGTCCCCGGTCATTCCCGAGGGGCGCACCTCCACCTATCTGTTCATCACCGATGAACGGGGCGACATGGCGCTGGCGGTCAGCGACATGGAAATTTACAAGCACCTGACCCCGCAGCTGCTGGCCCAGCGGCAAACGCTGCTGAACGCCAGTCAGGCGGTGGTGCTGGACACCAACCTGCCCGCCGAGAGTATTCAATATTTGGCGGATCACTGCACCGCACCCCTGTTTGCTGACCCGGTATCCACCGCCAAGGCGGTGAAGCTGAAGCCGGTGCTGGGCAAGCTTCACACCCTGAAACCCAACCGCATCGAAGCGGAGCTGCTCTCCGGCGTTTCCATCACGGATGATGCCAGCCTCCGAAAAGCGGCGGAGACGCTGCTGGACACCGGCCTTCACCGGGTCTTTATCTCTCTTGGTTCCGACGGCGTCTTTGCCGCCGACCGGTCCGGGCATCAGGTGCAGCTTCCCCCGCTCCCCGGCACGATGGTCAATACCACCGGCTGTGGCGACGCTTTCATGGCGGCTATCACATGGGCCTATTTACAGGGTACGGATTTGACGGACGCCGTAAGGGCAGGCCTTGCCGCCTCCGTTATCGCCATGGAGTCCGCCGAGACCATCAACCCCGCCATGAGCGAGGACGCCCTGCGACAGCGAGCCGCGTTTTCCAAATAATACCAATTTCAAACAGAATACCGATTTCAAATTTAAAATATGGAGGAATTTAACATGACGCTCAATAAGTATCTGGACATTGCTCCCGAAGTGCAGAAGGCTCTGGACGAGGGCCGCCCCGTGGTGGCGCTGGAGTCCACCATCATCTCTCACGGTATGCCCTACCCTCAGAATGTGGAGACCGCGCTGAACGTGGAGAAGCTCATCCGCGAAAACGGCGCGGTGCCCGCCACCATCGCCGTCATCGGCGGCCGTCTGAAGGCCGGTCTGTCCGAGGCTGAGATCGACTATCTCGGCAAGACCGGCACCGCTGTTGCCAAGGCCAGCCGCCGCGACCTGCCCGTTCTGGTAGCCGAGGGCAAGGACGGTGCCACCACCGTCACCACCACCATGATCATCGCTCACATGGCAGGCATTCAGGTGTTCGCCACTGGCGGCATCGGCGGCGTGCACCGCGGCGCTCAGCAGACCTTCGACATCTCTGCCGATTTGGAGGAGCTGGCCCACACCCCCGTCATGGTGGTCTGCGCCGGTGCCAAGTCTATTCTGGACCTCGGTCTGACGCTGGAGTATCTGGAGACCCACGGCGTGCCTGTCATCGGTTACGGCACCGAGGAGCTCCCCGCCTTCTACACCCGCAAGTCCGGCTTCAAGGTGGACTACCGCATCGACACTCCCGCCGAGCTGGCCAAGGCCTTCTATGTGAAGCAGGACATGGGTCTCGGCGGCGGTATGCTGGTGACGAACCCCATTCCCGAGGAGTATTCCATGGACCACGAGGTCATCAACAAAGCCATTGACGAGGCTGTGGCCGAGGCCAACAAGCTGGGCATCCACGGCAAGGAGACCACTCCCTTCCTGCTGGCCAAGATCAAGGACATCACCGGCGGCGATTCTCTGGCCTCCAACATCCAGTTGGTGTACAATAACGCCAAATTGGCTGCCAAGACTGCCTGTGAATTGATGACTCTTGCCAAAAACTGAAAACTCTGCTACAATGGACTGACCAGGAACTCCTGGCCAGTCCATTTTTTATATTCCGGCGGCGCGGCCGCCCGAACCGACTCAAAACTATACAAAAGCGGGTGGTTTTTCATGACAGCGGCGCGCCTTGCGAAAACCGTGGCGGAGCCCACGGCAAAAAACAGCTTTATCTTTACAATTCTCGGCACAAAATGGGGCATTCTCTGGCTGTGGCTCCTGATCATCAACGTTGTTGCCTTTTTGGCCTACGGCGGCGACAAGCTCCTGGCCAAGCTGAAGGAGCATCAGCCAAAAGTCCCCCGTCTCCCGGAGAAGAATCTCCTGCTGCTGGCGCTGGTGGGCGGCGGTGTCGGCGCGTGGCTGGGCATGGAGCTGTTCCGCCACAAGACGCAGCACCGGGCATTCCGCATCTGCGTCCCCCTGTTCACCCTGATCTGGATCGTTGTAGTAGGCGGGCTGTACCTCTACTTCAACGTCATCAGATAAGTCCCGCGTATCCCCGGCATTTGGCAGTACCCGTTTTCCAAGCTGTATGTAAATGTGTACCCAAATTTAAAAAGGAGGATTCCGCATGAAAAAGCTCTTTTCCCTGCTGCTGACAGCGGCGATGGTATGCTCGCTGGCTGTCACCGCCGGCGCTGCCGACGTTGTTCCCATCTCGGCGTCGGCAAACGGAACGGCTGCCCACGTTGCCGCTCCGGCCCCGGACCTGACCGGCTCTACCGTGATTCTGCACACCAATGATGTCCACGGCGCCATTGCGGGCTATGCCAAGGTGGCCGCATTGAAGCAGTATTATCAGGACTGCGGCGCCTATGTTCTGCTGCTGGACGCCGGAGACTATATTCAGGGCGATCCCACCGTCAGCGCCTCGCAGGGCGCCACAGCCATTGAGCTGATGAACCTCGCGGGCTATGACGCCGCTGCGCTGGGAAACCACGAGTTTGACTACGGCTATGATAATCTTGTGAAGCTGTCCAAGGCCGCCAAGTTCCCCATCCTCTCCGCCAATACCCTGTATAACGGCAAAACGGCTTTTGGGGACAACAAGATCTTCACCACCCCCGGCGGCAAGAAGATCGGCGTGTTCGGTCTGGAAACCCCGGAGACCGCCACAAAGGCCCACCCCGGCAAGATCAAGGGCGTGACGTTCCCCGCCGGTGAGGCCATGTTCAAAATCGCCCAGAATCAGGTGGACGCGCTGAAGTCCGCCGGCTGCGACATCATCGTGTGCCTTGGCCATCTGGGTATCGACAGCGAGTCTGTCGGCAACCGTTCCATTGACCTTCTGAACGCCGTAAAGGGCATCGACCTCTTTATTGACGGTCACTCCCACTCCACCCGGGACGAGGTAAAGGCCGCTACCGGCGGCACGGCCGAGGTAAACGGCACTCCCCTGACCTCCACCGGCACGAAGCTCGAGAGCATCGGCGTGGTCATCATTGACGCCAACGGCCAGATGACGGAGAGCACCACCCCCACCGAGACCCTGACCGGCATTGACAAGACCGTGGCCGACCGCGCCGCCGCCATCCAGAAGCAGATCGATGACGATTACGGCGCCGTGTTCGCCAAGACCCTCTATGAGCTCAACGGCGCCAAGGCTCCCAACGGCAACCGGGACGGTGAGACAAATTTGGGCGACCTCATCACCGACGCGCTGGTCTGGGGCGCCAAGCAGAACGGCGAGACCGTAGACGCGGCCATTACCAACGGCGGCGGCATCCGCGCCACCATCAAGGCCGGGGACATCACCAAGAAGGACATCAACACCGTCCTGCCCTTCGGCAACACCCTGAGCATCGTCAAGGTCACCGGCACGGAGCTGCTGGAGGCGCTGGAGGCGTCCACCTACTGCACGCCGGACGCGCTGGGCGGCTTCCCGCAGGTCAGCGGCATTCAGTTCACCATTGACACCGGCAAGAGCTATGACGCCGGTGCGCTTTATCCCGACTCCACCTATCACGCACCCAAGAGCATCAACCGTGTCACCATCCAGTCCGTAGGCGGCAAGGCCTTTGACGAAAAGGCTGTTTACACCATTGCCACCAATGACTTCATGGCCGCCGGCGGCGATACCTACTATGCCTTTAAGGCCGCCTCCGCCAACTACAACATCGGCGTCCCCATGGACGAGGTGCTGATGGACTACATCAAAACGGAGCTCAAGGGCGTTGTGGGCGAGACCTATGTAAAGCCTCAGGGCCGCATCACTCTGACCAAGACCGAGGCCCCTGCCGAGGAGCCGGCCAAGCCCGCTGAGCCTGCACAGCCCAGCACCCCCGCACAGCCTGCCAAGCCCGCTGACGGCGATGGCGGCGAGACCTCCTACACCGTGGTAAGCGGCGACTGCCTGTGGAACATCGCCTACCGGCACTATGGCTCTGGCGCGAAGTTCACTATGATCGCCGAGGCCAACGGTCTGAAGGCCCCCTATCTCATCAACATCGGACAGGTCTTGGTAATTCCCGCCGCGTAACAGCGGCTTTACGCAGGCACTGTTCCAACTCTGCAGTTTAAAAAGTTCCCCGGCAGACAAATGTCTGCCGGGGAACTTTTTCGTGTAGCGATATGGAGCGCCTATCAGGCAGCGGAATTTTGGAGAGTAAAAAGCACTGGCGCGGGGCTCTCAAAAAGGCGCCCGCGCCATTGAAATTCACCGGTTCCCGGCCCATTCCGCCGGGTTTCAAATGCCCTGCAAATGGAAGTCCGGGGTGTATTCCTCCTTGGCGGAGGTACGCTCCTGCGTGAACCCGTTGCTGATGCCGCAGTCCGCCATGTAGCGCTCTGCCGCCCGGTACTCCGCCGGTGTCAACCGCCGGGCCAGCTTGCCTACCGCTCCCGGCTGGGGCGTGTACTGGCTCATGAGAGAAAACAGCACATCGCCGGGCCGGAAGGTGCCTGACACCCAGTCGATGACCGCCTTCGTGTTTTCCAGCTCCCCCGGCAGCACCAGATGCCGGATGAGGACGCCGCTTTTCAGTTGGCCGTTTTCTTCTTTGTACGGCCCGGTCTGGCGGAACATCTCCAAAATGGCCGCCTCGGCTATCTCCGGATAGTCCACCGCCGCGGAGTATTCCCGCGCTGGGGCGGACAGGGCATACTTGAAGTCCGGGAGGTATACCTGTACCCGGCCCTCCAGCCGCCGCAGCGTCTCCACGGACTCATACCCGCCGCAGTTCCACACCACCGGCACCGGCCACGGCGTATCCCCCAGCGCCTCTAAAACGCTGTCAGTGAATTGGGTTGGCGTCACCAGATCAAGGCAGGACGCCCCTGCCTCCACCAGCTCGCAGAAAATCTCCCGAAGACGTCCGGGGGTAATGGGCTTGCCGTAGCCCTCCTGTGAAATAATGCCGTTCTGGCAGAATTTACACCGGAGATTGCAGCCGGAGAAAAACACGGCTCCCGCGCCGTGAGACCCTACAAGGCACGGCTCCTCCCATTGGTGAAGCAT
The DNA here is from genome assembly GCF_029218125.1 of Neopoerus faecalis. Classification (NCBI taxonomy): domain Bacteria; kingdom Bacillati; phylum Bacillota; class Clostridia; order Eubacteriales; family Oscillospiraceae; genus Neopoerus; species Neopoerus faecalis. The sequence continues at coordinate 192,897 of NZ_JARFXX010000002.1, read as the reverse complement.
AGCCCGGGCCGCCACCGGCCACGCCGGCATGGCGCACACACCCCCTGCCTTGTCCGGCAGACGCTCCGCGCCGCAGTGCCGGGGGCAAAGGTTGCAAATCATCAGTCTCCCGTTCCCTTTCCGTTGAAGTCGGGGCCCAGATCCCCCGCCCGCCAGTGGCGGCGGCACAGGCCGATGTACTTATCGTTGGCTCCCAGCACCACCTGCGCGCCCTCCTTGAGCACACGGCCGTTTTCATCGAAGCGGGCGTTGAACATGGCCTTTTTTCCGCACCAGCAGATGGTCTTGACTTCCTCTAACTTATCGGCCATCACCAGCAGCTCATAGCTGCCGGGGAACAACTCCCCCTTGAAGTCCGCCCGCAGTCCGTAGCAGATTACCGGCACGCCCAAATCGTCCACAATGTGCACAAGGTAGTCCACCTCCTCTTTTGAGAGGAACTGAGCCTCGTCCACGATGATGCAGGCGTTTTCCTGAAGCGCTTCCGCCGACAGGGCCAGCATCTCGTCAAAATAAATGCAGGGGTATTCCAGACCGATGCGGGAGTGCACCATATGATCCCCATCCCGCTGGTCCAGCCGGGGCTTCACCAGCAGCGTTTTCTGGCCCCGCTCCTCATAGTTGAACCGGGCCATCAGGGCATTTGCCGTTTTGCTGGAGCCCATGGCTCCGTATTTGAAGTAAAGCTGCGCCATTTCCTTCTCCCTCTTATGTTGTTTCCTGTTTTTCCGCCGTTTCATCTATGCGCTGGCTGAAGGGATCGTTTTCCTCCGCCTGCGTCCGCAGATCGGCGGCGTCAATGGTCATTTTTCTGCACGCCGGGCAGTACCACGCTGTATGATAGACTGTCAAAATTTGATCTCCATCTGTGTCTATTCGGATGATATTTTCACTTCCGGGATTCCACCGGGCTTTTCCGGTGGCAATGCCGCGATACCAGAAAACGCCCCGGCCGCCCATGAGAAAGCCCTGCTCCATATCCTTGCCGCACCACGGGCACTTCTCCGGTGGCAGCCGCAGCCTTTCCCGCTTCTCCTGCCGCCCTGCCTGCATGGCGTCCCATTCTCCCCGGAGAGAATCCAGCAGGCTGGGAGCCGCTTTTTCCGGCTCCCGAGCCGGTTTACGCTTATCAGGGTCAATGTCCCACGGGTCCTCGCTCTTTTTCCAGAAGGACATGGCTACGCCTCCTTATCGCGGGCCTGCACATGGGCGTCAAACCGCCTGCCATCCCGGCCGGGGAGCCAGCCGATAGGGGGCGGGGTCTCCCGGCCATGCCTCCAGCACCACAGCCAGTACAGGCACCAGACCAGCTTACGTCCCAACAGCAGCAGCGCAAGTCCTCCCGCCAAATTCACGAGCTTCAGCATGGGTCACTCCCTCCGCTCTCCGATCCGCTGTCCTTTTGGTCCTTATCGTCCTTGACCTCCTGATAGTCCACGGTATAGACCGGGCCTTTAAAATGTGGCTCGTCCTTTTTGGGCTCATCGCTATGGTAGGCGCCCCGCTGGCGGCGCCACAGCCAGATGAAAAACACGATGAGGGCAATGGGTATCAGCACGCGCAGCAGCGCGAAAATCAATCCCAGCAGCCGTAGAGGCAGTCCCAGTAAAAGTCCCATATTATTCCTCCAATTCCCGCAGAGCCTCCGCGTAGTACCGTGCAAAGGCCGAGGGTACGGAGCGCGCCAGCAGGCCCGGACCGTCCGCCCAGACAAGCTCCGCCGCTCCGCTGCCCCGCACCGTCAGGATATAGCCTGTCATGTGCCACTCCACATGAGTGAAAATGTGCTTGGATGTCAGGCGGCTTTTCCAGTCCACCGGTGTCAGCCCCATGTCCGCCACCGCCGCTGCGGCGGCAGACTCGTCCAGCGTTCCCGGCACGTTGGGAAATTCCCAAAGCCCCGCCAGCAGGCCGGTTTTCGGGCGCTTCCGCAGAGCAACGCCCTCTGTCCCCAGCAGCAGAAATACCGTTTTCTCCTCGATGCGCCGCTCTTTTTTTGCCTTCTTTACCGGCAGCGCCTCCGCCGTGCCGCACTGATGCCCCAGACACAGCGCCCGCACCGGACAGTCCCCGCACTGCGGGGCGGTATTGGGGCCGCAGAGGGTAGCACCCAGTTCCATCATGGCCTGATTGAAAATACGGATGTCCGCCGCCTCCGAGGGCATGGCCCCCATCAGCGCAGCGCGAATCGCCCGCTTTGTCCGCTGGTCGGCAATGTCATCATGGCAGTCCGTCAGCCGGGTCACAACCCGGAGCACGTTTCCGTCCACCGCCGGCTCCGGCCGCCCGAAGGCCGCGGCGGCAATGGCGGAGGCCGTATAGTCCCCGATGCCTGGCAGCTTTAGCAGACCCTCATAGGTATCCGGAAAAGCCCCCCGCTCCGCGATGCACCGCGCCGCCTTTTGGAGATTCCGGGCGCGGCTGTAGTACCCAAGGCCCTCCCACAGTTTTAAGAGGCACTCCTCATCGGCCTCAGCCAGTGCCTCCACCGTGGGAAACGCCTTCAAAAACCGGGCATAATAGCCCAGTACCGCCGCCACACGGGTCTGCTGGAGCATGATCTCCGAGACCCAGATACGGTAGGGGTCTGCTGTATGCCGCCACGGCAGGTCCCGGGCGTTGGCCCGATACCACGGCAGCAAATGCTCCGGCAGCGCGGAGAGAATCTTTTCACTTGTCACACTCTGTTGTTTCATGGTATGATTGTAGCACAGGTTTTCCCGCCTGCACACCCCTTTTTTGAAAATCGAGGCAGCTTATGCGTGTTACATTTTTAGCCCATGACGGTTTTTTGATAGAGCTGGACAGCGTGTGCCTGCTGTTTGACTGGTGGAAGGGCGCTCTGCCGCCGCTGCCGGACAAGCCGCTGCTTGTTTTCGTCAGCCACCGCCACGCCGACCATTTTCAACCGGAAATCTTTCGTTTGGCGGATAAAAAATCCGACCTTCAATTTCTGCTGGGGAGCGATTTGCGCCTGACGCCCCGGAATTTGGAAAAATGGGACCTGACGCCGGAAACCGCCGCCAAGTGCCGCCGCTGCGGCAAGCGGGAGAAATTTGCGGCAGATTTTGGCGTGACGGTGGAGACGCTGCCCTCCACGGACGAGGGCGTGGCGTGGTTCGTCGCAGCGGAGGGGAAATTCATTTTCCACGCCGGTGATCTGAACTGGTGGCACTGGGAGGGCGAGGACAAGGCGTGGAACGCGAATATGGCCGCCGATTTCAAGCGGTACACGGAGCCCCTCCGGGGGCGGTGCGCCGACCTTGCCCTGCTGCCGCTGGACCCCCGGCTGGGCGTTCCCTACGCCTATTGGGGACTGCTGCGCTTTTTGGAGCTGATGGACGTCCGGCACCTCCTGCCTATGCACCAGTGGGAGCAGCCGGAGATCACCGATGAATTTCTGTGGGCCTATCCGCAGTATGCCCCTATTACCACGGTCATCCGCCGGGAGGGAGAAATTTTTGAATTAAATTGATGCGCGCTGCGCAAAACCGCGCAGCAAAGCCCCTTATTACGAGGTGTAATAAGGGGCTTTAAAAATGTCGAACGGGCCTTTCTGCGGGCGTAAAGCTTTGCGGGATTCTCAGCAAGCCAAAGGCTTCTTATTACAAAATGTAATAAGAAGCCTTATTTTTCCGCTTAGTTTTCAATAATCAGCCAATTTTCTACTGTTCCGGCGGGGCGCTCCGTCAGCTCCGGCACAAAGCCACACTCCGGCGATGCCGCCTTAACCGCCGTCTCCAGAGCCGGGACCTCCGCCGCCGTGGTGCGGACATAAACGCGGTCCACCAGCGGTGCCAGCGCACTGAGCGCCTGTCCGGCGTCGGTATCATATCCGGCGCGGACCGTTTCGGAGGGCAGCTCCAAGGAAAGAATCACACCCTCCGGCAGCACGGAGCGCACCTCCCGCAAAAAGCGCGCCAGCACGAGCTGTCGTCCGTCTGTTCCGTCCTCCCCGGGCTGGGCATTGGAAAGGTCGATCTTGTCCAGCTTGCCCGCCGTGGGGTAGCTGACATCCGTGAGAATAAGCTCGTCAAAGCCCAGCTCTGCCGCCTCCCGGGCAATGCCGCAGACATAGTCCCGGGCCACAGCCTTTCCGGGGTCCAGCCATTGACTGTTGTTCCCGTCATAGAAAACATAGCCGCCGGTATTTTTGAGGCCCATCCCGTCCACATCGGCGTTGGCCGCCTTGGGATCATGGAAGCAACTGATTTTTGCGGCGGTATGGTCCCCGCCGCCGGTCAGCTCCGCAAGCGCGGCGGCTGTGGTATCGGCTGTGGAGACCGTTCCGGCCAGCGCGGCGGCACTGTCAAAATACACCGCGCCGGTGTCATCCTTCAGCGTTATGACCAGAGAACCGGTACTCTGTGCCTTCGCCTCCGCCAGTGTCTCCGCTGTCAACGGCGCGGCAGGGAGCAGCGTGCCCTGCATTGCCTCCGCTGTGGAGCGCTCCGGCTCCTGAATGATGACCTCGCCGCTGGGAGCATCCTCTCCGGCGGAGGCATCGGACTTCGCCCACGGAGGGTCGAAATGGAGCTTACCATCCGTGCCGTAGCTCATGTGCTCCCGGGCAAGAATAAAGCCAACGGAGCCGAGAATCACGAGAATCAGCAAAATGGCCAACAGGATTTTCCATTTACTGCCCCGGCCGCGATAGCTGCTGTAGCCTCTTGTTCCGCTGAACGCCATATCGCCTCACCCCGCTTTCCTTCATTGATTTCTTATTCCTGCTCCAGCGCCATCATTTTATTGACCCGGCGTGCGTGGCGTCCGCCCTCAAACTCCGTTTTGAGGAACACTTCTACCATGCGCTCGGCCATATTCTTCCCAGTAAAGCCCGCGCCAATGGCCATCATGTTGGCATCGTTGTGGCGGCGGGTCATCTCTGCCTGCAGGCAGTCGGCGCAATGGGCGCAGCGGATGCCCTTGATTTTATTTGCGGCAATGGAAATGCCGATGCCGGTGGTGCAGATCACAATGCCCCGGTCACACTTGCCCTCCGCCACAGCCCGGGCGGCGGCAGCGCCGAAATCGGGATAGTCGCAGCTCTCCGTGGAGTAGCAGCCGAAGTCCTCGTGCTCATAGCCCAGCTTGTTCAGCACTGTGATGATGAATTCCTTCAGCTCATAGCCGCCGTGGTCACAGCCCAATGCGATTTTCATGAATCGTTCCTCCCAAAAGCGTTTTATTGGAATTTTTCGGAAATAGTATATACTGCTTTGCGAAAAAAAGCAATCATCCCCGAAAGAATTTACAATTCTGACAAAAAAGCTCCCCGCCCGATGGGCGGGGATACGATATTACAGCTCGTGCCAGATGGGCCGCTGCTTTTCAAAGGTGCAGAAGCGCTTGAAGCCGCATTCCCGCAGAAGGCCCTGCCGCTCCCGGATAAAGCGGCCGGCGTGGGCGGGGGTATGGGCGTCCGTTCCCAGCGTGATGAGCTCGCCGCCCAATTCCCGGTACAGCCGCAGCCACTTGGCGTCCGGCAGCGGCGTATTGCCCCGGTTGACGTTCAGCTCGATGCCTCGTCCGTTTTCGATGAGGGTCTTCAAAATCACGCGAATCTGCTCCTCGTATGGGTCAAACGAGGCGGAAAGGCCCCGCATTTCGTTGAAATACCGCAGCGGGAGCGTCAGGTGGCCCAGCACGTTGAAGCCGCCTTGCTTAGCCAATGCCAGCGCCTCGTTTAGATAATCCTCTATCGCCGCCTGTGCCTGTGCGGCATTTTCCGGCGTGAAGAAATAGAGGTCCTCCCCATGGAAGCGCTCCGATAGGAGATGCACGGAGCCGATGACAAAATCGAAGTCCGGCGCGTCAGCCAGCAGCGTCTTCACATGGGCGGGGTCCCATTCGGCGTCCCCCAGCTCCATGCCGAGGCGCAGTTGAATCCGGTCTCCCAGCGCCGCCTGCGCCGCGGCGAAATCCTCCGTCAAGGCGGACCAGTCATAGGGCGGGTGCCGCTCCTCGGAGCCCCACACCAGCGGCTCCACATGGTCGGTAAAGCAAATTTCATCCATGCCCGCGTCCAGCGCCGCCTGTGCCATTTCCGTCATGGTGGCGCTTCCGTCCGGGGAAAAGCGGGTGTGCGTATGGTAATCAGCCAGATACATTTGGGGCCTCACTTCTTGAATTTACGGAAGAACTTGCGGCGTTCCTCGTAATTATTGTCTCCCACGCTTTCAGCGAACTTCTTCAGTGCATCTTTCTGCTCCCGGTTCAGGTTCCGGGGGGTCTCAATGTAAACGGTGACGTACTGGTCGCCCCGGCCCCGTCCGTTGAGTTCCGGGATGCCCTTACCCTTCAGGCGGAACGTGGTGCCGGACTGGGTGCCCTCGGGCAGTTCGTATTTTACTTTACCGTCAATGGTGGGAATTTCCAGCTCTGCGCCGAGGCATGCCTGCGCGAAGGTGATGGGCGCCTCACAAAGAACGCTGGTGCCCTCCCGGCGGAACAGCTCGTGGGGCCGCACGGTGATGGTGATGAGCAGATCGCCGGAGGGACCGCCGTTCTTTCCGGCATGGCCCTGTCCCCGGATGGAGATGGTCTGGCCATTGTCGATACCGGCGGGAATCTTGGCCTGAATGGTGCGGCGCTTACGCTCAAGACCACTGCCCCGGCAGGCGGTGCAGGGGGTCTTGATGATACGGCCCTTGCCGCCGCAGCGGCCGCAGGGGGAGGTGGTTGCGAACACACCCATAGGCGTCTGCCGCCGCACCTGCACCTGACCGGAACCATGGCAGTCCGGGCAAACCTCAGGAGAAGTTCCGTCCGCACAGCCAGAGCCGTGGCAGGAGGCGCAGGTCTCGTAGCGGTCCACGCTGACCTCCTTCTCGCAGCCGAAGGCGGCCTCCTCAAAGCTGATAGTCAGGGCCAGACGAATGCTCTCGCCCCGCTGGGGGGCATTGGGGTTCCGGCGCTGGGCGGCGCCGAAGCCGCCGCCGAAGAAGCTGCCGAAAATATCGCCCAGATCGCCGAAGTCGAAGCCGCCGGCATCGTAGGCCCCGCCGCCGGCGCCCGCGCCGTAATTGGGGTCTACGCCCGCAAAGCCGTACTGGTCATAGCGGGCCTTCTTATTGGCGTCGGAGAGCACCTCGTAGGCCTCGTTGACCTCCTTGAACTTCTCCTCCGCCTCCTTGTTGTCCGGGTTCAGGTCCGGGTGATACTTCCGGGCCATTTTCTTATATGCTCTTTTGATCTCATCCTCGGACGCGCCCTTGTTGACGCCGAGGACCTCGTAATAATCACGTTTTTCTGCTGCCATATTCTTGCTCCTCTCAGGAATCCACTTGAACATCAGGAATCGGGAGCTGGAGCGACCGCTCCCGATTCCTCATGCTCAGGTTTTCCGCTAAAACGGTCCCAATGGGGCGGGGAATGCTCCCCGTCCCATCGGTTCCGCGGTTTGAATTACTGTTTGTTGTTCTGATCGTCATCCACAACCTTGTAGTCGGCGTCATAGTACTGGCCGCCCTGTGCGTTTCCACCGGCCTGCTGGCCGCCCATGTCGGGGCCGGGCTGTGCGCCGCCCTGGGGATTGGCCTGCTGATAGAGCTTTTCACTGACAGCGTAGAACGCCTGCGTCAGCTCATCGGTGGCGGCCTTGATGGCGGCGGTGTCCGTGCCCTTCAGGGTCTCCTTCAGCTTATCGATGCCGGACTGGACCTTGGTCTTGTCATCGGCGGGAATCTTGTCGCCCATCTCGCTGAGCGTCTTTTCAGACTGGTATACCATCTGGTCGGCCTGATTGCGAATCTCGACGTCCTCCTTCATCTTCTTATCCTGAGCGGCGTATTCCTCGGCCTCCTTCACGGCCTTTTCAATATCGTCCTTGCTCATGTTGGAGGAGGAGGTGATGGTGATGTGCTGCTCCTTACCGGTGCCGAGGTCCTTAGCGGAGACGTTGACGATGCCATTGGCGTCGATATCGAACGTCACCTCGATCTGAGGCACACCGCGGCGGGCCGGGGCGATTCCATCCAGATGGAAGCGCCCCAGAGACTTGTTGGCGGCAGCCATTTCACGCTCGCCCTGCAGGACGTTGACCTCAACGGAGGTCTGGTTATCCGCAGCAGTGGAGAAGATCTGGCTCTTCTTCACAGGAATGGTGGTGTTGCGGTCAATGAGCTTGGTGCACACACCGCCCATGGTCTCAATGCCCAGAGACAGGGGGGTGACGTCCAGCAGCAGCAGGCCCTTGACATCGCCGGTGAGCACACCGCCCTGCAATGCGGCACCCATGGCCACGCACTCATCGGGGTTGATGCCCTTGAAGCCCTCCTTGCCGGTGAGCTTCTTCACCATGTCCTGCACGGCGGGGATACGGCTGGAGCCGCCCACCATCAGGACCTTGTGGATGTCGCTGCCGGTAAGGCCGGCATCGCCCATAGCCTGACGGACAGGGCCGGCAGTGGCCTCCACCAGATGTGCGGTCAGCTCGTTGAACTTGGCACGGGTCAGCGTCAGGTCAAGGTGCTTGGGGCCGGTGGCGTCCGCCGTGATATAGGGCAGGTTGATGTTGGTGGAGGTCACGCCGGAAAGCTCGATCTTGGCCTTCTCGGCAGCCTCCTTCAAGCGCTGCATGGCGACCTTATCGCTGGAGAGGTCCACACCATCGGTGCGCTGGAATTCGCTGACCATCCACTTCATGATGCACTCATCGAAGTCATCGCCGCCCAGGCGGTTGTTGCCGGCAGTGGCCAGAACCTCGATGACACCGTCATCAATATCCAGAATGGAGACATCAAACGTGCCGCCGCCAAGGTCATAGACCATGACCTTCTGGCTCTGCTCCTTATCCACACCGTAGGCAAGGGCGGCAGCGGTCGGCTCGTTGATGATACGCTTGACGTCAAGACCGGCGATCTTGCCGGCATCCTTCGTAGCCTGACGCTGAGCGTCCGTGAAGTAGGCGGGAACGGTGATGACCGCCTCGGAAACGGTCTGGCCCAGATACGCCTCGGCGTCGCTCTTGAGCTTCTGCAAAATCATGGCGCTGATCTCCTGCGGCGTGTAGGCCTTACCGTCGATATCCACCTTGTAGTCGCTGCCCATCTCACGCTTGATGGAAGAAATGGTGCGGTCAGGGTTGGTGATAGCCTGACGCTTTGCCACCTGGCCCACCATACGCTCACCGGTCTTGCTGAAAGCCACAACGGACGGGGTGGTGCGGTTGCCCTCCGCGTTGGGGATGACAACGGCCTCGCCGCCCTCCATCACGGCCACGCAGCTGTTAGTAGTACCTAAGTCAATACCAATTACCTTAGACATAATGAATTCCTCCAATTTATTTTCATTTATTTATAAGCAATCTATGTGTTCCGGCCTCCGCCGGGAAAGAGTCTATTCAGTTTGCCACCTGCACGATAGCGTGGCGCAGAACCTTGCCGTTCAGTTCAAAGCCCGCCTGAAACACCTGTGCTACCTCGTTTTCGCCCAGCGTCTCATCGTCGATGTGCATCACGGCGTTCATGGTCTCCGGGTCAAAGGTCTTGCCCTTGGCCTCGATCTCCTTGACGCCCTGCTTTTCCAGAAGCTCGCGGAACTGCTGGAAAATCATTTCCAGTCCCTTTTTATGGGGACTGTCCTCGCCGCCCTCCGCAGCGGCGGCCCGCTCCAGATTGTCATACACCGCAAGGAAGGCCTTGATGGTGTCGCCCTTGGCGTCCTGATAGATACCGTCCTTTTCCTTGGTGGTGCGCTTGCGGTAATTGTCATACTCGGCGCTCAGGCGGGTGAACTGGTCCTTCACAGATTCAAGCTGCTTGGCAGCCAGCTCCATTTTTTCCACCTGTTCCCGGGTAAAGGTAATGCCCTTTTCCTTTTTTTCTTTTTTCTTGGCCTTTTTTTCGGTCTCCTGTGTCTCCGGCGCCTGCTGCGCCGCCTCCGCCGTTTCCGGCGTCTCCTCTACGGGCTCTTTCGTTTCTTCGCTCATGTATCCGTATCCTCCTTCGGGGGTAATTCATGTGGTTCCTTTTTGCCGAACAGCCGCGTCAGCCCGTCGGCAAAGCCGGTGAGCCGGGCCGCTACCGTGGCATAATCCATTCTGGTGGGGCCGACCACGCCGATGAGGCCCCGCATATCGTCACCGATATCATAGCTGGCCACCACCACGCTGGTATCCTTCAGCGCGTCGCTGACGTTCTCCGGCCCGATGAGTATTTTCATGGGGCCCTCGTCTGGCACCGGCAGCTTTTCCTTGTCATCGGCAAGGAAGCTCATAAGCTGGTGGGCCTTGTCGGCGTCCCGGAACTCCGGGAGCTTTAAAAGCTGGTTCGTGCCGGCGGTGATGAACTCTCTCCGGTCGGCCTCCTCCAGCATTTCCACGGCGTAATTCACCGTCTGGCTCAGCAGCAGGAAAAGCTGGGGCGTGATGCCCTGTACCACCGCCATGAGCCGTTCATTCATCTCCTTGGTGGAGATGCCGGTAAAATGGCGGTTCAAAAGCTCCACCAGCGCGCTCATCTGGTCCCGGTCCACCTTTAGCTGCAAACGCAGAAGCTGGCTTTTGACCCGGTCGCCCATCATCATGACCACGATGCAGCTTTTTTCATCCACCGGCAGTAAATCGAACCGGCTTGCGGTGACGCTGCTCTTAACGGCAGTCGCCGCATAGGCGGGGTAGTTTACAAAGCTGCTGACAGCCTTGCCCGCCTGTGAGATGACCCGGTCCAGCTCCTCCATTTTCATCTGAAGGGACTGGTTGATCTTCTCCGTTTCGGCAACGGAGAGCCGCTGGCGCTCCATCAGCTCGTTGACATACAGCCGGTAGCCCTTCGGGGACGGAATGCGTCCCGCAGAGGTGTGGGGCTGCTCCAGATAGCCCATGTCGGAAAGGTCCGACAGCTCGTTGCGGATGGTGGCGGAGGACACGCTGCCCCCCATCTCCTGCGCGATGGCCTTGGAGCCCACCGGCTCGGCGGTGCGGATATAATCCTCAACCACCGCCTTCAATATCCGCTTTTTCCGGTCTGTCAGGTCCATGGAAAAGCACCTCAGCTTTGATTAGCACTCCTTATCCCTGAGTGCTAAATGCAGTCTACCACCGGTGCCGGGTAAAGTCAATGGGCCAAGGTAAACAATTTGTGAACAAACCACGGGGAAATTTTAAATTCCGCACCCGCGGCAAAAAACGCCCCTGCCGGGGAGGGCAGGGGCGCCGGAGCGTGTTTCAGTTTTCAATAAGCCCCGCCCTCGCCAGCACCGGCCGGAGGGCAGTGAACAGCGTCATCAGCAGAAGCGTCTGGAACGGCAGGCAGATCAGGTTTTTCACCGCGCTGCCGGCGGCGGTAACGTACCACGCCTTGCCGGAGAGAAGCGCCATCCACAGCGCGCCCAGCGTCACGTTTTCGATATTGGTCAGCAGCTTCGCAAAAAAAACTCTACGAACCGTAATTTTCGACTTGTAGAAAAACAGTGCGTATAGAAAAACGCCCAGCATGGTGGTCAGGGTATAGCCGGGGAAAAAGGGATAACCGCCGCCCCCGGTGAGGAAAAAGCTCAAAAGGTCCTCCGCGCAGGCAAAGACCAGTCCCAGCACCGGGCCGCAGACCCACGCGCAGACAGAGCGGGCCAGAAAGCCCCACGTGATGCGGGCGCCGCCCCAAAGGGGCACGGAGGGCAGCGCGGACAGAGCGATGCACAGCGCCATGCACAGCGCGGCAAACGTCAGCTTGCGGACGTCTCGCAGCTCACCGGCGGCGCTTTGCCAGTAAGCATGGGTCAGGGGATGCGTTTCCATAAAAAAATCCTCCTTCTGTCGGCAGCAACGCCGCACAGAGGAGGCCGGCAGCCCCGCTGCCGGTTCCGGAATGCGGCAGCGGGATGCGAAGTGCGCACTGCGGTAATTTCCTTTCGTCCGGCGGACAACTCCCCGTTCCGCCGGCACTGCGGCCCGTAGGCCGACACGCGCACTTCTACTCTGCCAAAAATCTACTCTTATTTTAACCGCCCATTCCTCAAAAAGCAACGTAAATTTTTCAAACGCCATATTTTTAAATGAGAGGGGCTTGATTTTTCACACAGGGACATGCTTTAATATGAAAAAAGAATCGGCGGCCCTGCCGCCGGAGAAACAAAGGAGCTTCCATGAACACGATTTATGATGTGATGATTTTGGGCGCGGGGCCTGCGGGCCTGACTGCCGCCCTGTATGCCGGGCGTTCCGGGCTGAACACGCTGCTCCTTGAGCAGGGGCAGGACGGTGGACAGATCGCCCTGACGGATGAAATTGAAAACTATCCCGGTCAGTTGGAGGGCGAGTCCGGCGCTGCCCTCATCGCCCGGATGTCCGCGCAGGCGGAGCGCTTCGGGGCTGTGCGGGCCCGGGATGTCATCCGCTCGGCAGAGCTGACCGGTACGGTCAAGACCCTGGCGGGACTTCAGAACACCTATCGGGCCCACGCGGTCATTCTGGCCTCCGGGGCCACACCCCGGCCCATCGGCTGCAAAAATGAGGAGCAGTACGTTGGGCGGGGCATTTCCTACTGCGCCACCTGTGACGCCGGATTTTTCCGGAACAAGGCCGTTTATGTGGCCGGCAGCAGCAGCATCGCCGTGGAGGAGGCGCTGTATCTCACCGGCTTTGCCCGGGAGGTGACGCTGCTGTGCGGACGGGAGCGTCTGTCGGCCCCCAAGGCATTGCAGGAGCGGGCATTTGCCCAGCCGAAGCTCCATATTCTCTGGAACACCGCTGTGGCGGAGGTAGGCGGCAGCGGCAGCGCCGTTTTAGACCGCATGGTGCTGAAAAATACGGAGAGCGGCGCGGAGACCGTAGTGCAGGCGGAGCGGCAGGACGGTTTCTTCGGTCTGTTCGGCTTTTTGGGCTTCCAGCCCAGCTCCCGGCTGTTTGCCGATGTGCTGGACACGGACGGAGGGTATCTTGTCACGGACGAGGAGATGCACACGAAGCTCCCCGGCGTATTTGCCGCCGGAGACATTCGGAAAAAGAGTCTCCGGCAGGTGGTGACCGCTGCCGCGGACGGTGCCATTGCCGCCGTGCAGGCAGAAAAATATCTGCGGAAAAGCGGCTTGATCTAATCTAAAAGAGCGCCCATGGAGCAAAGCTCCGTGGGCGCTCTTTTTGTCTGCGGTTCTTCCCTATAGGGCTTGGGAAAAGAGGCCGTGCTCCGTGCAGTACCACAGCAGCGTGGCGTTAGGGATGTGGGGCAGGCGGACCTCCAGCCCCCACTCCGGGTACAGCTTCTTTATTAGCACCGTATCCCCGGAGAGCAACGCCAGAAAGGATATATAGTGCTCCCGGCGCATTTCGTGACGGCCGGTGATGTACCACTCCCCATCGCTGAGCACGGCATCCAGCCGGTCCTCACCCTCCGCCTTCTGTACCGGCAGGGGTGACAGCCGCCGGCCGCAGCAGGTCAGCTCTACGCTCTCCGTGGACAGCAGCAGACTTCCGCAGTCCGGGCAGACGTAAAAGCGGGTCCTTTTCATATTTCCGTTGGTCATTTCATTTTCCTCCAAATCGCCCCGGAGGAGGGCTTTTGTATCCACCCCCAGCGCCTCCGATAAGGAAGGAAGCAGCGCGATATCCGGTGCGCGCCGGCGCAGGGTGCGGATGAGCCTGCCGGTTTTCATCTGATCCATGGGACCACCTCCCTTTCCCGCCTACTGCAGCATATCGGGTACCGCCGCGCAATGAACGCACCGTAGAGTTTGCGTTTAAAAGTGCCAAAAATACAGAAAGGCCGCCTCACGGCGGCTCCAAAATTTTTAAAATTTTAGAGCCGTTATTAAAATTGTGCAGGGAACCCCTGATGGGTTTCCCGCACACGCCCTTCCCTTCCGACCGCGCAGGCCATGCTTCTACCGAAGTCTCCTAAAATACGGAAAGGCCGCCTCACGGCGGCCTTCTCGCATATGATTGGGAAGATTGGATGAAAAGAAGTTTTGTCTCTTGCAAGTATTAAGATACCGAAGAATTATTAAGCAAACCAGCAGCAGTTGTTACAAAAGTATTAAATCAATTCAGGAGCACCGCTTTTTTCCTCGCCCTGCCGCTTTTGCCGCAGACCATTAAAGAAATCCGCCAGCACCGCCTGACACTCCTCCGCCAGAATCCCCCCCACCAGCGCGGGCCGGTTGGGGAACTGCTCCATGAAAAGGTTCGTCACACCGCCGCAGGCACCGAAGGCGCTGTCCCGCGCACCGTAGTAGACCCGGGCTATGCGGGCATTGAGAATGGCCCCGGCGCACATGGGGCACGGCTCCAGCGTGACATACAGCTCACAGCCCTCCAGCCGCCAGCTGCCCAGCGCGGCGTTGGCCTGTGCCATAGCCTCCAGCTCCGCATGGGAGCTGACCGCCTGCTTTTCCTCCCGGCGGTTCCGCCCTCGGCCGATAATGGCTCCGTCCCGGACGATGACGCACCCCACCGGTACCTCCCCCGCCGCTGCGGCCTCCCGGGCCAGCGTTAGTGCCTCCCACATATAAAATTCCTCTTTCGGCATGGTCATTTTTGTACGCTCCCGTATGAATATTGGCATATTTGTCCAAACTCTCCGTAACATGGATGTATGGAGGGATCGCAATGAAACAGTCCAGAAAATCCGCCCCTGCCCCGGAGCTGGCAGCCCTGCGCGCCGAGCTGAGAGACGCCCAGAGCGAGCTGGCGCTGGCCTACCGGCAGTTCGATCAGGCTACCGCCCCGGAGCTGGTGGAGGCCTGCATTTACCGCATCAGTGCCGCCAAGGCCCGCTGCGACTACTATCTCCGTGTCCTGAAGGCACAGGAGCCGGAGGCGGCGGGCAGCGTCAGAGGAGGCGCCCTATGGACCTGAACCAGAAGATCATTGCCGGTCTGCTGCTGGCCTTTTTTCTCATCACGCTGCTGCGGGTCCTCCGTGCGCCGCTGCGGCTGGCCCTCAGACTCCTCGGAAACACCGCCCTCGGCTTTGCGGCGCTCTGGTGCGTCCGCGCCACCGCCGCTCTCACCGGCATCACGCTGGGACTCAACACCTTCAACGCGCTGGTCATCGGCATTTTAGGACTGCCGGGCTTCGTCCTGCTGCTTTTGACGCAGTGGGTGCTGTAGAACTACATAGCTCCGTCTGCCGTGGAGGGCCTAAACGCCCCTCGCGGCATTTTTAAAAGTCGATTTTCAGAATTTGAGAGCTATCGTTAGAAAATCAGAGCTTTTAAGAGCTTTTCAAGATATAAATAAAAATCGTGTTGACACCGGCGGACATCCATGGTATAACTATCCTTGCTCCGATTTTAACCCGGAGCTCTTGATTTGTAAAGAAAATCAAATTTATATACGGAGGAAATGTTCCATGTCCACTTTTATGGCCAACAAGGCCAACATCGAGCGCAAGTGGTACATCCTGGACGCCGCCGGTAAGCCTCTTGGCAAGACCGCCGTCCGGGCTGCCGATCTGCTGCGCGGCAAGACCAAGGTTACCTACACCCCCAACGCCGACTGCGGTGACAACGTCATCATCATCAACGCCGGTCAGGCCGTTCTCACTGGCAAGAAGCCCGAGCAGAAGATCTATCGGACTCACTCCGGCTGGATCGGCGGTCTGAAGGAGACCAAGTACCGCATCCTGATGGCAGAGAAACCCGAGACCGCCATGCGCGTGGCTGTCCGCGGCATGATGCCCCGGAACACCGTCTGCAAGGATTCTCTGAAGCGCCTGCACATCTACGCTGACGCCAACTATGAGCAGCAGGCTCAGAAGCCCATCGTGCTGGAGTAAGGAGGAGTAAGAGAATGTATCAGTCTAAGAAGCCTTATCTGTATGGCACCGGCCGCCGCAAGTCCTCCGTGGCCCGCGTGCATCTGTTCCCCAACGGTACCGGCGCGATCACCATCAATGGCCGTGACATCGACGAGTATTTCGGTCTGGAGACTCTGAAGATGGTCGTCCGTCAGCCTCTGGAGGCTACCGGCAACACCGGCAAGATGGACATTGTGGCTACCGTCACCGGCGGCGGCGTGTCCGGTCAGGCCGGCGCTCTGCGTCACGGTGTGGCCCGCGCTCTGCTGCTGGCCAGCGAGGATAACCGCGCCATTTTGAAGAAGGCCGGTTTCCTGACCCGCGATCCTCGTATGAAGGAGCGCAAGAAATACGGTCTGAAGGCCGCCCGTCGTGCTCCCCAGTTCTCCAAGCGTTAACAGATTGCGATTTACAGGCGTCCGCCAAATGGCGGGCGCCTGTTTTTTCATCGCTTTTGCAGGGCATAAATTCAGTTGCTTTTCAATCGGGTTCCTGTAAAAGTGATCCCGACTGCCTGTCTGCACCCTTTCCCCAATCAACACGGCATAAAAATCCCCGGCAGGCTGCAAATACAGCGGTCTGCCGGGGACTTGATTTCGTTTGCTCAAAATGCGAGTGCGCTTTTGAAGCGCCGCTTACTCGTGGACCCGCAGCTCCAGCACATCGGGGCGGGCATAGTGACCCACACCGTCAAACTCCATGCGGCTGGCAATGGCCTGCTGCATATCGAGGTCGGCATAGATGATCTCCTCCTTGTCCCACACCGGCTGCGTCACGTAATGGCCGAAGGGGTCCACCACGCAGCTGCCGCCGCGGCAGGGAATATCGCCGAGCTTCTCGATCTCCTGCGGGCAATGGAGGTCCTTGGGATACATTTCCTTGGTGAACACCATGTCGGCGTTGATGAAGAAGCAGTGGCCCTCAATGGCAATGTGCTTGATAGTATCCTGCCACTCTGGGTTATCGTTGGTATTGGGGGAAATGTAGATGGTAATGCCCTTCTGATACAGCGCCACGCGGGCAAGGGGCATATAGCTCTCCCAGCAGATCAGGTTGCCCATGGGGCCCCAGGGCGTTTCCGTAATGGGGAAGTAATCCTTATTGGCGTCACCGTATACCAAACGCTCCGCGCCGGTGGGCTTCAGCTTGCGGTGCACGTTCAGCAGCTCGCCTTCGGGAGAGAACACGATGTTGGAGTTATACAGCGTGGCGCTGTCCTCACCCCGCTCGGAAATACCAATGCTGACATAGGCATGGGCCTCTTTGGCGGCCTGTCCCAGCAGCTCCGTCTCCGGTCCGGGAATGCAGAGGGAATTGTCATAATACCGCTTCCAGTCCAAGCGGCCCACCTTATCGCGGCTGCCAACGGTAAAGCCGAAGGTCATGCCGTAGGGATAGCAGGGAATAATCAGCTCCGGGAACACGATGAGCTCCGCGCCGTTCTTGCCGGCCTCGCGAATCAGCTCCACCATCTTCTCCGTACTGGCTTTCTTATCAAACATCACAGGGGCACACTGTACAACTGCCACCCGGCAGGTATCCTTCAGATCTTTCATAGTTATTCCTCCTGACTGGACCGGCGCTTCTGCGCCGCGTTACAGCTTCATGATAGCAAATCCATTCGCCAATGACAATACGGAAAAATCGATCATTCCTTCCAGATAAAAATGGGGACCGGGGGATCGTTCCGCCGGTTGGCCCAATCGCAGCGGAGGACGGAAAATTTCCGGTCATCCAGCGTCTCCAGCCAATGCAGCACGGCGTCCCGCTCCGTATAGCCGTTGGCGCCGCCATAATACAAGGCGATGGCAACAGCGCCGCCGGGCTTCAGCACCCGCAGTGACGCCTCCAGCGCCGCAACGGAGGTCTCCGCCCGGGTAAATACCGCCGGGTCACCGCCGGGCAGGCGGCCAAAATTGAACACCACGCAGTCCACCGTCCCCGGCTCCGCGTACTGTTCCAAATTGGCGTGGCTGTCTAAAACGACCTCTGCTGACAACCCCTCCGCCTCCAGCAGCGCCCTTGTCTGCCGGATGGCCTCCTCCTGAATATCAAAGGCCAGCACCCGCCCTGCTTTCCCGGTCAACCTGCAAAGCAGGGCAGTGTCCCGCCCCTTGCCCGCCGTGGCGTCGACGCAGACGCTTCCGGGCTTCACCGTCCGCGTCAGGAAGTCATGCACCATGCTCAGCGTATTGAGCTGCATCAATGATTTCCCCCCTCCGTATTGAAAAAGGGACCCTCCAACGAGAGTCCCTTTTCTTGTCTTCATCTTTGTGCAATTCCAACTGGAATTGCACAAATTGAGTCCGTTTTTCCCGGCGACATGTGCGGCGGGAAAAACTCCGCTCACCCTGCAAGTGTGCGAACAACGTAAGTGCGCGCAGCAGGGTGCAGCCCCAACTCGTCAAAATACCGCAGTATTTTGACGAAATTATTTCACGATGGCGGCGGTGTCCATAGCGATCATGAGCTCCTCGTTGGTGGGGATCAGCAGGACCTTCACCTTGGAGTCAGCGGCGGAGATGACGGCTTCCTTGCCGCGGACGTTGTTGGCCTCGGCGTCCATCTTCACGCCCATGAACTCCAGACCGGAGGCGATATCCAGACGCTGAGAAGCGCTGTTCTCGCCCACGCCGGCGGTGAAGATGATGGCGTCCACGCCGCCCATAGCGGCAGCATAAGCGCCGATGAGCTTCTTCACGCCGTAGTTGAACATATCCACAGCCAAACCTGCGCGCTCGTTGCCCTCCTTGTGGGCGTTCTCCAGATCACGGAAGTCGGAGGACACGCCGGACACGCCCTGCACGCCGGACTTCTTGTTGAGGATGTTCAGCATCTCGTCAATGCTCATGCCGTACTTGTTCATGAGGTACTGCAGGATACCGGCGTCCAGATCACCGGCACGGGTGCCCATGGGAAGGCCTGCCAGCGGGGTGAAGCCCATGGAGGTATCCACACTCCTGCCGCCGTCGATAGCGGTGACAGAGGAGCCGTTGCCGAGGTGGCAGGAGATGAGCTTCAGCTCCTCGGGCTTCTTGCCCAGCATAACAGCGGCGCGCTGGGAGACATACTTGTGGGAGGTGCCGTGGAAGCCGTAGCGGCGGACCTTGTCCTTCTCATAATACTCATAGGGCAGGGCGTACATATAAGCCTTGGCAGGCATGGTCTGATGGAAAGCGGTATCAAACACAGCCACCTGAGGCACGTCCTTGCCCATCACAGCGGTGCAGGCGTTGATACCGGTGATGTTGGCGGGGTTGTGGAGAGGAGCCAGAGGGATGCACTCTTCCAGTGCCTTCATGACCTCATCGGTGATAAGCACGGACTTGTTGAACGCCTCGCCGCCGTGCACCACGCGGTGGCCCACAGCGTCGATCTCCTTCATGGAGCCGATGACGCCGTTGTCCTTGTCCACCAGTGCGTCCAGCACGGCCTGAATGGCCTCGGAATGGGTGGGCATGGCAACGTCAATGGCGTCCAGCACCTTCTTGCCCTCTACCTGAGGCTTGTAGGTGAACTTGCCGTCAATGCCGATGCGCTCGCACAGGCCCTTGGCCAGCAGCACGCCGGTCTCGGGGTTCAGCAGCTGATACTTCAAAGAGGAACTGCCCGCGTTGATAACCAGAATATTCATCGTTGGAATCTCCTTCTTCTTTTGAGAAAGCCTTGCCAGCTTTCCATAATTAAGCTACAATGTCAGTATGACGTCTGCATTTACGCAAACTCTCTTATCTCATTATAGCAGAACTTTCGCGAGATACAATCACCATTTTTACCGAATTGACACTTTTTTGTAACCGCTTTGAGGTGACATACGTGAAAACCGCTGGTATCATAGCTGAATATAATCCCCTGCACTATGGCCATCTGCATCTGCTGCAGGCTGTGCGGCAGCGCTTCGGCGAGGATACCGCCGTGATCTGCGCCATGAGCGGGGACTTTGTGCAGCGGGGCGACTTTGCCCTTCTGCGGCGGTACGCCCGGGCGGAGGCTGCTGTGGAAAGCGGCGCGGACCTCGTGCTGGAGCTGCCCCTGCCATGGGCTGTCAGCTCTGCTGAGGGCTTTGCGCGGGGCGGCGTGGAGACACTGACCGCCACCGGGCTTTTGGACGTGCTGGCCTTCGGCAGCGAATGCGGGGACAGCGCCGCACTGCTGCGGTGCGCTCACGCGCTGGAGCGCCCGGAGCTAACGCCGCTTTTAAAGGCGGAGCTTACCCGGGGAGACAGCTTTGCCGCCGCGCGGCAGCGAGCCGTTTCCGCGCTGTTATCTCCCGCAGATGCCGCGCTGCTGTCCCAGCCCAACAATACGCTTGGCATTGAATACTGCCGTGCCCTGCTGCGTACCGGCTCCGAGGCGGAGGTCTTCACCGTTCCCCGGCACGGCGCCGCCCATGACGCCGCCGTTTCCGAGGCCGGGGGCTGCTCCGCCTCCGCTATCCGAACCCTGTTGGCGGAAGGCGCAGAGGCAGACGCCCTCTCCCGCATGGTCCCGGCCATGCGGTGCATTTACGAGGAAGAAAAGGCCGCAGGCCGCGCCCCGGTATTTGCCGCCGGCTGTGAACGGGCCATTCTATCCCGGCTCCGCTCCATGAGCGCGGCGGAGTTTGACGTGCTGGATACCGGCCGGGAGGGCATCGGCCAGCGGCTGTACAAGGCCAGCCGGGAGCCCGCCTCCCTTGCCGCCGTTTTGGACGCCGCCAAAACAAAACGGTACGCCTACACCCGTCTGCGGCGGATGGTCCTCTGGGCCTATCTGGGGCTGACGCCGGCGGACATCCCCGCCCATGTGCCCTATCTCCGGGTGCTGGCCGCCAACAGCCGGGGCCGGGCGCTGCTGGGCCGGATGCGGGAAACCGCGCGTCTGCCGGTTCTCACAAAGCCCGCCGCCGTGCGGACGCTGGACGCCGCAGCGCAGCGGCTGTTCGCTCTTGAGGCCCGCGCTGCGGACCTCTACACCCTTGCCTACCCGGAGCTTCGCGCCGCCGTTGGCGGCGCACTGTGGCGGGAGACCGCCCGGATGCTCTGAACCGTCCCTGAAAGGAGTTTCTCATGAAAAAATTCGGTATTCTGACGCTTACCCTGTGCCTTGTATTGGGCCTGACCGCCTGCGGTGCGACAACGCTGCCCACCCCGGAGGAGCCGACGCCCCCCGCCGTTGCGGACACGGAGGACATCACCTACGAGGTGACAACAGACCCCTACGAGCAGGACATTCTGGCGGAGGATGGCACAAAGCTGATGCACATTTCCTTCCAGCTCCCCCATCTTCAGGCCTATGTAAACGGCCAGCCCATCGAGACCCCTGCAACGCCCGCGCAGGAGGCCGCTGTGAGCCGCATGAATACCTTTAACGAGAGCTTTGACCAGTGGCGAGAATCCGAATCCGTGGAGGAAAGCATTGCCGACACCAAAATGATGTATCAGGAGAACCCGGAGCTGTTCACCGGCGACAGTATGGCCCCGCTTTCCGAGGAGCTGACCTACACCTGCTACCGCACCGGCTCCCTTATCAGCATTGCCGCCGACTACTACAGCTATCTGGGCGGCGCGCACCCCAACACTGTGTATTTCAGTTGGAACTTTGATCTGGACAGCGGTATTTTCCTCGCCATTCCCGAGCTGGCCGAGGACCCGCAGGCCTTCACACTGGCTGTGGCGGACATGATCGAGGTACAGGCTGTGGAGCGCTTCCAGTCCGACCCCAACTACGCCGGTCTCTCCCTCTCCGACATTTATTGGGAAAATTACCGTGAGGTCATGGAAAAATGGGCCAGCGATTACGCCGTATCCTTTGACGCAGAGGGCATGACCATCATCTTCTCCGCCTATGAGCTGGCCAGCTATGCCGCCGGGCCGCAGGAGTTCCACTTCAGCTACGAGCAGCTTGCAAGCTATTGGAGCGAAAGCGGCCGCGCCGTGCTGGGCCTGAACTGAACATTACATAGGAGCAAAAAGGTCCCCGGAACGCGATGCGTTCCGGGGACCTTTTTTTATTTACTGATACGGCGATTCCGCAGTCAATTCTCCTGCTCCATCCGCTCCTTGATGGCCTTGCCCGTGGGGGTAGCGGCAAGACCGCCCAGCGCCGTTTCCCGCAGCTCCATAGGCATCCGGGTACCTACCTCACCCATGCAGTCAATAACTTCGTCCACCGGGATGCGGCTCTCGATACCGGCCAGCGCCATATCCGCGCAGCTCACCGCGTTGACCGCGCCCACCACATTCCGCTTCACGCAGGGGACCTCCACCAGTCCTGCCACCGGGTCGCACACAAGGCCCATCAAATTCTTCAGTGCCATGGCCGCGGCATGGCCGATCTGCTTGCAGTCGCCGCCCCGGAGAGAGGCCAGCGCCCCTGCCGCCATGGCGGAGGCGGAGCCGATCTCCGCCTGACAGCCGCCGGCCGCACCGGCAATGCAGGCCCGGAAGCTGATGACCGCGCCGATGCCGGAGGCGGTATACAGCGCCTTCAGGATTTCCTCCTCTGTGGCCTTCCCGGCCTGATACAGCGGCACCAGCACCGCCGGCAGCACGCCGCAGGCGCCCGCCGTAGGCGCCGCCACGATTTTTCTCATGCAGGCGTTGCACTCCCCCACGCTGAGGGCCGTGGCAATGACCTCCTGCACATAATCGCCGCTGTATGCCTTGCCGGAGGCGGCATACGCCCGCATCCGCGCACCGTTGCCGCCCACAAGGCCGCTGCGGGAGCGCTGCTCCGCCCGATAGCTCACAGCAGATTCCAGCATGGCCTCCCACGTCTGGCGCATTTTCTCCCAGGACTGCGCCTCCGTGACCTGCCGCTCCTCCATATCGGTCTCCAGCACCACCCGCCAGAAGGGGATGGCTTCGGCCTCCGCTCTTTCAAAAATTTCCTGCATGGAATCCAAGGCCATCTCAGTCGCCCTCCTTTTCGTAGTACACCACGCCGATCACGTGGGGCACTTCCTTCAGCTTTTCAATAACACCCGCCGGTACCGGCTGGTCGATCTCAAAAATCGTCATCACGCTGCCGCCCCGGCGGTCCCGCACAAGGCTCATGTTGGCGATGTTGATATCCGCGTTGGAAATCTCCCGGGTCAGCGTTGCCAGCTCACCCGGCACATCCATGTGCCGGACAATGAGGGTATTGAACGCACCGGTGAAATTCACCGCCACACCGTCCAGCTTGTCCACCCGAATGCGTCCGCCGCCGATGGAGACTGCCTGCACGCAGGTCTTTTTCCCGCTGATGCCCTCCACGGTCAGCACCGCCGTGTTGGGGTGCGCCTCCCGCAGCTCAACAGGGTGAATCGTAAAGGTCAGCCCTTCCTCCGCCGCCACGGTGAAGCTCTCCGGGATGCGAAGATCGTCGGGCCGCATTCCCAAAAGGCCCGCCACCAGCGCGCGGTCCGTGCCGTGGCCCTTTCCGGTCTCGGCAAAGGAGCCGTATAGACCGATGTCCGCCTTTACCGGCTTTTCTCCCAGCAATGTCCGGGCCATCCTGCCGATTCGCACGGCCCCTGCCGTGTGAGAGCTGGAGGGGCCGATCATAATGGGGCCCAGAATGTCAAAAATATCCAGCATATCCGTTCCTCCCATTTTCTGTTTCTGTTCCATGGCCCGCCATGTGGGCCTATTAAAATCATGGTATCACACCGCCGATGGCTTTGCAAGCATTTTCGCCGCATTCTGTCTTTGTTATAAAGACACCCCGCCCGGATTACCCGGCGGGGTGCTGCTCGTATTTCACTTGTCAGTCCAAAACCTGAACGGCGGCGCCCAGCACACCGTCCCCGATGTAAACGCTGAGAGTTCCGTCGATCTCCCCGTCCCAAAAATGCTCCCAACCGGGCAGCAGCGACGCCACCTGTTCCCGGAGCTTTTCCATTTCCTCCGGTGAGCCGCCGTTGGCTACCGCCAGATTGAAGCGCCGGTGCGCTCCCTTGCGGTTTTGCACCAGCTCCGCCAGCTTTTTCATGACCTGCTGGTGTCCCCGGACCTTGGCGATGGACTGGAGCTGTCCGTCCTCCGCGAAGGTAAGGATGGGCTTGATCTGGAGCATGGTACCGGCCATGGCCGTTACCTTGCCGATACGCCCGCCCTTTTGCAGATATTCCAGCGTATCCAGCGTGAAGAACGGATAGGTGTTGGCAATGAGCTGCGGTGCGCGGTGCTGCGTCAGCTCCTCCCAGCCCATGCCTTTTTTGATGTCCTCTGCAAGCTGCAAAACCGTCATGCCAAGGCCCAGAGAGCCGCTGAGAGAATCAAAGGCCGCCATGGCGCGGCCCTGCTCCTTGCATTCCTCCGCCACCAGCCGCGCCAGATTATACGTGCCGGAAAGGCCGCTGGAGAGCATGACCGCAATGACACCGTCATAGCCCTTTTCAAAAATCTCGTGGAGCTTTGCCGCAAAATCCTCCACCCGGGGCAGTGAGGTCTGCGGCAGCTCTCCCGCGTGAAGCCGCTGGTACACATCCGTTCCCCGGATGTCCACACCGTCTAAATATTCTCCGTCCCGACACAAAATCCGCAGCGGGACAAAAAAGATATTATTTTCCTCCGCAGTCTCCCAGCGCAAATCGGCGCTGGAATCTGTCAGCAGAGCGATTTTCTTGGGAGTCATGTTTTCAAGTTCCGCCTTTCTCCGTCAAACAATACTCAAAGCTATGCTATAAGGTGTAAAGAGCATTATGCCACACATTTCAAAAAACCGCAACAGCGTTTATTCCTGTTTTTCTCCCGGCAGCAGGTCATCCGCGCTGCGCAGGTCCGTGGCATCCGGCTCATCCTCCGGCATTTTGGTATCCGGCTTCTCCTGCAAATGGGTCTTTTCATCCGTTTCCGGCTTATGGGTGTGCCAATAGGACATATTGATAGGCGCCTGCTCGCCGAACAGGTCGAAGTAATCGGCGTCCCGCATCTTGGGCCGGCGGTGACGGACGATAGCTGTCAGCGTGGGGTAGAGCACAATGGCGATGAGGCCGCCGGAAAAGCCGTTGTTATAAAGGTTCAGCCCCGCCACAGGGCCGCCGGTCTGCAGCACCAGCGCCGAATGGATAAAGCCCGCCAGCACGCCGAAGGGCGCGCCGAAGTGGCCGGAAATGGGAGCCAGCGTTGTTCCGAAGAGACCCGCCAACTGTAAGGCCGGGTAATTCGGCTCATAGTGCATTCCGTAGGCCCCCATCCAGACTCCGACCATCACCGGAATGATGTTCCGGGGATGCTTGCCGAAGGCAGAAAAGCCCATGATGGTGAAGATACCGCCCAAGGTCGGGCCGTTGAGGTCGCCGCCGATGAGCAGGATATACGCCATACCGATGAGACCGTTGACGCCAATGTTCACCAGCACCGGCCCGGTGCCGAACATACGCAGATAATCGCTGGGTACCCGGCCGGTGGTGGTCAGAAGCCGCCGGTAGCCGGCCCACACGGCCCATGACGGTACGCCGCTGCCAAAAAAGCCCACCAGAATAAACGCCGTGCACAGCACGGTGAGCACCGTCACCAGCTCCGTGTTATGCCCCGTGGACCAGTAGAGCGCGGAGTCCGGCTTATCGCCGAAGGCCGTGAGAATCGGCACCACCATCATGGCGAACAGTCCGCAGGCAAAGCCCATGTTGTAAAGGTTCATGCCGTTTTGAATTTTATAGGTGTAGGCCGAAAGGCTGGGCAGCAGAAAGCCCACGGCCACGCCGGTCAGCACCCCCAGCGGGATACTGGCATGAACGCTGCCCAGCGCCATATAGCTCACCAGCGGCGCAAGGGATGTAGAAAGCAGCGCCACGGAGGCGTATTTGGAAAACGGCTCCCGCTGATACCGGGCGTACAGCCACGTTCCCAAAATGATGGGCCAGATATTAAAAAGATTCTTGCCGAACAGGGAAAAGCCCGCCATCAGTCCCATCTCCACAATGGTGAAGCCGTTAAAGGGGTCCTTGGCAAGCCAGATGAGGCAGATGGAGATGATGGTCACAAGCCCCGCGTTGACAAACGCCGCAGCCGGGCCCGCAATGTCGATATAATCCGTGATGAGCAGATCCTGCATGGTCACGATTTTCCAAAGCCCCGGCAGAATCTCCGAGGCATCGCCGATGCAGATGCCGATCAGCATTAAAAAAATAGAAAAAACGATGGTTCCGGGCAGAATATACTGGTATGAGCGGGTATGCTTCACTGTGCGTTCCCTCCGTTTTCCTAACGGTTTCTAAATACCATTATACAGGCTCTCCGCCTGCGCGGCAACCCAATTCGTGAAATTTTTCACCACTTTTTTCATTCTGCCCCAAAATGCCGATTACTGCGCGTCGATTTTCTCCTTCAGCTCTGTGAGATACATCCACCGCTCCGTTTTTTCCTCCAGCGCGGCCTCCAGTTCTGCCTGCCGAGCCTGCAGCTCCTGCAGCTTCACATAGTCGCTGCCGCAGGCGCTCTGCGCTGCCTCACAGTCCTTGATCTGCTGCTCCAGCGCCGCAAGGTCCGCGTCAATGGTCTCAAACTCCCGCTGCTCCTTGAAGGAGAATTTCAGCTTCCGCTCCCGGGGCCGCTCCTGTGCCGCCTTGGGCTTTTCCGCCTTGGCGGGCGCTTCTTCCTCTTTCCGCTTGGCCTTCCAGTCGGACCAGTTGCCGCTGTAACGCAGCACCTGCCCGTCCCGCACCTCAAAGACCTGCTCCGCCAGCTTGTCCAACAGAAAACGGTCATGGGACACGATAAGGATGGGGCCCGGGAAGCCCTGCAAATAGTCCTCCAGAATGGAAAGGGTCATCACGTCCAGATCATTGGTGGGCTCGTCCAGCAGCAGGACGTTGGGGGCTTCCATCAGAATGGACAGCAGGTACAGCCGCCGCCGTTCTCCGCCGCTGAGCCGTCCGATGGGGACTGACTGCAAATCGCTGGGGAACAGGAACCGCTCCATCATGGCCTTAGCGGTGAAGGTACCCTCGTCGGTGCGGACCTCGTCGCCGATGTCATGGATAAAATCGTAGACACGCTGGTTCAGATCCAGCTCCCGGCCCTCCTGAGAAAAGTGGCCGATCTTCACAGTAGTGCCGATGTCCACCGTGCCGCTGTCCGGGGACAGCTCCCCGGCAAACAGCCGCAGCAGCGTGGATTTTCCGGCGCCGTTGTGTCCCACAATGCCGATGCGGTCATTCCGCAGCAGATTGTAGGAAAAGTCCCGGATGACGGTTCGGCCCTCGTAGGACTTGCTGACATCATGCAGCTCAATGAGCTTTTTGCCAAGGCGGCTGGACGCCGCAGCCATCTGCACTGTATCGTCCGTCTCCGGGGCGTCCTGATTTTTCAGCGCCTCGTACCGCTCGATACGGTCTCGGCTCTTGGTGGTCCGGGCCCGGCAGCCCCGCATGATCCACTCCCGCTCCGTTCGCAGAATGGACTGCCGCTTCCGCTCGCTGGCTTCCGCCATCTCCGCCCGCTGGGCCTTCAGCTCCAGATATTTCGAGTAATTTGCCTCGTAATGGTAGAGCTTGCCCCGGGAAAGCTCCGTGATGTGGTTCACCACCCGCTCCAAAAAGTAGCGGTCATGGGTCACCATCACCAGCCCGCCCTTAAACCGGCGGAGCCAGTCCTCCAGCCACATGGTCATCTCCGCGTCCAGATGGTTGGTGGGCTCGTCCAAAATCAGCACATCCGCCGGGTGGATGAGGGCCGCCGCCAGCGCCACCCGCTTCCGCTGTCCGCCGGAGAGAGTGCCCACCCTCTGCTCGTAGTCCGGCAAGCCCAGCTTATTGAGCATGGTTTTTGCCTCGTACTCGTTCAGCTCCCGGAATTCCTTGGGAAAATGCAGAAATACCTGCTCCAAAACCGTGGCGTCATCCTCCATGGGCGGATTTTGCTCCAAAAGGCTCACCTGCACATTGGGGTTTCGGGAGATCGTCCCGGCGTCGGCCTCCAGCCTCCCGGCCAGTACCTTCAAAAATGTGGACTTTCCGGTGCCGTTGATGCCGATGACACCAACCTTGTCCCCCTCATTCAAATAAAAATTCACATCCTCCAGCAACTGGCGGCTGCCGAAGTTAATGGAAAGATGCTCTGCGGATAGCAGCATAACGGTTCTCCTTTTCCGGCAATCCATGATTGCCGTTTTATTTTTTCCGTGGTATACTATACCGTAAATTCACTCATCAGGCAAGTGCCGCGAGGAGGCTTATCTATGAAAACCTGTCTTGTTTTGGAAGGCGGCGCCATGCGGGGAATGTACACCGCCGGGGCGCTGGACGTCTTTTATAACGCCGGAATCAAATTTGACGGAATCATTGGCGTGTCCGCTGGGGCGGCTTTCGGCGTCAACTATCTCTCCGGCCAGCCGGGGCGGGTCATCCGCTACAACAAGCGCTTCAACGCCGACCGTCACTACATGGGGCTGATACCCCTGCTGAAAACCGGCAACATCGTGGACACGGACTACGCCTACGATAAGGTCCCCCGGGAGCTGGACCCCTTTGACGGGGACACGTTTGACGCCTCCGGCGTCCCGTTCTGGGCTGTGGTCACCAATGTGGAGACCGGCAGGGCGGAGTATATCCGCCTTGAACACGCTATGGAGCAGATGGACGTGATTCGGGCCTCCGCCTCCATGCCCTTTGTGTCCAAGCCCGTGAAGCTGGGCGGAAAGCTGTATCTGGACGGCGGCGTGGCGGACTCCATTCCCTTCAAGGCCGCCGAGAAGCTGGGCTTTGACCGGGTAGTGGTCATCCTGACCCGGGACCGGAGCTATGTAAAAAAGCCCATGGCATCGGGGCCCATTGAGGTCTGGTACAAGCACTATCCCGCGTTTATGGAGCAGCTCAAAAACCGCCACAGCACGTACAACAACGCGGTCCGCGAGCTATTGAACTGGGAGCAGCAGGGCAAGGCGTGGGTGCTGCACCCCAGCCTCCCCATTGAGATCGGGCGGCTGGAGCGCCATGCCGACCGGCTTCAGGCGGTCTACGATCTGGGGACCGGGGACGCGAAGGCGGCGCTGCCCGCCCTGCGGACCTATCTCGGACAGCCCTGATGGAGCGCATCACCTATACCGTGCCGCCGGAGGAGGATGGAGTCTGCGTCCGGCACATTCTGAAAGCCAGGCTCCATTTTTCCACCCATGCCGTCGCCCGGCTCACCCGGGCCGAAAACGGCATCACGGTCAATGGCGCTCACGCCCGGACGGTAGACATCGTTCACGCCGGGGACACCGTATCGGTGCGCTCCGATGATTTGCGGCCGCCAAGGCTCCTGCCGACGCCGGGGGACTGGCCGCTGCCTGTCGTCTATGAGGACGCCCATCTGATGATCGTCAACAAGCCTGCCGGCATGACCGCCCACGCCTCCAACTTTCTGCCGGACACGCCTACGGTGGCCGGTGCGCTGGCCTACCGGCGGGGGAGCGATTTCATTTTCCATGTGGTAAACCGGCTGGACAAGGGCACCACCGGCCTCATGGCCGTGGCCAAAAGCGGATATATCCATGACCGTCTGCGGCGGATGCTCCACACCACTGACTTTCACCGGGAATACCGGGCGGTGTGCGTGGGCTGCCCCGCGCCGCCCGTTGGAACCGTCAACGCCCCCATCGGCCGGGACGAGACCTCCGCTGTCCGCCGCATGGTGCGGCCGGACGGGCAGAGCGCTGTCAGTCATTACGAGGTCCTCTCCCGGCGGGACGGTCTCTCCCTTTTAAAGCTGATACCGGAAACGGGCCGCACCCACCAGCTTCGGGTCCACATGGCCTATCTCGGCTGCCCCTTAGCCGGGGACTGGCTTTACGGCACGGAGGACACGGCCCTCATCGCCCGCCCCGCGCTCCACGCCTATGCCCTGTCCCTGACCCACCCCGTCACCGGGGAACACCTGTCCTTTACCGCCCCCATTCCGGCGGATATGGAAAAACTGATTTAAAGAAAGAATGTCATTTACATAAAAAAATTAATTCTCGGCTGCACCCTGATGCTTTGCGGAGTGATTGACGGAACCGGCTGGCTGATGACAGCTATGACTCTGATTTCACACAATTTCCTTAAATTGGGCCGTGAAAGCCTGATTATCCTTCTTCCCTTCTATATTCTTGCCATTGCCGGTGCGGTCATCGCTGTCAAGGCGATGAAAGAGGAAAAGTAAGCGCCCGTTCGAGCGCTGCGGCAATACGCCGATAACCCCCAAAAATATTTTACGGAGGAACCCTTATGCTGACTTGGAATGTCACCTATCACTGCAAGCCCGGCAAGCGCGACGCCTTCTATCAGGCCATCACGGAGCTGGGCGTCCGGGCCAATTCCCGGAGCGAGGACGGAAACGTCAAATACGATTACTTCTTTGACGCGCAGGACCCCGATGTACTCCTGTTGGTGGAAACATGGACGGAGCCTGCCTTGCAGGAGTCCCACTGCCGCACAGAGACCTTCGACAAGCTCCAAATCCTGAAGGCGGAATACTGCGACAGCGTCACCGCCGACAAGTTCTATGACTGAGCGCCGCACCAAGCTATCAGCGAACGCGCCCCGGCTCTGCGATCTTGCAGAGCCGGGGCGCTGTTATGCTTCTTTTCTTCTGCCTCTGTCACTTTCCGCTCCGTCAGGGCAGCGGCACCGGGCCGTAGGCGTCGGCAAACTCACCGTCCACAAGGAAGCGCACCTCCTCCACGGACTCCAGCGACAGCAGCGACCGCTCCAGCGCGTCAATGGCCAGCGTCAGCGCCGCCGGGTCCGGGCGGCCCTCCAGCAGCGCCGAGGAAAGGCTCACGTAGCACACGCCCTCCTCCGCCCACACCTTGCGGACCTTAAAGCCCTCCGGCAAGGCGCTCTGCAGGCCCTTTGCCTCCGGGCCGTTTTCCAGCGCCCGAATCACGGCGCCGCCCTGTGTGTCACCCTCATAGAGATTCAGCGTCCGCTTTTCCTCCGTCAGCACACCGTCCCCATCCGGGAAGTACAGCGACACCGCCACGGTGCTCACAACATCCTCCTTGGGGGCCAGCAGCACATCCCGGCTCAAAAATACCTGCCGGCTGCGGTAGTCCAGCTCCTCCCCCAGCACGGTGATTCGCACCCGGGCCACATCCGGGAGCTGGGTCAGTGTCAGCGTGATGGCATAATCCGCCAGCGACAGTTCCACGCCGGAAAGCCCGCCATAGGCCGCCGAAAGGTCCACCCGCAGCTCCGTTCCCACCCGCTCCGCGGATACAAGGGACGTTCCCTTGGGAAACGGACTTTCCAGCAGCGGGTCCTTCGGTCCCCGCAGCAGCGCTTCCAGCAGCAGCCGGGCCGTTTCCTCCGCCGTGCAGCCGGTATCGTCGATGGCCCGCTCCTCCGCCCGGAGGGCGTCACCGCCATCGGCGTCCGCCAGCGTCCGCTCCAGAAAATAGAGCTGATACGCCGTTCCCTCCGGCTCCTGCCGGACAGTGGCCGTTCCCACGGCGCAGCCGATGACCAGCAGCACCAGAGTGCAAAGCGTCAGCACGATCCATCTTTTCCTCACGGCTCCCGGCCCCCTTCCGCGTCCGGCCAGCGGACGGTGAACACCGCGCCGCCGCCCGGGGCGTTGGTGGCCGTTACCGTGCCGCCCCGCTTGTGCACCGTGTCCTGCACGATGGAAAGGCCCAGTCCCGTTCCGCCGGCGGCCCGGGAGCGGGCCTTGTCCACCCGGTAGAACCGCTCAAATACCCGGGGCAGATCCTCCTCCGGAATGCCGGGGCCGTTGTCCGCCACGGTCAGCACCACACAGCCCCCCTCCCGGAACAGCCGCACCCGGATGCTGCCGGCGCTGCCGCTGTACTTTACGGCGTTGTCCGTCAGGTTGTAAATGACCTGATGGACCTCGCCCCGGGTGGCCATCACCGCGCAGCCCTCCTCGGCCTGATACGTCAACTCCGTTCCCTTGTCCTGCGCCAGAAAGCTCATCATCCGCATGACCTGCTCCAGCACCGGGACGACCTCTACCCGCTTCGGCTTGTCTACAAGGCCGCTGTCCAGCCGGGTCAGCCGCAGCAGGTCCTCGGTGATGCTGCTGAGGCGCTGGGCCTCGCTGCCGATGTCCGTTACAAAATCCCGGACGGTAGCCATGTCCATATTGTCCGTCTGCAAAATGGAATCCGTCAAAAGCCGGATGGCCGCCAGCGGCGTTTTCAGCTCGTGGCTGGCATCGGACACAAAGCGGCGGCGCAGATCTTCCGTGGTCTGCAGCCGGTCGGTGAGGCTGTTGAACTCCTCCCCGATCTGTGCGATCTCATCGTGGCCGGGGATATGGGTGCGGTGCTCGTAGGAGCCCTCCCGCACCTGACGGATGGCGGTGAGCAGCGCGCCGATCTTCCGCGTCAGCATCCGGGAAAGCAGCACGCTCAGCAGCACCACCGCCAGCGCAATGCCGACAGAAAGCCGCATCAAATTCGTCTGCAGCCCCTCCAGCAGCGCCGCCTGCTCCGTATCGTATTCATAGGCATACACCGCGCCGATGATGCGGTTCTGGTACAGCACCGGCGAGGAGGCCCGGCTGCGGAACGCTCCGTCCCGGTAGGAGCTGGAAAAGGCATCATTGCCCTCCAGCGCCTGCACGATCTCCGAATAGAACGTATATTTCCCCACGGCGCCGCCGGTTTCCCGGGTATCGTAGAGCACCAGCCCCGCGCTGTCCGTCACTAAAATACGGCTCAGCCCGGTCTCCTCCACCACGGCCATGGCCGCCTCCACATTTTCCTGCGTCAGCCGGTTCAGCCCGGAAAGGGAGTATACCATCACCGACACGCTGCCGGTCATAGTGGTCTCCTTGGAGCGGAACACAAGGTCCTCGCTGACAAGCAGGGGGTATGTATTGAGCAAAAGCAGCACCCCCGCGATCACGGCGATGTAGCTCAGGCCGAATTTTAATTGCAGACTGCCCCAAAAGGCCCTGTGCTTATCCTTTGAAATAGTAGCCCACTCCCCACTTGGTCATAATGTGCTCCGGCTCCGCCGGATTTTCCTCCAGCTTTTCCCGCAGGCGGCGGATGTGCACATCCACAGTGCGGTAATCTCCGGCGTAGGTATAGCCCCACACCACGTTCATCAGATTCTCCCGGCTGTACACCCGCCGGGGATTTCGCATCAGCAGCTCAATGAGGTCATACTCCTTGGCGGTGAGGTCCACCGGCTGTCCGTCCCGGATGGCGACACGCTCCTGCGTGTCCAGCGTGAGCTTCCCCACCGTCAAAAGCCCGCCCTGACTGCGCTGCACACCGGCGGCCCGGCGCAGCAGCGCCCGCACCCGGGCCTTCAGCTCCAGAATGTTGAAGGGCTTCGTGAGATAATCGTCCGCCCCGCACTCAAAGCCCATAAGCTTGTCGGCGTCCTCACTCTTGGCGGTGAGCATGATAATGGGAACGTTGGAAAATTCCCGTATTTTCATGCAGGCCTCCAGCCCGTCCATCTCCGGCATCATCACATCCAGCAATATCAGGTCGAACCGCCCCTCCCGGGCCAGCTCCAGCGCCGATGCACCGTCATAGGCGCACTCCACCTCGTACCCCTCGTTTTCCAGATTAAACTTCATGCCCTTGACCAGGGTTTTTTCATCGTCTACCACTAAAATTTTCAAGGCTGTGCTCCTTCGTTCACTGTGATATAGTCCCGCAGCTCCTCCAGCTTTTTCTCCCCGATGCCGGATACCTCCGTCAGCGCCTCCACGCTTTCAAACGCGCCGTTGGCCTCCCGGTAGCGGACGATCCGCCCCGCAAGCCCCTCGCCGATTCCCGGCAGCGTGGAAAGCTCCTCTACACCGGCGGTGTTGATGTCCACCAGCGTCAGCTCCACCTGCTCCGGCGGCAGATTTTCCTCCGTAACGGCGCTGACCGCCGCCGTGTCCGCCGCCATGCGGTCCCGCCGGGCAAGGCCCGTCAGGCCGAAAAGGAATACCGCTGTCATGATTAGAAGAATCAATTCCGTTTTGACAGCCCTTAACTTTGCGCGCATGGTTGAACTCCTCCGTTTTTTTTGCTATACTGAAGCAAATCGGAATTTGTCGAACGGTGCCGCCCCCGGCGGCCGCCGCCTTTCTTACTTTCAGTATATCATACATCATAGGAGAAAGATATGAAAATCAAACGCCTTTTGTCTGTTTTTTTGCTCTGCGTCTGTCTTTCCGTTCTGCTGGCCATTCCCGCGCAGGCGGCGGACGCGCCGGACATCCGTGCCAAGGCGGCGCTGCTGGTGGATGTGAACACAGACGCCGTAGCCTATGCCCAAAACATCCATGAGCAGAATTACCCCGCAAGTCTCACTAAGGTCATGACCGCCCTGCTGATTCTGGAAAAGGCCAGCGGCAATGACGCGCTGCTGACGCAGGAGGTCACCGCCCCGGAAAGTGCCTTTGCCTCCCCCTACTACGCTGCCGACGGAAGCACCGCCGGCATCAAGGCCGGCGAGGTGCTGACGGTAAAGCAGCTTCTTCAGTGTATGCTCATCGTCTCCGCCAACGAAGCCTGCAATATCCTTGCAGAATGGCACAGCGGCTCCATTTCCGCCTTTGTGGACGCCATGAACGCCAAGGCGGAGGCACTGGGCTGTGAGGATACCCATTTCGTCAACCCCAGCGGCATCCATGACCCGGACCACTACACCTCCGCGTGGGACCTGTATCTCATCACCAAGGCAGCTATGGAATACCCGGAGTTCATGGAGATTTGCGACAGTGCCAGCGCCACCATTCCCGCCACCAATCTAAGCCCGGAGCGGACGCTCTATACCACCAACAACCTCCTGTCCAACTGGCGGGTCATCGGCTACCGGGATAAGCGGGCCCACGGCATCAAAACCGGCTCCACGGACGCCGCCGGACACTGTCTCATCTCCTCCGCTCAGCAGGGAGAGCTGCACTATGTCAGCGTGGTCATGGGAGCGGAGCGCATTGAGGAAAACGGCGTGGGAAATCTCCTGAACTTCTCCGAGACCTCCCGCCTGTTCGACTACGGCTTCGGCAGCTTCTCCTACCGCACCATTTTAAAGAATACGGAGATCATTCAGGAGGTCCCGGTCTCTCTTTCCAAAACGGATTACGTCACCGTCCACCCGGCGGCGGATGTAGAGGTCTTATTTCCCAAGGACCTTGACCCGGCAGAGCTGGAGCGGGTGGTGACGCTGCCGAAGGAGCTGGAGGCTCCCATCACCGCCGGGCAGAAGCTGGGTACGCTGGAATTGAAGAAAGGCGACATTTCCTATGCCACGGTGGACCTTTTAGCCAGCAGCGCCGTAGAGGCGGACCGCTTCATGACCTTCCGACATAATACCGTGCTCTTTTTCCAAAAGCCCGCCGTAAAAATCATTGCCATTGTATTGGCCGTGCTCCTCGTAGTACTGCTTTTGCTGCGGCTTACGGGGCTTTCCCGCAGGCGGCGCTACGGCCGCAGCGCCCGGGGCTACAGCAGCGGCTACCGCGGCAGACGCCGCCGGTAAGTTGTCCACAGCGCTGCATAAACTACTTCAGTTTATCAAATTATCAAAAGCCTCGCAGAGTTTCACATCCGCAGATGTGAAAGCTGTGAAATCCGTATTCTGCCGCGACCTGTGCGTGGCAGAATACACCTTGCACGGAGCGAGTGTCGAATTGTTCGCTGTAAGTGGACAACCGAGGCACAGAGCGCAGTGAAGCCTTCTCGAAAAAGTGGCTTTACCACTTTTTCGACAGCCATAGGCGGAGCCGTTTTCCGGCTCCGCCTGTTTTTTTCATTTTCCTTGCAAACTGCGGAAAATAGTATATAATGAGAGGCAATCATTCAAGAAGGAGTTGGAGCACTATGGATTTTAAGAAAATCAAGAAGCTGGCAGAAGCCCAGCAGGATTACATGGTGGAGATGCGCCGCTATTTCCACACCCATGCCGAGGTCTCCGATCATGAATTTGGAACGCGCAAGGTCCTTCAGCGTGAGCTGGACAGCCTGAACATCCCCTATGAGCTGCTGGAGGGCACCGGTATCATCGCCACCATTCAGGGCGGCAAGCCCGGTAAGCACCGCCTGCTGCGCTGTGATATTGACGCACTGCCTCTTCAGGAGGAAAAGGAAAATCTATCCGGTGCCAAGGTCTGTGTCTCCGAAAATGACGGTGCCTGCCACGCCTGCGGCCATGACGCCCACATGGCCATGATGCTGGGTACCGCCCGTGTGCTGGCACAGGTCAAGGACGAGCTGGAGGGCACCGTGTACTGCTGCTTTGAGGAGGGCGAGGAGTCCAACGGCGGCATCGCTACCATGATGAAGGCGCTGGAGAAGTACACCGTGGACGAGTGCTTTGCCCTGCACGTATATAATGCGTTGGAGGTCGGCAAGATCAGCATGGTGGCCGGTCCCCGGATGGCCGGTGCCGTGCGCTTTGACATGACGTTCCACGGTCGTGCCGGTCACGGCTCCCGTCCGGACCTGTCCATCAATCCCATCGTTCCCGCCGCGCACATGGTCGGCGAGCTGGATTCCGCTCTGCGCAACCAGCTCAACGCCGAGTCCATCGCCACGCTGGGCCTGTGCACCTTCCGCGCCGGCGACACCTGGAACATCATCCCCGAAACGGCGTTCCTCTCCGGCAGCGCCCGCTATTTCGACAAGGAGGCCGGTCCGCAGGTCCTTGACCTTATCAAAAAGAGTGCCGAGGCCACTGCCTCCATCCACCGCTGCACTGTGACCTATGAACCCACCACCAAGGTCATTCTGGAGCCGGTCATCAACGATCCCGCCGTGGCCGCCCGGGTCAGCGACGGTCTTGCTGAGATGTGCGGCGCCGATGTTCTGGATCAGGGCTGCGGCCGCTGGTACGCCTCCGAGACCTTCAGCCGGTACATGGAAAAGTGCCCCGGCGCGCTGGGTCTGTTGGGTATCAAGAACGAAACGCTGGGCAGCGGCGCCCCCCACCATAACGGCAAATTCGACCTTGACGAGCACGCCATGGTCCTCGGTGCCTGCTCCGAGCTGGTGTTCGCACTGAAAAACTGAGCCGCGGCAAACAAAATCAAACACGCAAAACCGGCCCCGGAGGATGATCCTCCGGGGCCGGTTTCATGTTTATATTTTCTTTTATTTTACGCAGTTTTATCAGTCTGCCGCGTCCAGATAGCGGTGGATGGCCTCGTCCAGCGTCCGCATTTCCGTCTCCGTCAGGGACCAGTCAAAGCAGGCGCAGTTTTCCTCGATCTTTTTGCGGGTCTGCGCGCCCACGATGCAGGAGGAAATGAAGGGCTTCTGGGCCGCCCAATTGATAGCGATCTGGGACAGGGGCACCTGCCGCTGCGCCGCGATCTCATCCATGACGCCCAGCAGCTTCATGACCTTGGAAAACATCGGCTCCTGAAAATGCTTATAAAAACGGCTGCGGTTATCGCTGGCGGGGAAATTCGTCAGCGTCCGGTAGGCGCCGGTCAGGATGCCCGCGCCAAGAGAGCCGTAGGCCATGACGCCCATTCCCTGCTCCGCCGCCCATTTGATCTGCGCCTCATTGCTGCGGCAGACCATGGAATACTGGGGCTGGTACGCCTCAATGGGGCAGTATTTGCCTGCCTCCTCCATCTGCTCCACAGAGAAGTTGGACACGCCCACGTGCAGGACCTTGCCCTGCTCCTTCAGCAGCGTCAGCGCCTCCATGGTCTCCTGAAACGGCACCTTGACATCCGGCCAGTGGATCAGATACAGGTCGATATGGTCAGTCTGAAGGTTCCGCAGGGATTCCTCGCACTCCCGCAGGATATTGTCCCGGCTGCCGTTGCGGACATACGCGCCGTTGATAAAATCGTTGCCGCATTTCGTGGCGATGATCACCTTGTCCCGGACGCCCATCTCCTTAACGGCCTTCCCCACAAAGCGCTCCGCCACGCCGTTATTGTAGGCCGGCGCCGTGTCGATGAAATTCACGCCGCATTCCACGGCGGCCCGGATAGCGTCCAGCCGGGTATCCTCGGAATAGTCATCCCAGCCGGAGCCGCCCATCCCCCATGTACCGAGGGCCATTTCGGAAACCTGCAGGCCCGTGCTTCCAAATGCTTTATAACGCATAGTGCTTCCTCCAGAGTTCAACGCGATTTTTAATGCCGCCGCCCGGCCGCAAAAGCGGCACAGCCGGTTCGCTTCCAAATATAGCATGCGGGCCGAAGCCTTGTCAAGCCGCGCCGCGCGTTACTGCCGCAGCACCAGATAGAGAAGCGCCGCGTCCCGGGGGCGGCGCAGGTCCAGCCCCGTTTTCCTCTTCACTGTATCCATGCGGTACTGAAACGTATTGCGGTGGACAAACAGCTTCTCCGCACAGCGGCGCACATCTCCGTCCTCCGCAAAATACAGCGCAACCGTCTGGGCCAGCTCCTCCGCCTCCTGCGGCGTGCAGCGGGCAAAAATACGCGCCCGCGCAGCACGGCGCACCGCCGACGGGATGCAATCCGCCAGAAATTCCAGCGACGCCTCATCGTAAAATACCACCCGGCCGCGCTTGGGCTGCTCCGCCGCCGCTGCCGCCGCCACGGCCTCCCGGTAGCAGCGGCGGAGAGTCTCCGGTGCCTCGCTCCGACTGCTGATACCAGCGCTGACATGGCCACCGCACACCGTCTCCGCCATGCGGCAGAGCTCTCTCACCCGCCGGGCGGCCTCGCTCCGCTCCGTCCGGGACAGCAGTAAAATCACCCGTCCCCGCAGCACGGCGCAGAAGCCCCCGCCGTTTTCCGCAAGTCCTGTCTGCACGCGCTTCATGACCCGATCCAAGCTCAAGGTGTCCTCCTCGTCGCCGCCGGTATTCAAAACGGCCACGGTGTAGGGCTGGCTGATGTCGATCCCCAGCAGCCGCCCCCGCACCTGCAGCTCCGTCCAGTCCGGCTGCGCGTCAAACAGCCAGTTTTCCACAAACAGGCTCCGGCTCCGCTGTAAAAGCTCCAGCTCCTCCTGCTGATAGGCCGCCTCCAGCATGATCTCCGTCATGTGGCGGATGATCTCGCCGAATACGGCCACCTCCTCCGGCTCCCCGGTGATGCCGATGACACCTTCAAGCTGTCCCCGGAGGGTCACAGGCAGATTGACGCCCCTTTGAATTCCACGCTCCGGCTCGTCCTGCCGGACGGTCAGACAGTCCAGCCCCTCCCGGATGATGGCAAGCGCTCCCTGATGCAGCTTACCCCGGCGGGCGGGGTCCGTGCTGGCAAGAATCACGCCGTTTTCATCCATGATGTTGATGTCCCGGTGGATGGACGCCTTCATCTCATTGACGATGTTCTGCGCGCTTTTCTGGGTAATGTGCATGGCCGCCCTCCCTTATTTCTCTTTTACCCTTTTTATAGCACGCTTTGTCCCCTACGGCAAGCGTTCCGTGAAAAAACCGGCCTGACTTTCGTCAGGCCGGTCAGCGTGTCGAAAAAGTCTTTTCTCCCCGCTGAACAAGTTTTCAGAACTTCATAAAAGTTCTGAAAACTAAGGATTTCAATGGCGCAGGGAAATAGGCGAAGCGCCGCCGGTGGCGGATCAAGCGAGCTTGTTTCGAGGAAGGCTCCCAAACAGCGGATACGCAGTATCCGCTGTTTGGTCTGAGCCGACGGTGTATCCCTTCTTGGGTTTCCTGCGCACACCCTTCCTTACCGCTGCGGAGGATTTACCACTTTATCGACAGTCTCACCGGCCTGACTTTCGTCAGGCCGGTTTCCATTTAAAATCACATATCCTACCCACTCAGGGCAGGTCATTGAAAAGCTCCCGGCAGTGCTGCGCCAGCAGGGACGCGGTGCGGTCAATGCCGAGGCGGGCGCTGTTGATGCAAAGGTCATAATTTTCCGGCAGGCCCCACGGGCGGGCGGTATAGTGGGTGTAGTATTTCTCCCGCTGCTTGTCCGTTTTTTCCACCAGCGCCGCGGCGGTCTTTTCGTCCACATTTTCGATCTCCATGCGGTGATGGACACGCCAATCAAACGGCGCGCAGATAAAGAGGCTCAGGCAGTCCACGTGTTTGCTCTCCAGCACATGATCCGCGCAGCGGCCCACAATGATGCAGTCCCCCTTCTCCGCCAGCTCCAAAATGATCTCGCTTTGCATATCGTACAAAACGTCCTCGGCGGACTGGCCCTGCTTTACCTTGGGACCGCCCTCATAAAAGCCCTTGAACAGCCACGGATTCGCCGCCTTTTCGTCCTTATCGGCAAGCAGCTCCTCTCGGACCTCCGCCCGCTTTGCCGCCAGCGTCAGCAGCTCCCGGTCATAATAGGCAAAGCCCAGCGCCTCGCCCAGCTTCCGTCCGATCTCCCGTCCGCCGCTGCCGAACTGTCGGCCCAGCGCAATGACATGATTTCCCATAGAAAATACCCCTCCTAATTTCTATCTCCGTGTTGTGGCCGGCTCCTTCAAGCGAAGGGCCACGCCGCGAATATAATCCTGTACGATTTCATCGACCTGTCGGGTCAGTTCCTCCGGCGTCTGCGTCAGCTCGCCCCGCAGCCAGCCCTCCAGCACACCGCCGGCGGCAATGGTGAGAAAGCGGGTTGTCAGCTCCTCCCGCTCCGCATCCTCGGGAAAGCCGTTTTCCAGCGCCATCTGCCTGACAGCGCTGCGGACGATGCTCTTGATGTCCGCCCCAAAAATTCCCTTCAGATATTCGCGCCCCAGCGAATCCAGCGCGCACAGGCAGATGTCCCGGTTTTCGGCAATATAGCGGAACAGCCGCAAAAAGCCCTCTTGCCAGCCCTGTCTGTCCACCTGGCAGCGCGCCAGCTCCAGCGCCTCATTCTCAAAGGCCCAGCGGAGCAGATCGTAAATATCCGTAAAGTAATAATAGAAGTGCTGCCGCCGCATCCCGCAGGAGTCCATGATCTCCGCCACGGTAATCCGCTCCAGCGGCTTTTGCGCCATGAGCTGCTTCAAAGCTCCGCAGATGGCCTGCCGGGTGACCTCGAACGCCTTGTACCGTCTGCCCATAACGCCATCCCCCCATATTTTTAAAGAGTATAGCATAGTTTTTACAGGCTGTCACTGTTCATTTCCGGCGGTTTGTTTATATTTCGTCAAAAAACCGGGCCGCTGTCATAATTCTGACAAATGACCAAATTTGACTGTTGCTCTTGGACGGATTTGCGGATATAGTAATATTGATTTTATATTGGTATTTTTGCGGCGGAGCGGGTTCCGCCGCTGAAAGGGGCATTCCATGAGCGACCAGCCGAAAAAAAGTAGTTTTTTTGAAAAATTAGCCACATTTATCGTCGATAAACGAAACCTCATCTTCTTTCTCTATGCCATTGCCATCTTTGCCAGTCTCATCACCCAAAGCTGGGTCAGCGTGTGCAATGACCTGACGGAGTATCTGCCGGAAACCACGGAGACCCGCCGGGGCCTGACGCTGATGGACGAGGAGATGAAGACCTACGCCACCGCCCGGGTGCTGGTGGCCAACGTCACGTATGACATCGCCCGCGATCTGGCCGACCAGATTGAGGACATCGAGGGCGTTTCCGCCGTTGACTTCTGGGACGCCGACAAAAGCCCGGACGATACCACCCTCCCCTCTGCCGCCAACAAAACCATTGACGATTACATACAGGGGACGGACGCCCTCATCACCGTCACCTTCCGTGGCGAGAATGATGACCAGACCTCCAAGGACGCCCTTGCCCGCCTTGAGGCGTTTTTAGAGCCCTATGACACCCATATCGCAACGGAGGTGGGCTATTCCAAGTCCGATACGCTGAATCAGGAAATGGGCATCATCCTTGTGGTGGCGGCCATCGTCATCGTTGCCGTGCTGCTGCTGA
Organism: Neopoerus faecalis; assembly: GCF_029218125.1. Taxonomy (NCBI): domain Bacteria; kingdom Bacillati; phylum Bacillota; class Clostridia; order Eubacteriales; family Oscillospiraceae; genus Neopoerus; species Neopoerus faecalis. The sequence goes on along the minus strand of NZ_JARFXX010000002.1, from coordinate 151,473 downwards.
CCTCCCGCTCCTACGCCGAGGTGCCGGTGCTGCTCATCACCTTCGTGGCGGCAGCCCTGCTGAACAAGGGCACAAACTTCATCTTCGGCGAAATTTCCTTCGTATCCGATTCCGTGACGGTGGTTTTGCAGTTGGCGCTGGCTATTGACTACTCCATCATCCTGCTCCACCGCTTCTTAGAGGAACGGGAGCACGCGCCGGATGACCGGACGGCCTGCATCATCGCCGTCAGCGCAGCCATTCCCTCTATCTCCGCCAGCAGCCTGACCACCATTTCCGGCCTTGCCGCCATGATGTTCATGCAGTTCCGCATCGGCTTTGATTTGGGTCTGGTGCTCATTAAGGCCATTTTGCTGAGTATGTTGTCGGTGTTCACGCTGATGCCGGGCCTGCTCATGCTGTTCTCTAAGGCTATGGAGCGGACACGGCATAAGAATTTCATTCCTCAGATCGACCGCTGGGGCAAGCTCGTCTACGCCCTGCGCCATGTCGGCGTGCCGGTGTTCATTGTCTGCGTCATCGGCGGCTTCGTGCTCTCCAACCAGTGTCCATATGTGTACGGCGACAATGCGGTCATGACTGTTCGCCGCAATGAGCATCAGGCGGCTACAGACCGGGTGGAAAACACCTTCGGCACTCAGAACATCATGGCCATCGTGGTCCCCAAGGGCGACACCGCCAGTGAAAAAATCATTTTGCAGAAGCTCTCCGCACTGGACGAGGTGGACTACGCCATGGGCCTTTCAAATGTGGAGGCCAAGCCCGGCTACTGCCTCACCGACCAGCTGACGCCCCGGCAGTTCTCCGAGATGATGGGCCTTTCCTACGAGGAGGCCTGTATCCTCTACGCCGCCTACACTGCCGACCACGAGGATAACTACGGCCCCATCGTCGGCGGTATCGACAGCTACACCGTCCCCGCCATGGATATGATTCTCTTTATCTATGACGAAAAGGAAAAGGGCTATGTGACGCTGGATGACGATGATGAAAAGGACATCGATGACGCCTATCAGCAGATCACCGACGCGCAGGCTCAGATGCTCGGCCCCAATTATACCCGCATGGTGCTGAACCTGAATCTCCCGGAGGAGGGAGACGAGACCTTCGCCTTCCTGAAAACGCTCCACAGCATCGTGGATCCCTACTACGGCGAGGACAATGTATATCTTGTCGGCAACTCCACCAGCGACTATGACCAGTCCGTGTCCTTCGCCCGGGATAACCTGATGATTAGTGTCCTGTCCGTGGTGTTCGTCATTTTGGTGCTGGTGTTCACCTTTATGTCCGTGGGCCTGCCCATTTTGCTGATTTTGGTCATTCAGGGCAGTATCTGGATCAACTTCACCTTCCCCACGGTGATGCACACCAACATCTTCTTCATGAGCTACCTCATTGTTACCTCTATTCAGATGGGCGCCAATATCGACTATGCTATCGTTATTTCCACATGGTACTCCGACCTCAAGCGCCAGATGACGCCCCGTGAAGCTCTCATCAAGGCGCTGGACCTCTCGTTCCCCACAGTGCTGACCTCCGGCTCCATCCTCTCTGCCGCGGGCTTCCTCATCGGGCAGATCACCTCGGAGCCCTCCATTGTCGGCATCGGCCAGTGCCTCAGCCGGGGCACGATCATCTCCATGTTCCTTGTCATGTTCGTGCTGCCGCAGATTTTGGTGCTGGGCGATAAGATCGTGGAAAAGACCAGCTTCAAGGTCAGCCTGCCCTCCGCGCCTATCGTGTCCCAGCGGCTCAGCGGCACCACGTTTGTCAACGGCCGCGTCCGCGGCCGCATCTCCGGCTTTGTGGACGCCGAGATTCACGGCGTTGTCAAGGGCGACATTTCCGCTATCATGTCCTCCGGCAGCTTTGATAAATTACCGGAGGGCGCGGCCTCCGGCGATTCGCCGCAGGAGCCGCCGGAGACAGCCGTTACACCGGATACCCATGAGGAAGGAGGGGACGCACAATGAAAACCTGCATGAAAAAGCTGACCGCCCTCCTGATGGCCGCCGTGCTGATGTGCACACTGGCCGTTCCCGGTATTTTGGCGGCGGAAAATACGATCACCATTAAAACCGTGGAGGACCTGATGGACCTCTCCCGCAACTGCACGCTGGATACGTGGTCTCGGGGCAAGACCGTGATTTTGGGAAATGATCTGGACCTTCAGAGGACGGACTTTACCCCCATCCCCACCTTCGGCGGGACGTTTCAGGGCAACGGCCACAAAATTTCCGGCCTGAAGCTGGGCGGCAGCGGCAATGTGCGGGGTCTGTTCCGCTATATCCAAAGCGGCGCCACCGTGCAGGACCTCACCGTGGCGGGCACCATCCACCCCAGCGACCGGCAGAATGATCTGGGCCTGCTGGCCGGCAGCAATGCCGGGCGCGTCCTGAACTGCGCGGGCCTCGGCACCATTATCGGAGATAACCGCATCGGCGGCCTCATCGGCACCAACGAAACCGGCGGTGAGCTGGTAAGCAGCCGCTTCTCCGGCAGCGTCACCGGCAAACACTCCGCCGGCGGCGTGGTGGGCGAAAATCACGGCACGATGACCCGCTGTGAAAACAGCGGCAGCATCAACACCAAGGATCTTGAGGATAACCCCAAAACGGATTACACCGGCCTCGCCCAGCTCAACTCCATGGATAATATTCCCGCCTATACGGACATCGGCGGCGTGGTGGGCCTGTCCGACGGTACGGTGCAGAGCTGCGTCAACACCGGCACCGTGGGCTATGACCAGATCGGCTACAACATCGGCGGCGTGGCGGGCCGCAGCAGCGGCTGGCTGGATGGCTGCACCAACACCGGCGCCGTGGCGGGCCGGAAGGACGTGGGCGGCATCGTGGGCCAGTTGGAGCCGGAGGTGCTGAAGACCTTCAGTCAGGATTTCCTCGATAAGCTGCTGACCCAGTTGGACTCCCTTCAGGACATCATGGACCGCACCGCCAACCATGCCGACAGCATTTCCGATTCCGTCCATCACCAGATGAATGACCTCTCCGCCAAGACCCGGACGGTCAAGGACATCGCCAAGGACCTGACGGACGCCATGACGGACTGGGCCAACGGCAATATCGACCAGATCAATGAGCTCTCCGCCCGAATCTCGTGGTCGCTGGACCAGTTAGATGACATCATGGATGACGCCGTGGGGTTGACAAAGGAACTGGATACGCTGATCAGCGAACTGGAAAAAGTACGCAAGAGCTTGTTAAGTGCCTCCGGCGTCGGTGACGCAGCAGCCGATGATTTTCAGAACGCGCTGAGCGACCTGAAGGAGGCCGCTGACGCCATCGCCGGTGCCCTCCCCGGCATCACCAGTGCTATGAAAGACGTTATCAGTGCCATCAACCGCGGCGACCCAGATGAAATTTCCGCCGCGCTGGTGGAATTGGCGGCTTCTCTGGATGGCCTCGGCGGTGCCATTGGGCCGCTGACAAATGCCCTTGTCTCCATCGGTAAGGCACTTGGCACTCTGATGTCCTTCAGCAGTGCCGTAAAGAACGCATTGAACCAGTTGGAATTCGTAAACAAGGCTGCAACTCGGGTTAATGACAGGTTGACGGACGTGGCCGTGGGCCTGAACGACATGATCCACGAGCTTTCCGAAAAGCCGGACATCAAGATCGACCCCATCGGCCCGGAGATCACCGACAAGGGTGACGCCCTGAATGACGCCATGGACGCTCTGCTGGACAGCGGGGACGCTTTGAACCGCCTTCTTGATGATTCCGCCGATACCCTCATCGGCGATCTGAAGGCGGTCAACAGCCAGTTCCGCTCCATCACCAACCTGATCCGCAGTGAAAAGTCCGACTGGGAGGCGGACCGGGACAAGAGCCTTGAGGATCAGATCAAGGACCGCTTTCAGGACCTCTCCGACACCTGTGACCTTGAAAAACAGCATGACGGCCGGGTCTCCGGCTCCGAAAACAGCGGTACGGTCACCGGCAATACCAATATCGGCGGCATCCTCGGCTCCATCGGTCTGGAGCTGGATTTCAGCGTAGAGGATGATGTCACCAAGGTGGGCGATTCCTCTCTAAATTTCCGCTATCAGGCCCGTGCGCTGGTCTCCGGCTGCGTGAACAACGGTGCTGTTGCCGGCAAGGATGACTACAGCGGCGGCATTGTGGGCCTTGCGGAGCTGGGCCGCGTCACCGCCTGTGAAAGCTACGCTGCCATCAGTACAGACGGAAGCTATGCCGGCGGCATCACCGGCAGCTCCTACGGCAGCGTGGACAACAGTTGGGCCAAGTGCAGCGTTTCCGCCGCAGACTACGTGGGCGGCATCGCCGGCTACGCCGAAACGCTGACGGACTGCCGCGCCCTGACCACCCTCACCGCCGACGCCTATGTTGGCGCCATCGCCGGTGACGTTTCCGATGACGCTACGGTTTCCGGCAACCGCTTTGCCGGAGAGATTCCCGGCGGCATTGACGGTATCAGCTACGCGGGATTGGCAGAGCCGGTGGACTTTGATACCCTCTGCGCCGACGAAAACGTTCCCAAGGCCTTCACACAGTTAGAGCTGACGTTCCGCGCCGACGGGCAGATCGTAGAGGTTGTGCCCTTCCAGTATGGCCGGGCTCTTGACCGTCTGCCGGACATCCCGGCGAAAAAGGGCTGCTCCGCCGCATGGCCGGACATTGACTACACCTGCCTTACCGCCAGCCAGACGCTGGACGCCATTTACACGCCCTATACCTCCGCGCTAACGGACTCCGCCGATGGTCTGCCCCAGCTTTTGGTGGATGGCAGCTTCAGCTCCAACGCAACAGTCTCCCACACCACGGAGCCGGTGACCTGGACGGACGAGAAAAACGTCACCCGCTCCGGCGAGGCCGTGACTGTAACCGTGGAGGACCCCGACCTGCTGGAAATTTCCTATACCGTCCACTACCGTCTGCCGGACACCGGCAAGCGCTATGATCTCTGGGTCAAGACGGAAACCGGCTGGGAAAAGCAGGACAATACTGTGGACGGCAGCTATTTGCTGTTCACCTCCGACCGGGAAACCGTCACCTTCTGTGTGCAGGAGCGGACCGCCAGTCCTCTGCTGTGGGTCTTGCTGGCAGTTCTGAACCTTTTGGCTCTAATGCTGGCGGTGATCCGGATCCGCAAAAAGCGGGGCCTGCCCCGGCACCGTCTGCTGAAAAAGCTCCGCAATGCCCGCTCCGCCAAACACGATAAAGAAGCGTTACCCAAGTAAAGCAAGCCCGCCCGTGCCGTATTTTCCATACAGCGCGGGCGGGTCTCCAATTATAACAACGGCATACAGGTGTCTATACACCTGTATGCCGTTGTTTTGCTTTTCATTTGCATACTGCTGCAGCGTTCCGCTCCGACAAGCCGGGGTGTATAGACACCTCGGCTCTACGGCTGGAGCAAAAGCTCCTGTCCGCCGATCTCAATCGCGGCGATCTCCGTGCGGTCCACCGGCAGGGCAAATTCATAGCCGACCTCGTAGTCAGCCGCGCTGCCGCCGGCCTGAAAGCCCACGGTTTTCAGCGTTTTCCCGTCCTTCATCCGCAGTGTCGCCTCCCGCAGCAGGTCAAACAGCGCATCGGTATCCGCTTCCTCTCCGCCGCAGATGCTCATGCTCAGAGACAGGGCGGAGATCCGCACCTCTTTCACGGTGAGCGTCATTTCCGGCAGCCGGAGCGTCTGATTTTCCGCCGCGACGATACCTCCGTCAAAGTGCAGCGTCATCCGCAGCGTCCACGGCCCGGAAAGCAGCACCGTTTCCTGCCGCACAGACTCATTTTCCCCGGTATATTCCACAAGGCCCAAATCCCGGAACGTGATGTCGCACTCCCGCTTCGTGTCCGCCTCATTCTGGCTGCTGCCGATGATCATAAGATACTGGTTATTGTCAAGGCTGTGATTGTCCACCGGGTATGTCCATGAAACGCTGCTGGAACCGGAATCGAAAAAGCTGCCCTCGATATTCAAAAAAGCAAGGCGCTCTATGCCGTATTTTTCCAACAGCTCCGTATCCTTTACCGTCACCCGCACCGCCGCCAGCGCGTTTTCCCCTTCGGAAATGGCGTCCAGCAGCTCCAGCCGGAGATGCTCGTCCTCCGCCACGGCACCGATGCCCGTGCCGCCCAGCTCTGTGAGCTGCTCCGTGTCCGCCGTTCCCGCGTAGTCCTCCGCCCAGGGGCTCTTTTCAAAAAAGCTCTGGAAGAACGCGCCGCCCCGAAGCGCGTAGCCGGTAACGGAGACCGTCAGCAGCAAAACTGCCGCCGCCAGCACCGGCCAGCGCAGGTGCCGCACAGGCGTTTTGACCTGCATTTTCTGCTGCGCCTCCATCTGCTTTGCCGCGCGGCTGCGCCGCTCATAGCCCCATGGGTCCGCCAGCATCCGCCGCATCCGGCGGCGCTGCCGCAGGGAGGTGTGTCCGGTGTGCTTCTGCTCTGCCGGGGCCTCCCGGCAATCCTCCTCCAGCGCCTCCTCCAGGGCGGTGCGGAGCATGGCGTCAAACAGTTGCTCGTTCATCCAGATACCCCTCCTTTTTCAGTGTGTCAATGAGCAGCTTACGTCCCCGGAACGTTCGGGTCCGTACCGCGCTCTCCGTCAGCCCCAGCTCCCGGGCGATGTCGCTTATGCTCCATTCCGCCACGAACCGCAGCTCCAGCACCCGGCGGTAATCCTCCGGCATCCGGCGGATGATCTCCACCAGCGCCCGGAACTCCCCGCCGTCCGCCGGAACAGACTGCCCTTCCGGCAGCTCCTCGCAGGCGTTTTCCCATTTGTCCCGCCGCAGCATATCCAGCGCCGTGGTCTTGACCACCACCAGAAGCCACGAGGCCAGCCGCTCGTCCGAGCGGTCCCGCAGCTCGTCATAGTGGCGGATGAGCTTCATGAAGGTATCGTGGACCGCGTCCTCCGCCCGGTTTTGATCGCCTAAAAGCTGCCGTGCCAGCCGCTCCATCCGGGTGTGGTTCATCTGATACAGCGCGGCAAAGCGGTCCCTGTCCGGGTCCCGTTCAAAGCGCATGATAAAGGAAAGCACGGTCCATCCCTCCCATTCCCGCCGGAGCCGTGTCCGGCAGTGTTTCTTTCGATTTTACAGTCCTGCCAGCAGGCTGTCAAACAAAACGCCCGCGCTCTCATTCACGCCGCCGAGATCAAAGGCGCTCATGAGCAAAATCGCCAGCAGCGCCGCGTTGACAAGGCACAGCACCGCAGCGGCGGCCTTTACGGAGTCTCTGATTCCATAACCCATATTCTTCATACCATGATCTCCTTTCTCTCTTGGCGCATGGCGCGCGTCTTCTGTTTTCATTCATCGGCGGCCGCTTCCTCAGCGACCCCTCTGTCTTATAGACGCTTCAGGGCGCCGGTTTGTTGCAGGATTTTGAAAATTTTTTCAAAATATTTTTTCGCCGCTCCCGCCGCCCTGTTTTTCCCCTGCTTTTCCCTTGCTGTTTCCCGGCGCAATATGGTATACTGTGAACAAAGCAAGGTCCCTTTGCCTTTATTTTTTCAGGCACATGACGGTGCTTTATTTACGAAAGGGTGGTTTGTATGTTGGATGTTCAGCTCTTTGATCTGCAATCGTTCCTGCCCCTGCCCTATCAGGAAGCCCTGCTGCCCCGGCTGAAGGGTGCCCACGAGAAGCTGCAAAACGGCAGCGGCCTCGGCGGAGAATTCACCGGCTGGGTGCACCTGCCCCGGGCCTACGACCGGGCGGAATTTGCCCGAATCCAAGCCGCCGCCCGAAAGATTCAAAGCGACTCTCAAGCGCTGGTGGTCATCGGCATCGGCGGCAGCTACTTAGGCGCCCGGGGTGTCATCGACTGTCTGTGCTCCCCCAACTATAACCTGAAGCATAAATCCACGCCCAACATTTATTTCATCGGCAACGGCCTTTCCTCCGACGCTCTGGACGAGGTGCTGGAGCTGGTGGCGGATGTGGATTTCTCCGTCAATGTCATTTCCAAATCCGGCACCACCACGGAGCCCGCCGTGGCCTTCCGCTTTTTCCGGGATGCGCTGGAGAAAAAATACGGAAAAGAGGGCGCCCGCGGACGTATTTACGCCACCACCGACCGCGCCCGCGGCGCGCTGAAATCACTGGCGGACAGTGAGGGCTGGGAGACGTTTGTAGTGCCGGATGACATCGGCGGGCGATACTCCGTACTCACCGCCGTGGGGCTTCTCCCCATCGCGGCAGCCGGTGTGAACATTACCGCCTTGATGGAGGGCGCGGCGGACATGATGGCCCGCTGTGCCGACACCTCCTTTGGAAGCCCCGCGTGGCAGTATGCCGCGCTGCGGCACGAGCTGTACCACAAAGGCTTTTCCGTGGAGCTGCTGGCCTGCTATGACCCGGCCTTCCGCTTTATGGCGGAGTGGTGGAAGCAGCTCTTCGGCGAGAGCGAGGGCAAGGACGGAAAGGGTCTGTTCCCCGCCAGCGTGGAATTTACCGCCGACCTGCACTCCATGGGCCAATACATTCAGGCGGGCCGCCGCATTCTCTTTGAGACCGTGGTGCGCCTCGGCCCCTCGGCCCGGCAGCTCACCGTCCCCCGGGACGCGACGGACGGTGACGGGCTGAATTTCCTTGCCGGAGCCTCTATGGACCATATCCGGGACCGTGCCATGGAGGGCACGCTGCTGGCCCATAGTCAGGGCGGCGTCCCCAACATTATCATTGAGGCCGAGGGCAAAACGCCCCGGGCGCTGGGCGAACTCATTTACTTCTTTGAGTACGCCTGCGGCCTTTCCGGCTATCTGCTGGACGTGAACCCCTTTGACCAGCCCGGTGTAGAGGGGTACAAGAGCAATATGTTCGCCCTGCTGGGGAAGCCGGGCTATGAGACGCGGCGCGCCGAGCTGGAGGCAAGGCTGAACGCCCGCCGCTGATAAAAAGGAGGTCCTGCCATGAAGGATCAATATGGCCGGACCGTTGATTACCTTCGGCTCAGCGTCACCGACCTGTGCAATTACCGCTGCCGGTACTGTATGCCGCCGGAGGGAGTGGAAAAGCTGCCCCATTCCTCCATTCTTTCGCTGGAGGAATATGTGGAGATCGCCGCTGCCGCCGTGGGGCTCGGCATTATGAAGATCCGCGTCACCGGCGGTGAGCCGCTGGTGCGGCGGGGTATTGTGGAGCTCTGTCGGGCGCTTCGGGCCATTCCCGGCCTGCGGGAGCTCTGCCTCACCACCAACGGAAGTCAGCTCACCGCTCTGGCCGCCCCTCTGCGGGACGCCGGGGTGGACCGGCTGAACATCAGTCTCGACACCCTGCACCCGGAGCACTTCCGCGCCATGACCCGCACCGGCTCCTTGGAGGATGTCCTCTCCGGAATCCAAGCGGCGGAGCGGGCCGGCTTCAAGCAGCTCAAGCTGGACACCGTGCTCATCGGTGGCTTTAATGACAACGAAATCCGCCCGCTGGCGGAGCTGACCCTGACCCACCCGTGGGAGGTGCGGTTCATTGAGCTGATGCCCATGGGCCCCTGCGCCGGATGGGACAAGGAGTGCTTTCTCCCGGCGGACACCGTATTGGCGCGTCTACCGGAGCTAAAGGCACTGCCGCCGGAGGGCGTAGCGCGGCGGTTCCGTCTGCCGGGGGCTGTTGGAACGGTGGGGTTGATCGCCCCCCTGAGCCACGAATTTTGCGGGGACTGCCGCCGAATCCGCGTCACGGCGGACGGGAGGCTGAAGGGCTGTCTCCACAGCCGGGAGGAAATTTCCCTCCGGGGGCTCCACGGCCCGGCGCTAAAAGACGCCCTTCGCCGGGGCATTTTTCAAAAGCCAAGGGGGCACTGCCTGACGGAGGGCCCCAGCGGGACGCCCCGCACTATGAATGAGATCGGAGGCTGAAGCATGGGAGAGCTGACCCATTTCAATGAACAGGGCCGCGCCCGGATGGTGGACGTGACGGAAAAGCCCGTCACCCACCGGCGGGCGGTGGCTGCCGGTGAGATTCACATTGCGCCGGAGACCATGGCCCACATTAAAAACGGCACACTGAAAAAGGGGGATGTGCTGGCCGTGGCACAGGTGGCGGGGATTCAGGCCGCTAAGCATAACTGGGAGCTGATTCCCATGTGCCACCCCCTGCCCCTGACAGGCATCGACATCACGTTCCGCCTGTGCGATACGCCCTGTAGGGTGGAAATTCAGGCCGCCGTTGCCTGCACCGGCGTCACCGGTGTGGAAATAGAGGCGCTGACCGCCGTTTCCGTGGCCGCCCTGACCATTTACGATATGTGCAAGGCCGTGCAGAAGGACATGAAGATCACCAATCTCCGTCTGCTGGAAAAAACAGGCGGCAAGAGCGGCGATTACCGGGCGGAGGAATAGTCATGGCAAGGGTTCTGTCCGTCAACATCAGCGAGAAAAAGGGAACCATCAAAACGCCTGTAGCGGAAATTCAACTGAAGCTGCGCCACGGCATCGTGGGGGACGCCCACGCCGGGGACTGGCACCGGCAGATTTCCCTGCTGGCCTCGGAAAGCGTGGACACCATGCGCGCCGCCTCCCCTATCCCGCTGAACGCCGGTATCTTCGCGGAAAACATCAATACGGAGGGCATCGACCTCAAGGGCCTGCCCGTGGGAACCCACCTGCGGATCGGTGAGACGGAGGTGGAGGTGACGCAGATCGGCAAGGAGTGCCACAATGACTGCGCCATCAAAAAGGCGGTAGGCAAGTGCGTCATGCCCACGGAGGGCATCTTCGCCGTGGTGGTCAAGGAGGGCACAGTCCGTGCCGGAGATGAAATCGAGGTGCTGAAATGAAGCTGATTCGCACAGAGGACGCCGTGGGCCATGTGCTGTGCCATGACATGACCCAAATTATCAAGGATCAGTATAAGGACGCCCGGTTCCGTAAGGGCCACATCGTCACGGAGGCGGACATTCCCGTGCTGCTCTCCATGGGAAAGGAGCACCTTTACGTATGGGAAATGACCCCCGGCATGGTGCACGAAAATGACGCGGCGGAGCGGCTTCTGGCCCTGTGCGGTCAGGAAAACATGACCCGCAGCGAGGTCAAGGAGGGCAAGATCGAGCTGAAGGCCGCCTGCGACGGTTTGTTTCAGGTGGATTCCCGGCGGCTCATTGCTGTCAACAGCATTGAGGACATCATGATTGCCACGCGGAAGGGCAATACCGCCGTGAAAAAGGGGGACAAGCTGGCAGGAATGCGGGTGATTCCCCTCATCATTGAGGAAGAAAGGCTGCGCGCCGCCGAAGCAGCGGCGGGAACCGCCCCCCTGCTGAAGCTGCTGCCCTACGTAAAGAAAACCGCCGCCATTGTGGCCACCGGCAGTGAGGTAAAAAACGGCCTGATCCAAGATACCTTCACCCCGGTGGTACGGGACAAGCTGGCCGCCTACGGCATTGAGACCGTTTCCGTCCTCTACTCCGGGGACGGGGTTGACAACGTGGCAAACGCCATTGCCGAGGCCCGGCAGACGGGCGCCGACCTCATTCTCGGCACCGGCGGCATGAGCGTGGACCCGGATGACAACACTCCCGGCGGAATCCGGCAAAGCGGCGCCCACATCGTCACCTACGGCGCTCCGGTGCTGCCCGGTGCCATGTTCCTGCTGGGCTATTTCGAGGATGACACACCCATAATGGGTCTGCCCGGCTGCGTGATGTACGCCGGAGCCACTATTTTTGATCTGGCCCTGCCCCGCATCGCCGCTGGGGTGGAAATGACCCGGACGGACTTCGCGGTGATGGGCGAGGGCGGACTATGCCTTGGGTGCAGGCCGTGCCACTGGCCTGACTGTCCCTTCGGAAAATAAAAGCAAGAGCGCCCAAGTGCGCTCTTGCTTTTCCGAACCGTTCATCTTAATTGAGTATCACGCTTTACTCCGTAAAGTCGAGATCAATTTTCCATCGAATCAAAAAGGAAGAACCAACATGAAAAAGTATTTGTCCCTGCTGCTGGCCCTGTGCCTGACCCTGTCCCTCGCCGCCTGCGGCGGCAAGACCGACAGCAATGCCGATGCCGCCGGCAATACCCAGACCGGGGACAACGCCACAGAGCAACCCGCGGATGAGCCTGTAGAGCTGATCGTGTTTGCCGCCGCCTCCATGACGGAGACCATGAACACCCTCAAGGAGACCTATCAACAGGCCCACCCCAATGTCACCATCACCTATAACTTCGATTCCTCCGGCACACTGCTCAAGCAGCTCAAGGAGGGCGCGGACTGCGATCTGTTCGTTTCCGCCGCACTCAAGCAGATGGATGCCGTTGACGGAAGCCTGAAGGATGACACCGAGAAGAATCCCGACGGTCTGGACCTCATTGTCACCGACAGCCGCGTGGACCTGCTGGAAAACAAGGTCACGCTGACGGTGCCCGAGGGCAATCCCAAGGGCATTGAGAGCTTTGACCAGCTTGCCGAGTTGCTGAAGGGCGGTGATGTGCTGCTGGCCATGGGCAACAGCGATGTGCCCGTGGGTCAGTACACCATGCAAATTTTTGATTATTACGGCTTGGATGAAGCTGCATTGGCCGCCTCCGGCGTTCTGACCTACGGCAACAACGTGAAGGAGGTTGCCTCTCAGGTCAGCGAGGGTGCCGTGGACTGCGGCATCATCTACGCCACCGATGCCCACTCCGCCGGTCTGACGGTGGTGGACAGCGCCACTGCCGAGATGTGCGGTCAGGTCATCTATCCCGCCGCCGTACTCAAGGGAGACAAGGAGGATGCCGCCCAGGACTTCCTGGCCTATCTCCAAACCGACGCAGCCATGACCGTGTTTGAGTCCGTGGGCTTCTCCGCCGCTTGACCGAGAACTATTTCTGAAAAGGCCGACGATAAATCGCTTGCCCGCCGCTGATACGGCGGCGGGCCGTCGGTCCTTCATCCCTTCCCCCTCAGGAGGTAACTTATGGACCTGTTTCCCCTATGGAACTCGCTGCGGATCGCGCTGATCTCCACGGTCCTCATTTTTTTCCTCGGCATCCTCGCCGCCTATTACATCGCCCGCCTGCCCCGCGTCCTCAAGGGGATTCTGGATGTGGTGCTGACGCTGCCGTTGGTGCTGCCCCCCACCGTGGTGGGCTATCTGCTGCTGCGCCTTTTAGGGCCGAAGCGCATCATCGGCGCGTGGCTGCTAAAGCAGTTCGGCATCAAGGTGGTAATGACCTGGTGGTCCGCCATCTTCGCTACCGCCGTGGTGATCTTCCCCCTGATGTACCGCACGGTCCGGGGGGCCTTCGAGGCCTTTGACGAGACGCTGGCTTACGCTGGCCAGACGCTGGGTCTTTCCAACACATGGATCTTCTGGCGGGTGCGGATGCCCTGCTGCCGGCAGGGCATTCTTGCCGGCACGGTGCTGGCCTTTGCCCGGGCACTGGGAGAATATGGCGCCACCAGTATGATTGCCGGGTACACCCCCGGCCGCACCGCTACCATCTCCACCACCGTTTACCAACTCTGGCAGACGAATGATGACGCGCTGGCCATGAAATGGGTCATGGTGAACCTTGCCATTTCCGCCGTGGTGCTGCTGGCGGTCAACCTGTTGGAGCGCCGGGACTTTCTGGTGAACGCGGGAAGGAGGCGGCGGGGATGAGCCTGCTGATCGATATTGAAAAAAGGCTGGGCAGTTTTCACCTTCAGGTGCAGCTTCAGGCACAGGACGAGGTAACTGCCCTATCAGGTGCCTCCGGCTGCGGCAAAAGCATGACCCTCAAATGCATTGCCGGCATCGTCACGCCGGACCGGGGCCGCATCGTGCTCAATGACCGGGTACTGTTTGACAGCGCGGCGCACATCGACCTGCCGCCCCAGCGGCGGCGGATGGGGTATCTGTTCCAGAATTATGCTCTGTTTCCCACGATGACCGTGGAAAAAAATATCCTCTGCGCCATCCCCGGCAGCAAGACGGAAAAGGGCGCCGCCCTATCGGATGCTGTCCGCCGGTTCCGGCTGGAGGGGCTGGAGCATCACTACCCCGCCCAACTCTCCGGCGGACAGCAGCAGCGGGTGGCGCTGGCCCGAATCCTCTGCGCCAAGCCGGAGGCTATTTTGCTGGATGAGCCCTTTTCCGCGCTGGACAGCTATCTGAAGTGGCAGCTTGAACTGGAACTTTCCGATTTGCTGGCCGCCTTTCGTGGGCCGATTCTCTGGGTGTCCCATGACCGGGGCGAGGTATTCCGCAGCTGCCGACAGATATGCGTGCTGGACCATGGGCACTCACAGGGGACGCTGACACCGGAGCAGCTGCTCCACCGGCCGGGAACGGAAAGCGCCGCCCGGCTGTCCGGCTGCGAAAATATCGTAGAGGCCCACCCCGCCGGGGACGCCGTGCTGCTGCCCCAGTGGGGGCTGACGCTCCCTTGCGGCCGCGCCGTGCCGCCGGACTGCGGCAAAATCGGAATCCGGGCGCATCAGATCACGCCGGTGCCGCCGGAGACCCCCGGTGCGTTCCCCTGCCGCGTGGAGCGGACAATTCGGGACGCCTTCACCGTCACGGTACTCCTTGTCCCGGAGGGCTCCCCCGACCATGCCGCCTGCCTGCGGATGGAGCTGTCCCAGAGCCGTTGGGAGGAGCTGCAAGCACCGCCGCGCCTGTGGGCCGCCGTGCAGCCCGAGGATATTCTGCTTTTGCAATAAGCCTCAAAAATTACAGACGGGATATGAACCGGGAGGGCCGCTGATACGGCCCTCCCGGGAGACTGTCGATCAAGTGGTAAATCCTCCGCAGCGGTAAGGAAGGGTGTGCGCGGGAAACCCAAGAAGGGATACACCGTCGGCTCAGACCAAACAGCGGATACTGCGTATCCGCTGTTTGGGAGCCTTCCTCGAAACAAGCTCGCTTGATCCGCCACCGGCGGCGCTTCGCCTATTTCCCTGCGCCATTGAAATCCTTAGTTTTCAGAACTTTTATGAAGTTCTGAAAACTTGTTCAGCGGGGAGAAGAGACTTTTTCGACACGCTGCCGGGAGGGCCGCTGATACGGCCCTCCCGGTTTTGTTTTTTACTCGCGCCTCAGAATTTTTTCAAAATACTACCGCAGTCGTATTGACAGCAATATAAGACTGCGGTAGTATACGTTCACAGATACTACTGCAGTCTTATCTGGAGGTGCTTTTATGGATAATAAGCTGTTTGACTCAGAGCTGAAGGTCATGGACGTTCTCTGGCGCGAGGGAGATACCCCGGCCAAGGAAATCGCCAAAACACTATCACAAGAGGTGGGCTGGAATGTAAACACCACCTACACCCTTATCAAGCGCTGCATAAAAAAGGGCGCTGTTGCGCGCAGTGAACCGGGCTTTCTGTGCCACGCTTTAATTCCCAAGTCGGCGGTTCAGGAGGCGGAAACAAATGAACTGATCAACAAGGTCTATGATGGCTCTGCCGACAAGCTGTTTGCGGCGCTTCTCGGCAGAAAAAAGCTCTCTGCCGAACAAATAGAAAGGCTCAAGCAAATCGTCGGAGAGCTGGAATGAGGGACGCGATATGAGCTTGCTGCAAATGAGCCTCGCGGGCGGCGTCATGATTTTAGTCATCACAGTCATCCACGCTCTTGCAATGGACCATGTGCCGAAAAGGACATTTCCGGTGCTTTGGGGCATCGCGCTTTTCCGGCTGCTGATTCCCCTTTCTCTCCCCTCCGCTCTGAGCATCTATTCCCTGCTGAAACGGACTCCGGCGCCGGTAACGGCGAATATCCCCGCCGCGGCAGTCTCCGCCGTTCTGGCAGGACAGGCCGCCGCTTTGCCCCAGTCCGTTTCCGTTTCTGAAGCGGCGCTTCCCGTAGGGAGCATTATCTGGGCGGTGGGCACGGCTCTTTGTACGGTCACCTTCGCCATGGCCTACCGGAACTGTTATCGGGAGTTCCAAATGTCCCTGCCGGTGGAAAATGACGCCTCCCGGCGTTGGCTTCAAGCGCATCCCCTGCGGCGCACAATTACGCTCCGCCAGACCGACCGCATTTCCTCCCCGCTGACCTTTGGCCTCCTGCACCCGGTCATTTTGATGCCGAAGGAAACGGACTGGGACGATGAAGCATCACTGCAATTCGTTCTGGAGCATGAATTTGTCCATATCCGACGGCTTGACACGGCCGCCAAGCTCCTGCTGATCACCGCTGTCTGCGTGCATTGGTTCAATCCGGCGGTGTGGGCGATGTATGCTCTCGCAAACAGAGACATAGAGCTATCCTGCGACGAGGCCGTTATCCGCCGCTTCGGCCATGACGCAAGGGCCTCCTACGCCCGCGTCCTCATTCGTATGGAGGAGGTCCAAAGCGGGCTGATGCCCCTTTGCAATCACTTCAGCAAAAACGTAATAGAAGAAAGGATCACAGCCATTATGAAAACGAAAAAAATTACGGTCATATCCCTGCTTCTGGCGGCGGTACTTGTTGCCGGAACGGTAACAGTCTTTGCCACCTCGGCCAAAGAGGATACTGCCAATACCGCACACGGCTCAATCTCCGGCAGAAATACGGAGGCTGTCGAGTCCGGTGAGCCACCGAAGCCAAGTGCGGAATACCTCGCCGCCGGAATCTCCTTGCAAAAGGACCATTGGTACTATCAGAAAAGTCCCATTGCCGGAATATACGATGACAATGGCGGCATCTACACAGATGATTCCGCTGCCAACGGCATTTATTTAAACGTCAGACGCGGCAGCGGCGATAAGCTTACCGAGCTTGCAGCAATCACCAAAAAGCAGTTTGTCGAGCTCGTTGACCGCCGCATGAACAGCGTGGAAACCGAGGCCGAAGACGGGTCGCTTATGTCCTATGTGAATCCCGATGATGGAAGGACCTATTATAGCTTCGATGACGGCAAGACCTTTGAGCCGCTGATGGACGCGGAATTTGAGGCCCGTTTCCCCACGCCGGACGTCGAATGGTGGACGTATGACGAGTACAAGGCATGGCTGGACAAGGAAAAGGTGCAGCTGCAAAGCCTGCTGGGGGAGAGCGCGTGGACAAGCGGCAGCGGCAGCTTCGTTTGGACCCAAGAGAAGATCGATGAGACCATCGCCATGTACGAGGACATTCTGGCGGACATCAAAAACGGTGTCATGTACTCCAAATCCGTGGACGGGCAGGACCAGTTGATGATGAGCTACAACCCCGCCGACATCGGCACCTCAACGGACACAAAGGAGCTGTACGTCAAGTTAGACAACGGCGAGGAGCACACCTTCGGCCCCTATGAAACAAATGCGGAAATGCTGGCCGCCGTAAAGCCCTTTTGTACCGAACAGGTAAAGCTGGGGAACATGAAGCAGAGCGAAGCGGACGAAATTCTCAGCCGCTACGCCGCCGAATAAAGCGCTGCGATGAGGCCAATATAAAAAAGGAACAGGGCATCCGATTGGATACCCTGTTCCTTTTTTGGTGCGCGAGGCGGGACTTGAACCCGCACGTGCGTAATGCACACTAGAACCTGAATCTAGCGAGTCTGCCAATTCCACCACTCGCGCATTGATGAGCCTCACCCCAAAAGGGGACCCATCGGAGAATCACTCCGATGGGATTTGTGGCGGAGAAGGAGGGATTCGAACCCTCGAGACCCTTTAGGAGCCTACATGATTTCCAATCATGCGCCCTCGACCAACTAGGCGACTTCTCCATAGCTGTGTCCAGTTCACGAAAACTGATTCACTTGACTGTCCTGTGAGACAGCGTTATTAGTATATCAGAAACAGGTAAAAAGTCAAGCCCTTTTTGGAGTTTTTCAGAAAATTTTGCGTTTCCGATCGGAGCGCCTCACTGGAACTGTCATCCTGCCGGGGCGGAGATGTGAATTCTCTCTTGCGCCGCCGGGAAAAATAAGGTAGAATATAGCTTACAAACACAGCCGGATACCGCTATGAAAATGGAGGAGTTCTTATGGAGTGGATCATTGTTCCCATCCTTATCATCCTGATTTTGCTGCTGATCGTCAGCAACATCGTCATCGTGCAGCAGTCCCGGGCCTATGTGGTGGAGCGCCTGGGCGCGTTCCGCACCGTATGGAATGTGGGCCTGCACTTGAAGGTGCCCTTTATTGAGCGCGTGGCCAAAAAGGTCAGCCTGAAAGAGCAGGTAGCGGACTTTGCGCCCCAGCCCGTGATCACCAAGGATAACGTCACCATGCAGATCGACACGGTCATTTATTTCCAGATCACCGACCCCAAGCTGTACACCTACGGCGTGGAGCACCCCATGAACGCCATTGAGAACCTGACAGCCACCACCCTCCGCAACATCATCGGCGATATGGAGCTGGACCAGTCCCTCACCAGCCGCGACACCATCAACTCCCGGATGCGCTCCATTCTGGACGAGGCCACGGATCCGTGGGGCATCAAGGTCAACCGCGTGGAGCTGAAGAACATCATCCCGCCCAAGGAAATTCAGAACGCCATGGAAAAGCAGATGAAGGCGGAGCGGGAGCGCCGGGAATCCATTTTGCAGGCCGAGGGCCAGAAGCAGAGCCAGATTCTGGTGGCCGAGGGTGAGAAGCAGTCCGCCATTCTCCGGGCTGACGCCGCCAAGCAGGCCAAGATCATGGAGGCCGAGGCGGAAAAGACCGCAAAGATTCTGGCGGCCGAGGCAGAGAGCGAGGCCATTATGAAGGTTCAGCAGGCCACGGCGGACGCCCTGAAGCTGCTGAACGAGGCGGCCCCCAACGATCAGGTGGTGAAGCTGAAAGCGCTGGAGACCATGACGAAGGTGGCGGACGGCAAGGCCACGAAGATCATCATCCCCAGTGAGCTTCAGGGTCTGGCGGGCTTGGCTGCCGGTGCCAAGACCGTATTTGAAACGGAAGACCCCAAGGCATAATATCGATAATCAGGCCCCGCAGTCCTCTGACTGCGGGGCTTTTTTCACAAGCACTGAACCTATTAAAAAATTCATATCTGGCATTTGAAATAGGTTCAGCTATCTGCTACCATGAGGGCATCTCAAAATTGGAAGTGTTTTTTATGGAACAGAACAAGCGAAATATCAACAAGCTGACCATGCTGGGCATGATGACCGCACTGGTCTTTGTCAGCAACTATCTCCGTGTGACCATGCCTATCGCCATTGGTGGGCGGACCTCCTTCACGCTGGCAAATATCATGTGCTGCCTGTCCGGCCTGCTGCTGGGACCTGTGGGCGGCGCGGCCTCCGGCGTGGGATCCGCCCTGTATGATCTGACGAACCCCGCCTACGCGCCGGAATGTTGGATCACCCTCATTACCAAGGGCGTGATGGGACTGGTGGCCGGTCTTGCCATGGCGGATCGTGAAGAACCCAAGTATGGCCGCTGCACCGTGGCCGCCGCACTGGGCTGCGTGGCTTATTACATTCTCTATTTCTTCAAGTCCTTTGCCTATGACGGGCTGCTGATGGGCGGCCTCACCGCCGCCACGGCGGCTGCGGCCCTGCCTCTGAAAATCCCCGCCTCTCTTTTTAATGGCGCGGTGGCCATTCTTCTATCGCCCCCGCTGTGCCTCGCTCTGCGGCACGCGTTGAAGCGGGCGCATATCCAGCTCCCCTGATATACGGCCATCCCAAGCCCGGTCCTTGCGCGGCGGGTCCCCCTGCGGGCCGCCCGGAAAGACCGGGCTTGCTTTTTGCCGGAAAATAAGTATAATGAAAAAAGTTACATTTCCCAGTAAAGGAGCTTTATGCCTGTGAACGAATTTTTAGAGCTGTTTTTGACCTTCGCCAAAATCGGTGTCATGACCTTTGGCGGCGGCTACGCCATGCTGCCGATTCTTCAGCGGGAGGTTGTGGAAAATAAGCATTGGGCCACAGAGGAGGAACTGATGGACTATTACGCCATCAGCCAATGTACGCCGGGCGTCATCGCCGTGAACATCGGCACATTTATCGGCCAGAAGTACAAAGGGGTTCTGGGCGGCATTGTTGCCACGCTGGGCGTTGTGCTCCCCTCGCTGATCATCATCTCCATTTTAGCGGGCCTCATCACCAATTTCTCTCACCTTGCCTGGGTGCAGAACGCCTTTGCCGCAATTCAGGTGTGCGTGTGCGTGCTGATTTTCAATGCCGTTTTAAAGCTGCTGAAAAAATCCGTCATTGACAAGCGCACCACCGTGATTTTTCTGCTGGTAGCGGCAGGCAGTCTGTTTTTGACCATTTCCCCGGTGTGGTTCGTGCTGCTGGCGGCCATTGCAGGACTTGTGCTGAAGAATCTGGAAGAGAGGGCCGTGAAATGAGCATTTACATTCGTTTATTCTGGGAATTTTTCAAAACCGGCCTGTTCGCCATTGGCGGCGGCATGGCCACACTGCCCTTTCTGAAAAACATCGGTGCCGTCACCGGCTGGTACACCCAGACGGAACTGATGAATATGGTGGCAGTCTCGGAGTCTACTCCCGGCCCCATCGGCGTCAATATGGCAACCTATGTAGGCTTTGCCGTGGCCGGTATCCCCGGCGCGGTCATCGCCACCATCGGTGAGATAACGCCCTCCATCATCGTGATTCTCATTGTGGCGGCCATGCTGACAAAATTCCGGGACAGCAAATATGTAGCCAACGCCTTTTACGGTCTGCGCCCCGCCTCCTCCGGCCTTATTGCCGCCGCCTGCGCCGGTGTGGTGCTTCAGGTATTGCTCCGGGTCAACAGCTCTGCCACCGGTCTATGGAACAGCTTCCAGTGGGCCGGTTCTCTGAACTATATGGGCCTTGTCCTTGCGGCGGTGCTGCTGGTGCTGACCAACTGTGTCAAGGCCACTAAGGGCTGGCACCCCATCGTGTTCATCGGTATTTCCGCCGTGGCGGGCATTGTTCTGCGCTTTGGCGGCGTATAATTCACTGCTGCTTAAAAAGCGGGTCTGAGTAAAACTCAGACCCGCTTCAGCGTGTCGAAAAAGTCTTTTCTCCCCGCTGAACAAGTTTTCAGAACTTCATAAAAGTTCTGAAAACTAAGGATTTCAATGGCGCAGGACACCCTTCTTGGGTTTCTCGCACACACCCTTCCTTACCGTTGCGGAGGATTTACCACTTGATCGACAGTCTCAAGCGGGTCTGAGTAAAACTCAGACCCGCTTTTTTGATACTGCAAATGTCTCACAGCGTTGTGGCCTGCGGCGCACACAGCTCCCGCAGTACCTCCACGGCCTCGTCCATAATACGGGAGAGCGTCAGCTCTCGGACGCCCACCACGATCTTGCCGCAATGGCTGTTCACTGGCAGCAGCACCTTCTGGGCGCGGCTCTGGCCGATAGCCACGGCGATGGCGGGGGTGATCTCCCCCATCAGGGCGTCTGCCATCAGAATACCGATGGGCCCGGCGATGATGTCCGCATCCCGGCAGGCTACCAGCACCGGGTTTTCCCCGGTAGCCCCCCGATCCGCCCCTGCTTTCATCATGGCGGCGGTGGCAATGGCGTTGGTTCCCACCACCAGCGTTTCAAGGGGCAGTCCGGCGGCCTTGACCCGCTCGGTCAAAAGCGCGCCCATGCGGCCGTTCTGTCCGTCAATAATGACCAGCTTCATACGTCCTCCTTCAGCCGCAGCGTACAGCGCGCCACTGTGGCAGTTTCCTGAAAATAGGCGGTCTCCAGCGGAATCCACCGCTCAAAAAAGCGCTGTCCCCATTCCGCTCCGTTTCGGGATAAAATCCGGCGGCGCTGGGTCTCCGGCGTGACGTCCAGAAAAACGGACAGGTCATAATACTTCTCCAGCGATGGGTGGAGGCTGTAGGCCCCCTCCACGATGTTCAGCCGCGCGGGCCGCACCGTCACCGGCGGCCGCAGGGTCATGGTCCCGCAGTCAAAGGGGCGGTAGACCGCCGCCTCGCCCCGGCGGAGGGGCACCAGCACCTCCGCCTCCAGCCGCTCCCGGTCCATGTTGCCCCCGGGCTGGGCGAAGCGCTCCGGCGTCCGCTGCTCCGGCCGGAGGAAGAAATCATCCGCGTGGAAAACGGCGCTGTCCGGGTACAGCTCCGAAAGCTCCCGCGATAGCGTGGTCTTGCCGCCGGCAGCGCCGCCCTCAATGGCCAGCAGCACCCGCTCCTGCGCTGCCAGCGCACCGTCAATGGTCTCCAGCAGCGGCAGCAAATGGGTATAGTGCCGGTGCAGCACCCGGTAGGCCGGGTGGTAGGCCGCCCGGTAGTCTGCCGAGTGGTGACAGGCCGGATAGCCCGCCATCTGCCAGCGTGCCAGCTCCGCCTCTGCCTCTGCGGCGTTATAGGGCAGCGCACCCTCCGCCAGCAGCGCCCGCAGGACGTCCAGCCGCGCCTCCAGCGCCGCCGTGTCCTCCCGGGGCATGGCAGCAGACAGCGCAAAGGCCCGGGCCAGCGTAGCAGGTGTCAAGACACCTGCTAAAATTCCCAGCGGCACCCGGTCCCACAGCCCATCCAGCGGCTCGATGTCCCGGCAGGACGGAACCCCCGCCGCCAGCTCCTCCCGGATGCTCTGCTCGGCAGCAGCGACGTCGGAGATGAGATGACCGCAGCCGAATGTGCTCTGGTACAGCGCCTTGCAAAGGTCCTGAAGCCGTGATTCCGGCCGGTTTGCCATCTGCGCGCGTAAAAATTCTCTTGTCGCTGCCGTGTCCATGTCCGCTCGTTCCTTCCCGATCTTGTTTTCTGTCCCTTATCATACCCTGTTCCGCCCCCGCCTGCAAGCCCTTTTCCCCCGTAATTTGCGGGATATTAAGCCTGTGTGAATTTTTTTGATTCTCTCGACAAAAAGGGACAGAAAATGCAGTCGGATGTCTGTATGATAGAGCCAATCACCGCAGAAAATGCTTTTCAAGACCGTATCAAAAAATTATGAGAACAAATGTGGAAGGCAGAAAGGACAACTGAACATGAATACATTAACGAAGGAATACACCCTGCTGTTCAACACCATCACCGATGCGGAGGAGGCCCTCCGCCAACTGAGCCTGACGCTGATGGAGGCCCAGCGGCGGGCCGAGGAGTTGTTTTTGGAGGCGGAACAGGAGGCGCCCGCCGAAAAAGGCGCATAGACACCGTGACAACTGCCGCCAAACGTGGTATGCTATACATACTTACTTTTACCACAGGAGGCGGCTATGCTGCACATCGGCTGTCATTTATCCTCTGCCAAGGGGCTTTGCGCCATGGGACGTCAGGCATTGGCATTGGGCGCGGACACATTCCAGTTTTTTACCCGCAATCCCCGGGGGAGCCGCGCCAAGGCGCTGGACGCCGCCGATGCGGACGCCCTGACGGAACTGCTGCGGGAAAACCGCTTTGCCCCCATCATCGCCCACGCGCCCTATACGCTGAACCTCTGCGGCGCGGCGGAAGAAAACCGCCGCTTCGCCCAAGCGCTCATGCGAGACGATCTGGAACGGATGGAGCACATTCCCGGTCAGCTCTACAATTTCCACCCCGGCAGCCATGTGGGACAGGGCGTGGAGACCGGCATCGCCTACATAGCCGAGGGGCTGAACGCCGTTCTGACCCCGGAGCAGACCACCACAGTCCTGCTGGAGACTATGGCGGGCAAGGGCACCGAGGTCGGCAGCCGCTTTGAGGAGCTGCGGGAGATCTGGGACCGCGTGGAGCAAAGGGATAAGGTGTACATCTGTCTTGACACCTGTCATGTGTCCGATGCCGGATATGACCTTGTGCACGATTTGGACGGGGTTTTGACGGAGTTTGACCGCGTGATCGGCCTCGACCGGCTGCGGGCCGTGCACCTCAATGACAGCCTGAACCCCTGCGGCAGCCACAAGGACCGCCACGCCCGCATCGGCGAGGGTCAGCTCGGCTTAGAGGCCCTGACCCGAATCGTGACGCATCCCGCGCTGCGGGGATTGCCGTTTTGTCTGGAGACCCCCAATGACCTGCCGGGCTACGCCCGGGAGATCGCGCTGATGCGTGAGCGGGCACAATAGCGAAAAATATCTTTCATTCGTCAAAATACCCCACGGAAAACCGTGGGGCATTTTTTCATCTCCGGGCGCATAGGTTTGTCCCAAGAGGTGAAGCGCATGAAACGAAAGAACCGATTTTCCGAGCTGCTGCGGCCTCTCGGCGCACTGGCCCTTGCCGGGGCAACGCTGTGGACTGTCAGCGTCACAGCAGGCAGCACCACCGCCGCCGACGCATGGGCGGCGCTGCGGCAGGAGGTGCCGCTAACGCTGCTGCGGTGGCAGTTAGGGGACCCCGGTTTGCCGGACGGACTTTCCCCGGCGGCGGTGCTGACGCTGAGTCAGTCCCCGCTGCTACTTTCCGCGCGGCGGGACATTTACGAACTCCGCCGCCAAAGCGAGGAAACGCCGGAGGCTGAGGCACCTGCCCCGGTGACGCAGCCGATAGAGGAAACACCCCAGACGCCGGAGGCCGAGACTTCCGCCGGAACGGACAACGGCGTGGCCGCCAAGACGCTGATTCCCACAGACCCCAGCGGCTACACGGTTTTTGGCCGGGTGTACATCAGTAATTCCACAAAATACACCCTCTCCAGCGAGGAGCTGCAAAAGCCCTTTGCCGCCGAGCTCACCGGCGAGGCGCCGCAGGTGCTGATTCTCCACACCCACGGCAGTGAGGGCTACACGCCGGTACCGGGTACGGAGGTGGTCTGGTCCGGGGACTGCCGCACCACGGACACCCGGTACAATGTGGTCCACATGGGGGACGCCATTGCGGAGGAACTGGGGAAGGCGGGTATTTCCGTGCTCCATGACCGCACGCTCTATGACTATCCCGAATATGCTGGGGCCTATGACCGGGCGCTGCCGGCCATTGAGGCGGCGCTGAAGCAGTATCCCTCCATCCACTTTGTCCTCGACGTTCACCGGGACGCCATTGAGGACAGCGCCGGGAACCAAATCAAGGTGGTGTCGGACATCGACGGTGTCGGCACCGCCGCCCAGCTTTCACTGGTGGTAGGCAGCGATGGCGGCGGGCTGAGCCATCCGGACTGGATAGAAAACCTCCGGCTGGCCGCGGCGGTACAGGAACAGGTGCTCACGGACTACCCCACGCTGATGCGGCCGCTGCTGCTGCGGAACTCCCGCTACAATCAGCATGCCACCCACGGCTCGCTGCTCCTTGAGGTTGGCACTGCCGGCAACGCCCCGGAAGAGGCGGAGCTGTCCGCCCGCCTGTTTGCCCGGGAGCTGGTGCAGGTATTGGAGGAACGGAGCAAATAGGTGCACAACAGACCACGCCCCCGGCCGTTGGCCGGGGGCGTGGTGCGTTGATAGAATTGCTTTTTGCTCAATCCTGCTTCGGCAGGCCGGACACCAGCCGCTTTTCCTTCCACTTCCCCCGCTGGAAGCGGATGGTGAACAGCAGCCCCCGGAGACATTCGTCACAGGCCATGGCGATCCAGATACCGGCAAGGCCCCAGCCCAGCACATCGCCTAAAAGCCAGCTTCCGCCGACGGACACCAGCCACATACTGAAAATACCAACGGTCACGGGATACCAGACATCGCCGGCGGTGGTCAGCCCCCGGACCATAACGATGTTGATGGAGCGGCCGATCTCCAGCGCAAATTCCACGTAGAGAATCTGGCGGCCCAACTGGTGAATCACAGGGTCGGCGGTGAAAATACTGTAAATGGGGTCGCAGAAAATGAGGATCACCAGCGTCAGAAGCTCCGAGGCCGCAAGGGCAATGCGGATGGTGGACCAGACCCGGGGGCACACCTCCTTCAGCTTTCCCGCGCCGATCATGTAGCCCAAAATGATTTGAGTGGCCTCCGCCGCGGCGATGGAGTACACGTAGGCAATGTTGGCCAGCATACTGCCGTAGACCTTGGCGCTGACCGCCGCCGTACCCATGAGATTGATGAAGCGGAGGATGAATGTCTGGGACACGTTATAGGAAAGGGACTCCGAGCCGGAGGGCAGGGCGATCCCCAGCAGGGAGCGGAACGTAGACGCCGGGAAGGGCCGGAGATATCGGAGGGAAAAGCGGACGGGGCACTTTTTCTTCAGCGTGAGATAGGCCAGCGTCAGCCCTACGGCCTTGGAAATATCCGTGGAAATGGCCGCGCCGGTGACGCCCAACTGCGGCAGGCCGAAAAAGCCGTTGATGAGGATGGCATTGCCCGCCACGTTCAAAAGGTTCATCACCACGGAGACCGCCACCACCTCCTTGAGCAGCGTATAACTGCGGAGAATGGCGCACAGCTCGATATAAAGGCCCTGCAGCAGCACGCCGCCGCCCACAATACGGGTATAGAGGCAGGCCCCGGCAAAGGCGTCCTCCGGCGTCCGCAGCAGGCGGAACAGCACCTCCGGGTCCAGCAGCAGGAAAAGTCCCACCGCAAAGCTGAACACGGCAATGACCGTCATGCCCACTGTGGCGATCTCATCGCATTCCTCGCCGGTGCGGCCCGCGCCGATGTGCTGCGTCAGCAAAATGGTGGAGGCGGTGCTCATGGTGGTCAGCACAATGATGACCACGTTCATCACCTGATTGCCGTTGCCGATGGAGGCTACGGCGGCAGAGCCGAAATGGGCGATCATGAACTGGTCCATGTTGCCCACTAAAAGCTGCAGCAGCAGCTCGGCAAAAATCGGCAGGGACAAATGAAAGACCCGCTTTGTCTGCGGGGAAAAATGCAGCGGCATATCGGTACTCCTTTATGGGAAAAAGCGTAAGATCGTTTATATCGGAGCAAGTATATGCAAAACCGGGCCGCGCCGCAAGCGGCAAAGCGCCGAAAGATACGCCAAAAGGGCCGTATCTTTCGGCGCTTTTTACGGTTTGTGCGTTTATTTCCGGTACTCCTCCGCCAACTGGCAGTAGCCCCGGGCGGATTCCCGCACACCCTCGATCTCCGCCTCCGTCAGCGGGCGGATGACCTTGGCAGGGCTGCCTAAGAGCATGGAGCCGGCAGGGGCGTCCATTTTTCCGGTGACCAGCGCGCCGGCGCCCACAATGCAGTTATCGCCGATTTTCGCGCCGCTTAAAACGGTGGCGCCCATACCGATGAGCACGTTGTCACCCACGGTACAGCCGTGGACAATGGCGCCGTGGCCGATGGTGCAGCCCGCGCCCACGTGGGTCTCCTCGTGCAGTACGGCGCAGTCCTGAATGTTGGTATTCTCTCCCACAGTGATGGTCCCTTCATCCCCGCGGAGCACGGCGTTGTACCACACACTGACGTTTTTCCCCAGCGTGACGTTCCCAACAATAGCGGCGCCGGGACAGACCAGAACGGTTTCATCAAAGCTCGGTTTAGCGAACATGGTAAGTCTCTCTTTCCTTTCGATTGACTGCCACCAGATTAGATGGCAAAATTTCCGTTGACGAACACCGGCACCTCACGCCCGTCATGAGTAGTGCCGACAATGGAGAGGTCGGCAGTGCCCACCATGAAATCCACATGGGTCATGGAGTAGTTCAGGCCGTGGGCCTGCACCTCCTCCCGGGTCATGGACTCGCCGCCCTCAATGCACTCGGGATACGCCTCGCCGAAGGCCAGATGGCAGGAGGCATTTTCATCAAACAGGGTATTGTAAAACAGAATCTTCTGGTTGGAAATGGGACTGTCATAGGGCACCAGCGCTACCTCGCCGAAGTAGCTGGCCCCCTCGTCCACACTGATGGCGGCCTTTAAAAATTCCTCGCCCTTTTCGGCGTGGGCCTCCACGATTTTTCCGTCCCGGATGACAAAGTGGAATTTGTCGATGATGTTTCCGTCATTCACCAGCGGCATGGCGGCGTAGACCACGCCGTTGATGCCGGTTTTCAGCGGCGCGGTGAAAATTTCCTCCGTAGGCATATTGGCTACAAACTCCACGCCGTTTTTCATCACGGAGTTGCCCGCCGCCCACAGGTGGTCTTCCGGGAGCTGGATGGTCAGGTCGGTGCCGAGGCTGTTGGTATAGTGCAGATACTTGAAGTGATAGCGGTTCAGCAGGTCCTTGCGGCGGGCCAGCGTTTCCAGATGGCGGCGCCAGGCGTACACGGCGGAGCCATCCCCCTGAATGCGGACCGTTTTGAAAATGGCCTCCCACAGCCGCTCCATGGCCTCGTCCTCCGGCAGATCCGGGAACACGGTCCTGGCCCATGAGGGAATGGGGACGGAGGCGATGCACCACGGGAAGCCGTTGCTCATCTGCAGCCGGTCAAAGACCTTTCGCATAACGGAGCCGGACTTCTGTGCCCGTACCAGCCGGTCCGGGTCCACGCCCTTCAGCGTCTCCGGGTCCGAGGCGGCAATGGCCAGATAGGCCGCGCCCAGCTCGGCATAGTGGGTGAAATATTCCTCCCGCCACGCCAGCACCTCGTCAAACACCGCACTGTCGGCCCGGAGGTATTTCTGCCGGGTGAGATGATCGTCGCTCCAGTTCATGACCACCTCCCGGCAGCCGCAGTTGTAGGCGGCGTCGGCGCACAGGCGGGCAAAATGGGCGCATTCCACCGGGCTTGAAATAATGACGGTCTGGCCCTTCTGGACGTTCAGGCCCACCTCCATGACCAGCTTTGCGTATTCAAACAGCTTTTCTTCCATGCTTGGTATCCTTTCCCGCATTTTCTGCGAACGATTTTACTTCACTGCTCCGTCAGGCGGTCCTTACGCATACTGATGAGCACGCCGTTGACCTCCGCCCCTAAAATCAGCGTCACGGCGGTGAGGTTCAGCCAAATCAGCACCACAATGATAGCGCCGATGGAGCCATATAAAAGAGAGTAGTGTGAAAAATGATTGGCGTAATAAGAATAAAGACCGCTTACAACCATCCATGCCGCAAGGGAAAAGAGCGTCCCCGGCCAGATGTTCCGCATGGGCTGGAGCGTATCCTGCGCCAACGCGTACAACAGCAGCAGTGCGAAAAAGCTCACGGCTCCCGCCGCCGGGAACCGCAGGTGCACCCACAGTGCCGCCATCCACTCCGGCAGATGGAAATGATTTACGGCGTACCACAGCGCCCGCTCCCCGAAGGTCATCAGCGTCAGCGTCAGGGCAATGGCGGCAATGAGCGTCACCGTGTAAAGCAGCACCCGGAGCCACTGGCTCACGGCTCCCCGGGGCGGCCCGAGATGATAGGCTGTCCGCACGGCGCCCATAAGAGAGTTGGTGGCCCGCATGGGGAAGTACACGGAAAATACCAGACCGAATACCATGAGCTGCGGGCTTGGGTTTTCCCGCACATAGGTCAGGTACAGCTCCGTCAGCTCCAGCACGACCTCCGGCAGAAAATCCGCAAGGACGGACACAATGCCCGCAACGTTCAGATTCAGCAGGCCCAGCAGAGCGCTGATGAAAATAAGGAACGGGAAGATCATAAACAGCAGATAAAACGCCAGCGCCGCGCTCTGGGTAGCCACGTTATGCTTGAGATAGCGGTGTGCCAGCAGCACCCAGAAGCGCAGAAATCGGTTTTTCGGCAGGGTATCGCCCCACATAGCAGTGTCTCCCTCTGAGAAAATTTTACTCCCACTTCGCCCAGATGTCCGGGCAGTAGCCCACGGTGGCGTCCTTTCCATTGCGGACGATAGGGGCATTGAACAACTCCGGGTACATCAGCAGCTTTTCCTCCCGGGCCTCCGGGGTGATATAGGGCATATAAAGCTCCTCATAGGCCCGGCATTTTGTGTTCACCAGCGCGTCAAAGCCAACTTTCTGCTTGACGGAGTTGTACTCCCGGGGGGATAATCCCTTTGAGAGAAGGTCGATATATTGGTATTTGATGCGGCGCTCCTTGAACCACCGCTCGGCCTTTTTCGTGTCAAAGGACTTGGAGGAGCCAAAGATCTGAATATTCATAGCCATTTCCCTATTCTATCAAATTGGAGGAGCTCTTTATGACGGATGCAGTCAAAACATTGAAGGAATGGACCGATGCGGCCCATAAAATCGTCTTTTTCGGCGGAGCCGGCGTTTCCACAGAGTCCGGCATCCCGGATTTCCGCAGCACCGGCGGGCTGTACCATCAGGAGTGGAGCTATCCCCCGGAGACTATTTTAAGCCATACGTTCTATAAAAGCAATCCCGAAGAATTTTTCCGTTTTTACCGGGCCAAAATGCTCTGCCCGGAGGCCAAGCCAAACGCCGCCCACAAAAAGCTGGCCCAGTGGGAGCAAGAGGGGCGGCTGCTGGCCGTGGTAACGCAGAATATCGACGGGCTCCATCAGGCGGCGGGCAGCCGAAACGTCTATGAGCTTCACGGCAGCGTGCACCGCAACCACTGCGAGCGCTGCGGCAAATTTTACAGTCTCGACCACATTCTGCATACCACCGGCGTTCCCCGGTGCGCCTGCGGCGGCATCATCAAGCCGGATGTGGTGCTCTATGAGGAAGCGCTGAACGAGCAGGTGATGGACGGGGCCGTGCAGGCCATCGCCGCGGCGGATATGCTCATCATCGGCGGAACATCCCTGAACGTGTGGCCTGCGGCGGGGCTTATCAACTATTTCCGGGGAGAGCATCTGGTGCTCATCAACAAGTCAGCGGTGGCCCGGGACCTGACTGCGGACCTTGTCATCACCGACCCCATCGGAGAGGTCCTTGATCAGCTTTGACCCCTTTCCCGGCCCATTTTGGGCCGGGAAAAATTTTTCAAAAAATACAGAATCATGGTTGACATTGGGGGCTTGAACGGATATAATAATCAAGCAGTCTTTTTAGGGCGGTTTTATTTTGCGGCTGTGCTGGAACTGGTAGACAGGCCAGCTTGAGGTGCTGGTGTCGATTCGACGTGTGGGTTCAAGTCCCGTCAGCCGCACCAGCTTTCCCAAAAAGATTGCCATACGCGCGAGTGGTGGAATTGGCAGACTCGCTAGATTCAGGTTCTAGTGTGCATTACGCACGTGCGGGTTCAAGTCCCGCCTCGCGCACCAAAAAAAGGAACAGGGTATCCAATCGGATGCCCTGTTCCTTTTTGTATATTTGATTTTGCTCTAAAGCGTGGACACATGACGGGGATATATAGGCTATACTTCCGCGCTCCGCACCACCCGTGAGAGACTGCATATTTAAGAATTGTTCGGCACAGTCGCGCCTTGCATCCACTTGTTCCACACATTCACAATAGAGCGTATGCACTCCGTCAGTGCACAGCCTGTGGAATGCTTCATTACAGATGTTTTCAATTTATAAAAGATAGGATAAAGGGTAAAAGTTGTTTCAGGGCAACAAAAAAACCTTGAAGCTATGGAAGCTTCAAGGTTTTGCGTTGGTGGACGGTACAGGACTCGAACCTGTGACCCCCTGCACGTCAAGCAGGTGCTCTAGCCAGCTGAGCTAACCGTCCGAAACGGAACAGGTATATGATAGCGGAAATATGCCCGTTTGTCAACCCCCTTTTTTCTCTTTTTTGCTTTTTTTCGTTTTTCTCCCTCTCAGCCGCAGAGGCACTCCATATTTATCGCGGAAAACGGTCGCCCAATTTCATGAGAAATCCCGCTGTGCAGTCCCTCTGCCAAAAGGCGGTCTCAAAAGCTGCACGCACAAAGGCCCCGCCTGCCGGCATGGCAGGCGGGGCCTTCCCTCTTTATTTATGCTACGCTTACGCCTGTGCCATAGAGGCGATATAATCCTCGTAGGTCCCCAGACGGTCCGTCAGCTTGCCGTCCTCCAGTACCATGATGCGGTTGGCGATAGTCTGGACAAACTCATGGTCATGGCTGGCAAAAAGCACCACGCCCTTGAAGTCCACGAGGCCGTTATTCACAGCGGTGATGGACTCCAGATCCAAGTGGTTTGTGGGCTGATCCAGCACCAGCACGTTAGAGCCGTAGAGCATCATGCGGGAGAGCATACACCGCACCTTCTCGCCGCCAGAGAGCACCTTCACCGGCTTGAACACATCGTCGCCGGAGAACAGCATCCGTCCGAGGAAGGCCCGCTTGAAGGACTCGGTATTGGCCTCGGGAATCTTGGGGGTAAACTGCGCCAGCCAGTCCACCAGATTCAAATCGCAGTCATTGAAAAACGCGGAGTTATCCAGCGGGAAGTAGCTGGTGGTGATGGTGGTGCCCCACTTATAGGTGCCCTCGTCTGGCTCCAGCTCGCCCATGATAATCTTAAATAGAGTGGTCTTGGCCAACTCGTCCTCCCCTACAAAGGCGATCTTATCGCCCTTGTTCACCCGGAAGGACACATTGTCCAGCACCTTGCGGCCATCCACGGTCTTGCTCAGGCCCTCTACCGCCAGAATCTCCTTGCCGCACTCCCGCTCCATGGTAAAGCCCACAAAGGGATACCGCCGGGAGGAGGCGGGCATTTCCTCTACCGTCAGCTTGTCCAGCAGCTTACGGCGGGCCGTGGCCTGCTTGCTCTTGGACTTGTTGGCGGAGAAGCGCTGAATAAAGAGCTGCAGCTCCTTGATTTTTTCCTCGTTCTTGCGGTTCTGGTCCTTCATCATCCGCTGGACCATCTGGCTGGACTCGTACCAGAACTCATAGTTGCCCACATACATCTTGATATGTCCGTAGTCCACATCCACGATGTTGGTGCAGACGGTGTTCAGGAAGTGACGGTCATGGCTCACCACAAGGATCAGGCTCTCGCAATCCATCAGGAAATCCTCCAGCCACTCGATGGCCTGAATGTCCAGATGGTTGGTGGGCTCGTCCAGCAGGATGATGTCCGGCTTGCCGAACAGCGCCTGAGCCAGCAGCACCTTCACCTTTTCCTTGGCGGTCAGGCTGGACATTTCGCTGTACAGAATATCGTTGGAGAGGCCAAGGCCCTGAATGAGCCGGGACACGTCGGATTCGGCCTCCCAGCCGCCCATTTCGGCAAACTCCGCCTCCAACTCGCTGGCCTTTACACCGTCCTCATCGGTGAAGTTCTCCTTCTCATAGAGGGCGTCCTTTTCTTTCATGATGTCATAGAGCCGCTGGTTGCCCATCATCACCGTATCCAGCACGGTAAAGGCGTCATACTGGAAGTGGTCCTGCTTGAGAATGGACATCCGCTCCTCCTTGGGGATGATGACCTCGCCGGTGGTGGGCTCCAAATCGCCGGAGAGGATGCGGAGGAATGTGGACTTGCCCGCACCGTTGGCACCGATGATGCCGTAGCAGTTGCCGGGGACAAATTTCAAATCCACATTTTTAAATAGTGTCTGACCACTGAAGTTCATGCTGACATTGTTGACTGTAATCATGCTGTTTCCTTTCCTTATGGAGCCGCCGGGGCGGCTCATTTATGGCACCGGGCCAAGCCCGGAGACGTTTTCACATCGGAGGCCGCATAAAAAAGCGACGGTTAACCGACCGTCGTACCATTTGCGCCTCAAGCAGCTCCTATTATGTTGTGTTTTTTGCCGTTTGTCAAGCACAGGCCGCTATTTTTAACGGATATTTGTGAGAACGCGGCAGTTTTCGCCGGTTTTGGTACAAATCCCTCTTGACTCTATATCTGTTATAGAGTTTATAATAGAAAGAAATTCCGCGATACGCGGCAAGGAGCACCACCATGAAAAACGATCTGACCCAAGGCAGCGTCCTGAAAAATGTGATTCGCTTCTCGCTGCCCTATCTGCTTTCCTATTTCCTCCAAACGCTTTACGGCATGGCGGACCTGTTCATCATCGGCCAGTTTGAGGGCGTTTCCAGCACCACTGCCGTGGCCGTGGGCTCACAGGTCATGCACATGCTCACCGTAATGCTGGTGGGCCTTGCCATGGGTGCCACGGTGAGCATCGGGCAGTCCGTGGGCGCCGGGGACCGGCGACAGGCCGCCCTGTATACCGGCAATACGGTGACGCTGTTCATGGCACTCTCCCTTGTGCTTACCGCCGTGCTGCTTTTGCTGCGGCAGAGCATCACCGCCGTGATGTCCACCCCGGCGGCAGCCGTGGAGGGGACAGTGGCGTATCTTACTGTCTGCTTCCTCGGCATCCCCTTCATCACGGCGTACAACATCATCAGCTCCATCTTCCGGGGGCTGGGAGACAGCAAAAGTCCCATGTACTTCATCGCCATTGCCTGCGGGGCCAACATCGCTCTGGACTATTTCTTCATGGGCGCGCTCCATTTGGGGCCGGTGGGCGCCGCGCTGGGCACCACGCTGTCGCAGGCTGTCAGCGTGGTGATCTCGCTGATTGCGATTCGCCGGCACCAAATCGGAATTTCCGTCACTCCCGCAGACCTCCGGCCCCAGCGGGCCGTAATGGGAACGCTGCTGCGGCGGGGCGTTCCCATTGCCGTGCAGGACGGACTCATTCAGGTAGCCTTCCTCATCATCACGATCATCGTCAACCGCCGGGGCCTCAATGACGCGGCGGCTGTGGGAATCGTGGAGAAAATCATCAGCTTCCTGTTCCTCGTCCCCTCCTCCCTGCTCTCTACCGTTTCCGCGCTGGGCGCGCAGAATATCGGCGCGGGCAAGCCGGAGCGTGCACGCGCCACGCTGCGCTACGCCCTGCTCATTGCCGTTTGCTTCGGCGGGGCCGTGATTTTGACCATGCAGCTTTTTGCGGAGCCGGTGGTATCGCTGTTTACCGACAGCACCACGGCGGACGGTGCCGCCGTGGTGCGTCTGGGCGGACAATATCTGCGGGGCTATGTGTGGGACTGCCTGTTTGCCGGACTCCACTTCAGCTTCAGCGGCTATTTCTGCGCCTGCGGCCGCTCGGAGCTGTCCTTCCTCCACAATATCATCGCCATCGTGCTGGTGCGGGTTCCCGGCGTGTATCTGACCTCCAAGTTCTTTGCGGATACCCTGTATCCCATGGGCCTTGCTACGGCGGGCGGCTCCCTGCTCTCCGCGGTCATCTGCGTCATTGCCTATCGAATCATCACCCGCAAAGCCGCCTTGTGCGCGGTCGGGGAATAGCCCATGGAGCAGCTTTTTTCCATCGGCGATGTGGCCAAGCTCTTTCACCTCAGCGTCAGCTCTCTGCGGCACTATGAGGCGCTGGGCCTGCTGACGCCGGAGCGGGTGGACCCAAATACCGGCTACCGCTCCTACAGCATCCGGCAGTTTGAGGTCCTCAACACCATCCGCTACCTCCGGGCACTGGATATGCCGCTGGAGGAGATCGCCGATTTTCTCCGGGACCGGGATGTGGAGCGTATTGAGGAAAAGCTCTCCCGGCAGCGGGAGGCCGTGCTGCAAAGGCAGCGGGAGCTGGAGCGCGTCCGGCGGAAAATCGACAACCGCCTGCACCAGCTCCGGGAGGCCCGCACCGCCGTGTTAGACAGCGCGGAGCTGATCTGTGCCCCCGCCTGCCGCATGGTCTGGATGGCGGACCGGCTGCGGCCCCGCAGCTTTCTGGACATGGAGGCCTCCATCCGGCGGCTGGAGGGGCCAAACACGGAGGCGCTGGTCTTTCTCGGCAAGGTGGGTGTGTGCATTTCGGAGGAGCACCTGTGCCGGGAGGAATTTTCGCAGTACGATGGCAGCTTCCTTCTGCTGGACCGGGAGGATCACTACGATGGGCCGTTCCTCTCACTGCCGGAGACCCAGTGCGTGCGGCTCCGCTTTCGGGGCAGTCACGGGGACGCCCCGGCGCGCTACCGGTTCCTGACCGCGTATATCCGCGCCCACAGCCTGAAAATCACCGGCTTTTCCCGGGAGATCACCCTCATTGATAACGGTCTGACCCCGGACAGTGAAAAATTCGTGACGGAGATCAGCATTCCCGTAGAAAATACCGAAGGACAATAAAAAAACAGGGCGGAACGCTAAAAAGCGTTCCGCCCTGTCAGCGTGTCGAAAAAGTCTTTTCTCCCCGCTAAACAAGTTTTCAGAACTTCATAAAAGTTCTGAAAACTAAGGATTTCAATGGTGCAGGACACCCTTCTTGGGTTTCCCGCGCACACCCTTCCTTACCGTTGCGGAGGATTTACCACTTTATCGACAGTCTCCTGTTCTTTATCAGGACAGCAGCAGCTTGTCATCGGCTTCCTCGGAGCCGCTGGCCCGGCTGAACAGCGCCAGCAGGTCCGGCACCGTCAGCTTTTTCTTCTCCTCGCCGGAGATGTCCACCACCACCCGGCCTGCGTCCATCATAATGAGCCGGTTGCCGTGCTGGATGGCGTCCTTCATATTGTGGGTAATCATCAGTGTTGTCAGGCCGTTCTCCTCTACGATCTGGTCGGAGAGCGTCAGCACCTTGGCGGCGGTCTTGGGGTCCAGAGCGGCGGTGTGCTCGTCCAGAAGCAGCAGCTTCGGCCGCTTCAGCGCCGCCATCAGCAGCGTTAGCGCCTGCCGCTGGCCGCCGGAGAGCAGGCCCACCTTGGCGGTCATGCGGTCCTCCAGTCCCAAATCCAGACTGCGGAGCAGCTCTTTATAATCCGCCCGTTCCACGGCGGTAATGCCCCATTTCAGCCCCCGGCGCTGGCCCCGGCGGGCCGCCAGCGCCAGATTTTCCTCGATCTGCATAGTGGGGGCCGTTCCCATCATGGGGTCCTGAAATACGCGGCCCAGCAGGGACGCCCGCTTATGCTCCGGCAGACGGGTCACATCCTGCCCGTCAATGACAATGGAGCCGCTGTCAACGGTGAAGACGCCCGCCACCGCATTGAGCATGGTGGACTTGCCCGCGCCGTTGCCGCCGATGACCGTGCAGAAATCCCCGTCCTTCAGCGTCAGGTTCAGGTGGTTCAGGGCCACCTTGGCATTGATGGTGCCGGGATTGAACGTCTTGCAGATATTCTTCAGCTCAAGCATTGCGGTCACCTCCGATCGTTGCCTCCGCCTCGGCGGAGACATCTGCCCCGCCGGCCTTCACAGAAGCATGGAAATATTTGCCCTTCCAGTAGGGAATGGACAGGAACACCGCCACCACCAGCGCGGAGAGCGCCTTGAGGTAATTGGGGTTCAGGCCCATGGCCAGCACCGCCTGCATGACGATGTAGTAAATAATAGCGCCAATGGACACGCTGACCAGCTTCAGCGCGAAATTGCGGAACACCTTCCCCAGCAGCACATCGCCGATGATGACCGCGGCAAGGCCGATAACGATGGCCCCCCGGCCCACATTGATCTCGTTGGCGCCGTTGTACTGCGCCAGCAGCGCGCCGGACAGGGCCACCATGCCGTTGGAGACCATCAGGCCCAGCACCTTATTGAAATCGGTGTTGATGCCCTGCGCCCGGGACATCCGCTCATTGGAGCCGGTGGCCCGCAGGGAGCAGCCCAGCTCCGTGCCGAAGAACCAGTACAGCAGCGCGATGAGCACCACCGTAAAAAGGCCTACTACGAAGATGGGATGGCGGTAAAACGGCCGCGTCCCCTTGGCAACGTCCTGCACGAACCGCAGAGAAACCAGCAGCTTTTCCAGCACCTCCGGGTTTGTAATGCTGATGGCCACGCTGGCTTTCATGCTCATGATGGCCATGTTGATAGACCACAGGCTCAGTTGGGTCAAAATGCCCGCTAAAATGGCCGGGATGCCGCACAGCGTATGGAGCAGCCCCGTGACAAGGCCCGCCGCCATGCCTGCCAGCACCGCCGCCAGCAGTGCCGCCGGCAGGCTCACGCCGCCGCTGAACAGCACGGCGAACACCGCGCCGCCGGTGCAGAATGAGCCGTCCACCGTCAGGTCGGCAATATCCAGAATTTTATAGGTAATGTACACGCCGATGGCCATGATGCCCCAAATCAGTCCCTGGGACACGGCGCCGGGCAGCGCATTGATGAAGCCGGTCATAAATCAGTTCCTCCGTGTGTTGGGCCGATGGCCCGAAATCGTGGGGAGAGCGGCGGAGCAGAGCGCTCCGCCGCTGCGTGTGTGCCGCGTTTTAGGCGATGGCCTCATACCCCTCGGGTACGGTGATACCCAGTGCCTCACAGGCGGCGGGGTTGTACTTCTTGGTGAACTGAGGCGCGTACTCGATAGGCATTTCCGCCACATTGCTCTCGCCGGTGAGAATCTTCACCGCCATCTGGCCAGTGGTGACGCCCAGATCATAGTAGCTGATGGAGAGGGTGGCCACGCCGCAGCCGGAGCAGACGCCCTCCTCGCCGGCGAACACGGGAATCTTGCCGTGGCAGATGTTGTCCACAATGCCGGTGTTGTTGGCGATGGTGTTGTCCGTGGGGACATAGAGCACATCGCTGTTGTCAGCGGCAGTCTGGGTCACGGACGCCATATCATTCGTGTCGGAGAAGGGATACTGGGTGCAGGTGAGACCCAGCGCCTCCAGCGCGGCCTGTACCGTGTCCACCTGATACTGGCTGTTGGCCTCTGCGGAGCAGTACAGCAGGCCCACGGTCTTGGCATCGGGGCACCACTCGGGAATCATGGCAGCCTGCTGGTCCAGCGGGGCCAGGTCGGACGTACCGGAGACATTGGTACCCACGGTGCCGTTAAAATCAGGGATATTCAGCGCCACGCCGTACTCCGTAACGGCGGTGCCCAGCACCGGGATGTCGCCGGTAGCGGAGGCAGCGGCCTGCAGCGCGGAGGTGGCATTGGCCAAAATCAGGTCCACGTTCTCGGAGACAAAACCGTTGACAATGGTGGAGCAGGTGTTGGACTCACCGGCAGCGTTCTGCTCCTCAAACCGGACCTGCTCGCCCAGCGCCTCCGTCAGAGCATCCTTAAAGCCCTGCGTGGCGGCGTCCAGCGCCGGGTGGGGCGCCAACTGGCAGATACCCACCAGATACGTCTTGGCGGCGTCATTCCCGTTGGCGGCGTCACCGTTATTTCCGGCAGGCGTCTCCGCCTTGGAGCCGCCGCAGGCGGCAAGGCCCAGCGCCATGGCGCAGGCCAGTACAAGCGCAAGCAGTTTCTTTTTCATGGTAATCTTCTCCTTACATTTTTTGTTTTCTGATGAAAGCTGTTTTTCCCCCGGGTGCTGCCGGAACCGGCAGCACTGCGGTAAAACAAAGAGGGGGTTCTGTCCGCGGAACAGAACCCCCTCGCGTTTTTCACGAAAAGCCTATTTCTCACAGGACAGCTTTAAATTTTCGGCGTCATAAAAGAAGCCCGCGTAAAAGCGTGCGTAAGTAAAGTAATAGGCATAGCTGTTCTGACGCATAGCGAACTCCCTTCTGCTCTTTAAAGCTGTTTGCTGTTATTACCATACAGCTTTAAACCGATAAAGTCAACTGTAAATTCTGACAAAAAGCGTCTTTTTCAGAACAGCGGAAATTTTTTTGACATCGCCTGCCGGTTCTGATAGACTTCTGTTGTATCAAAGCCGAGCGCCTCATCGGCGCCGATGGTTTTTTCGAAAAGAGGAAGCGAATATATGAATCACTTTGCCAAAATTACTGAGAGCTTGGAGACACAAGGGCTGGACGCCATGCTGCTCACCTGCGAGGCCAACCGCTTTTACGCCTCCGGCTTCCATTCTTCCGGGACGGATGGTATCGCCCTTGTGACCCGCCGCCATAACTACTACTTTACGGACAGCCGCTATACGGAGGCCGCCGCCCGTTCTGTGCAAAACGCCGAGATTCGGGAGGCGAACCGCCAGCACCCCTATTCCGCCCTCATCAACGCGGTCATTGACGCGGAGGGGCTGAAGCGGATAGGCTACGAGGACGAGTACGTCACCGTGGCGGATTGGAGGCGCTACACGGAAAAGCTGCACGGTGAGCTTGTTCCCGCCTCGGCGCTTCTCTGGCAGCTCCGTGCCGTAAAGGATGCCGAGGAGCGGGACTGTCTCATTCAGGCCCAGCGCATTGCCGAGCGGGCACTGACGGAAACGCTGAACGATATCCGCCCCGGCGTGCCGGAGCGGGAGATTGCCGCGCTGCTGCTCTACCGGATGCTGCACTACGGCGCGGAGGACAAGTCCTTTGACCCCATTGTGGTCTCCGGCCCCAACGGCAGTCTCCCCCACGGCGTTCCCGGGGATAAGCCCATTCAGGCCGGGGAATTTGTCACCATGGACTTTGGCTGCAAGTACGGCGGCTACTGCTCCGACATGACCCGCACCGTGGCAGTGGGTCATGTGACGGAGGAAATGGATACCGTTTACCATACGGTCCTTCAGGCCCAACTGGCGGGCATCGCCGCGGCAAGGGCCGGCGTCAGCGGCGCGGCGGTGGACGGCGCCGCCCGGACGGTCATCGAAAACGCCGGCTACGGCGCATTTTTCGGCCACAGCTTCGGCCACGGCGTCGGCGTGGAGATTCACGAAAGCCCCAACGCCTCCCCCGCCAACGCGCAGCCCCTGCCCGCCGGGGCAGTCATCAGCGCGGAGCCGGGCATTTATCTGCCGGGGAAGCTGGGTGTCCGCATTGAGGACGTTGTGATTCTCTCGGAGACCGGCTGCGAGGACATTACGTTGGCTCCCAAGGAGCTGATGATTCTCTGAAACACCGTCTCCGGCCGCCTTTTTCGTCAAATGGGCTGTGGAAGCGCCTGCTTCCACAGCCCATTTTGTGAAAGGCAACGTTGACAAACCGGGCGCGCACATCGTATCATTCTAAGAGAAAATACAGCTAAAAAGGAGTTTCCGTATGGATACCGTATATATTACCGGCCACCGCAATCCCGACACGGATTCGATCGTGTCCGCCATGGCCTATGCCGCCCTGAAAAACGCGCTGGGCCAGCGGCAGTACCGCGCCGCCCGTCTGGGGCAGATCAGCGACGAGACGAAGGCCGTGCTGCAGAAGTTTGACGCCCAGCCCCCGGAGCTCATTCACAACGTCCGCACACAGGTGCGGGACCTTGTGTACGATACGCCCCCTACCCTCTCCCCCGCCGCCACCATCAGCCGGGCATGGCAGATGATGCAGGCGGACCACATTTCCGTTATGCCCGTGTGCAATGAGGACGGAACACTGTACGGTATGCTCTCCGCCGGCGATGTGGCCAACTACGATATGCTGGCTGTCCGCAATTCCGGTGTGAAGAATGTGCCGGTATTCAATCTGCTGTCCGTTTTGGAGGGCAAGATCATCAACGAGGGCGGCGAGCTGCGGGACGAAATTTCCGGCGAGGTAACAGTAGCTCTGCCCGCCGGCCGGGAGAATCTGCTGTTCTCCTCGGCGGACAGCATCGTGGTCTGCGGCGACCAGCCGGATATGATCAAGCGGGCGCTGGAGCTGCGGGTGAGCTGCGTCATCGTCTGTCAGGCGGAGGTCAGCAAGGAGCTTTTGGAGCTGGACACCGACACCTGCATCATCTCCACGCCCTACGATGCCTACCGGGCTGTGCACCTTGTCTGCCACGCCCTGCCCATCGAGCGCATCTGCAAGAGCCATGACCTCGTGAGCTTCCATCTGGACGATTACATCGACGATGTGCGCGACACCGTTCTGGAAAGCCGTTTCCGCGCCTACCCCATTTTAGATGAGAACGAGCACGTTGTCGGCACGCTGTCCCGGTATCACCTGCTGCGTCCCCGGCGCAAGCAGGTCATCCTCATGGACCACAACGAAAAGGCTCAGTCTGTCCCCGGTCTGGAGCAGGCCAACATTCTGGAAATCGTTGACCATCACCGGCTGGCGGATATTGAGACCGGCAACCCCATCTACGTCCGCAACGAGCCTGTTGGCAGCACCGCTACCATCGTGGCGGGTATGTATCAGGAAAAGGGACTGATGCCTACCGCGAAAATGGCCGGGCTCATCGCCGCTGCCATCGTGTCCGACACGGTCATGTTCAAGTCCCCCACCTGCACCCAGCGGGATATTGACATCGCCAACCGGATGTCCCGCATCGCCAACGTCCCGCTGGACGAGCTGGGCCGGACCGTCTTCTCCGCCGCCTGCGGCGAGGACAAGAGCGCCGAGTCCATCCTCACGGCTGACTATAAGGAGTTCCACATCGCAGGACACAATCTGGCGGTCAGTCAGGTCACGTGCATGGATTCCGACCTTTTAATGAACCGCAAGGACGAGTTTTTAGACGCCATGCTGCAAAAAAAGACAGCAGGCGAGCTGGACGCCGTTCTGCTGATGATCACAGACGTTCTGCGGGAGGGCTCCTATCTTCTCTACATCGGTGACGAGGAGAGCATCCGGCAGGCCTTCGGCATCACCGGCGAGGAAAAGCACGCCTTCTTCATTCCCAAGCTGATGAGCCGGAAAAAGCAGATCATCCCCGCGCTGTCCGCCCTGTGGGGCTAAGCGGCGGCTTACAATTTTTCGTATATACCAAGCACCCCCGGCTTCCAAGAAGCCGGGGGTGCTTTTATCATTTTATGAGTTGGTTTCTTAATAGCGGCCGATAGGCGGCGTGACGTAATCCGGCAGCGGGCAGTGATAGCTGCCGCCGTTTTTCCGTTTCAGCTCCTCCCGGGCCTTCTCGATCAGTTCCGGCTGCTCCATGGTGCGGATGGCCGCCAGCGTCATGGCCTCCGCCGCCCGCAGCATTCCCTTCATGCCGATGGGGGAGCAGGAAAAGGCGGTATTCTGCCAGGAGTGGCCTACATTGCCAAGGCAGGAGGCCGCCATGTGGAGCATGACCGTGGGCGTGGCATAGCCCACATCGCCCACATCGGTAGAGCCGGAATGATAGCCGGTCTCCTTGGGGTCAAAAGGATGAATCACGCTGTCCAGCGGCCGTTCCAGCGCGGCGTCCAGCTCCTCCGGCTCGAAATAC
Organism: Neopoerus faecalis; assembly: GCF_029218125.1. NCBI lineage: Bacteria > Bacillati > Bacillota > Clostridia > Eubacteriales > Oscillospiraceae > Neopoerus > Neopoerus faecalis. Next base: position 109,105 of record NZ_JARFXX010000002.1, on the reverse strand, counting down.
GCCCCCAGCTTTTCCCGGATACCCACCATGGTTGTCCGGGGATAGGTGTGGAGAAATTCGGAGGCCAGACGGTAATCATCCTCCGTCCACTCCGGCGCGCCCAGCTCCCGCATACACGCATCCGCCACGGCGCCCAGCGTGCGGTTTGCCATGTAGTCGGAAAAGGCCATGGTGATCTCATACTGCATCTTCGTGCCGGTCATCAGCGCCGCGCCCCGGGCCACGTCCACCACCCGGGTGAACAACTCCTGCACCTGAGAGACCTTGGGGGCACGGACCTCGTACTTGATGACCGCGTGGCTCTGGACCACGTTGGGGGCCGTGCCGCCGGGGTCGGAATAGGCATAGTGGATGCGGGCCGCGTCAATTATATGCTCCCGGAGGTAATTGCAGCCCACGTTCATCAACTCCACGGCGTCCAGCGCGCTGCGGCCCAGATGCGGCTCCGCGCCGGCGTGGGCAGCCACACCGTCAAAAGTGAAATTCGCGCCCATGATAGCCACGCTGCCCTTGGAGCCCACCTCGTTCACGCTTTCCGGGTGCCACGTATAGGCAAAATCCACCCCATCGAAATACCCGGCCCGGGCAATGAACTGCTTGGCACCGGCGCCCTCCTCGGCAGGACAGCCAAAGAGAATCACCATCCCGTCCTTATGCTCCCTGACGAGATAATCCTTCAGCGCCGCAGCGGCGGCAAAGCACCCGGCCCCCAGCAGATTGTGGCCGCAGCCATGACCGGCTCCGCCGGGCTCCACCGCCTCCTGCACCGGGCAGGCGGCCTTCTGGCTCAGGCCCGCCAGCGCGTCATACTCCGCTAAAAAGCCCACCACCGGCTTGCCGCTGCCGCACTTGTATGCAGCGGTAAAGGCCGTTGGGATTCCGGCAATACCCTCCTCAATGGTAAAGCCCTCCGCTTTCAGCGCGGCGATCAGGGCGGCGGCGGACTTCGTTTCCTCATAGGAAAGCTCCGCATAGCCCCAAATCTCCTTTGCCAAGGCAACGGCGGTGTCCGCCTTGGCGGCTACCAGCTCCTTTACGGTTTCAATCATGCCCTCAACTCCTTTCATCCCTTAGAGCACCATACTCAAAAATTTGATGGTGCTCGGCTCGTGGGGACAGGTGAATATCTGCTCCGGTGTCCCCTCCTCCTTGATCACGCCATCGCATATAAACAGCACCCGGTCGGAGATTTCCCGGGCAAAGCTCATCTCATGGGTGACGATGAGAATGGTCATGCCGCTGCGGGTCAGCTCCCGGATGACGTTCAGGACCTCCTTCACCATCTCCGGGTCCAGCGCGGAGGTGGGCTCGTCAAACAGCATGACCTCCGGCTTCATAGCCATGGCCCGGACAATGGCAAGACGCTGCTTCTGGCCGCCGGATAGTTTCCGGGGATATTCGTCCGCCTTATCTCCCAGCCCCACCCGGCGCAGCAGGGCCATGGCCTCCTCCCTGGCCTGCTCCTTGGGAACCTTCTTCTCCAGCACCGGCGCCAGCGTCACGTTTTCCAGCACCGTCATGTTGGGAAACACGTTGAAATGCTGGAATACCATACCGATGCTCTGACGGTATTTGGCGATGTTCAGCTTTTTGTCCGTCACATCCTGTCCCTTGAACAGCACCTGCCCGGAATCCGGGGTCTCCAAAAGATTCAGGCACCGCAGGAAGGTGGACTTTCCGCCGCCGGAGGGGCCGATGATGGACACCACCTCGCCCCGGCGAATTTCTGTGGTGATACCCTTGAGGACCTCTAATTTTCCGAAGCTCTTTTTCAGATTCTCCGTCCGTAAAATCGCGTCAGTCACTGACGGTCAGCCTCCTTTCCAGAACACCCAGCAGCCGGGACAGCACAAAATTCAGCACAAAGTAAATCACGCCCACAATGGTCAGGGATTGCAGGGCAAGGAACGTGGCGGACTGGACCGTTTTGAAGCTGGTCATCAGCTCGCCCACAAAGAAAACGGAGGCCAGCGATGTTCCCTTCACCGTGGAAATAAATTCGTTGCACAGGGCGGGCAGAATGTTCTTCACCGCCTGCGGGAAAATCACATGGCTCATAACATGGGACTCGGAGAGGCCGATGCTGCGGGCGGCCTCCCACTGGCCCTTGTCCACAGCGCCGATGCCTGCCCGGATGATCTCGGAAATGAAAGCGGAGGCGTTCACCGCCAGTGCCGCCACGATGCACTGGGTATCGCTGAGCTCAAAGGGGACCAGCTTGGGAAGGCCGATCCAGAAAAAGTAGAGCTGGAGCAAAATGGGCGTGCCCCGCAGGACCTCGATATACGCCTTGGAAATGCCCCGCAGGAGCTTGAATCGGCTCATCCGCATCAGGGCTACCAGCACGCCCAGCAGTGCGCCGAACAGCACCGTTACGGCGGAGATCCACAGCGTCCCCCAAAGTCCCGAGAGATACACCGGATAATATTTTACCAGCAGCTTTCCTACCTTTTCCATGGTTCCCCCTCCTTGCTCCGGCAGTTATTCGATGCCCAGCTCCGCGGCTGCGGTCTGGTACTCACCGTACCATGTCTCAATGCTCCCGGCGTCCTTCAGCTCGGCGATGCACTCATTGACCACCTCGGCCAGAGACTCCGTTCCCTCCTGCGGCATGGCCACGCAGGTGCCGTTCATGTTGGGGTCCACATCAAAGCGGTAATCCGGGATGGACAATCCGCCGTTGGCGTCGGCATACAGTTGTGCGGAAGCCGTGGAGCAGATGCACACATCCGCCTTGCCCTCAGCCACTGCCAGATAACCGTCCGTCATATTGGCCACCAGCTTGAACTCCTTGCAGTCGCCGTTTCCATACTCGTTATACAGCGCCTCCTGTACGGAGCCGCTCTGGGTGATGACCACGGCGTCCTTCAGCGAATCCAAATCGGTGTATTTCCCGACATCCTCTGTGCGGACAATGAATCCGTAGCCCGTATTGGTGGAGTAATACACATCACTCAGCCGCAGGCTCTCCGCGCGGGAGGGGGAATAGGCGATAGCGGAGATGGCAAAATCATATTTGCCGTCCGCAATGCCGGAGAGTACAGCGGTGAAATCCAGCGCTGTGATCTTCAGCTCCACACCGAGCTTATCCGCGATGTACTTGGCCACCTCAATGTCCATGCCCTGATACTGCTCGTCCCCGCTCTTAGTGGGATCCACATATTCATAAGGCGCGAAATACGGCTCCGTGCAAAGCTCGATACAGCCCTTTTCCTTAATCTGCGCCAAGCGGTCCTTGCCCGCATCGCTCTTGCTGCCGCCGCAGGCCGTGCAGACCAGCGCCAGAGCCGCCGCCAAAATAACTGTAAAAACCTTTTTCATATCCGTGCCCTCTTTTCAGTGGATTTCGGGGTGTTTCTTCTCTCATCTGTTGCTCCTTATTTTAGCAGGCCGTTTTCTTTACGTCAATACTTTAGCGTGGTAATTCACTACCAAATTACCATAAAAAATTTTGTGGACCCTTGTGCTTTTTTGACATACACCGCTGCACGCGGACATTCTGTGCAAAAAAGTACCGCCCAGAGCATACGCTCCGGGCGGTACTTATCTTGAAACCGCTTAATCCTCACAGGGATAGCCGTTTTTCAGCTCCTCATCGTAAACGGCGCGATCGCCGCCGATGAACTTGGGCCGGGTCCGGGCCGCAAGGACCATGGCCTGCCCGATGTGGTTCTGGGCCAGCCGCACCGGCACCGCCACTTTTTTCAGGTGCATTCCGATGAGCGTACCGCCGATGTCCAGTCCGGCATCCGCACGAATTTCCTCCAGTGCCGCCGGATGCCGGAACGCCTGATAGGCGGCGGTCGCAAAGGAGCTGCCCGCCTTGGGCTGTGGCACCACATTGACGATCTCCGCGCCGGGAACGGCCTCCCGCTCCACGATCAGCGCCCGGTTCAGGTGCTCGCAGCACTGGGCGGCCATGTAAACGCCCATGGGGGTGAATACGCTGTCAAGCCCCCGGAAAATGGCGTTGGCAACCTCCGGTGTGGACCAGCTTCCCACCTGATGCCCCACCACCTCGCTGGTGCTGCATCCGATCACCACGATCTGTCCCTTATGCAGTCGGGCCGCCTCCGCCAACTGCCGGGCCGCAGCGGCCGCCTCCTGCCGAATTTGCTCCAAAAGCCCGGAATCCTGCAATTCATGTACAATCCCTGCCATCGTTGACCATCCTTTCACACGCCGAAGCTCGTTTTCCAAAAAGCGGTACAAGCCGTGAGAGGCAAAAGCCTCTCACGGCGTTCCGTTGATTTCTGTCAATTAGAGACCCAGACCGGCCTTCTTCGTGACCTTTGTGCTCTCCAGCACCACAGCCAGCACCATGCCGATGGCAATACCGGCCACGCCCTGCACAATGTTGCCGGGAATGCTGGCCGCTGCGGCCAGACCCTTGCCCAAAATCGTGGAGGCGTAGGCGAAATAGCCCAGCACCATAATGACCTCGCCCACAATGCCGCTGACCAGCATGGCGTTCTTGCCGCGGCCCAACGCTCTGAAAATCAGCGCGGCGGCAATGGCGTCCACCGCCTTAATGACCAGCGTGCCAGGGGCATAATGAGCATAGACGCCCAGCAGGTCCACCAGCATGGAACCGATACCGGCAGCGGCGCCGCCGTACCACGGGCCCAACAGCCAGCCGGAGAGCAGCACGAAGCAGTCGCCCAGATTGACATACCCGCTCATGGGAGAGGGAATCTGAATGATGCTGGTGGCCACATACACCAATGCTGCCATCAGGGCGCTGAGAACTAACTTCTTAACTTTCTGATCCTTCATCACAATCACCTGTTCCGGCGCGTTGCGCCTGTTATTATTGGCAGTATACCGCATATTGATATTATCTCAATATCCAGAATTTACAAAAATAATAAGGTCAGATAAAAATACAACCTATCGCTCGTTCCTTTTGGTAACGTTGAGGGGAGAAAAATCACCCAAGAAAAAGCAAAATAATATAAAAAAAGGAACGTCCAGCGGACGTTCCTCTCATTGGCTTATTAACCGATCTTGTTGAGCTTCAGGGTCATAGCGCTCTTGCGGTGAGCAGCCGTGTTCTTGTGCAGAACACCCTTGGCGACAGCCTGATCGACCTTCTTGACCGCAACCTTGTACGCGCCATCGGCCTCGGTGCGATTGCCTTCAGCGGCAGCCACCTCGAACTTCTTGATGGCGGTCTTCAGCTCGGACTTCGTAGCCTTGTTGCGCGCGTTGCGGACCTCACCGATGAGAACACGCTTCTTGGCAGACTTAATATTCGGCAAACCAAACACCTCCTCCTGATATTTCTTGGCGCGGCTTCAGCTTTTTCCACCGTGCAGAATGATATTTTAGCAGAGAACTTTTTAAAAAGCAAGTCTTTTTTTGAGATTTCTTTATTTTTTTGCATAATGCGGATATCTCCGCAGATGATAGGAACAGAAGCACAAGATTTTGTATGCGGGAGGTGTCATTTTTGTTTGAAAAGCGCACAGACCTTGCCTTGGAGGCCCGGGAGCTGTGGCAGGAATCCGCCGGAAAGACTACCCGCCTGCCGGGAGTCAAGGCCCGGGAAACAAAACTGCAGGGCTACCCCCTGACCCGGGTGGACATTCTGGATGAGGCAGGCAAACAAGCGCTGGGAAAGCCCGTCGGCAGCTACCGCACGCTGGACCTCACCGCCTTCTGGCAGCGGGGCGACGGATTTTTCGACCGGGCCGTGCAGGCGGCGGGGCAGCAGCTCCGGGAGCTGCTGCCGGAGCAGGGGACCGTTCTGGTAGCTGGATTGGGAAATCGGGCCATGACGCCGGATGCCGTAGGTCCGCTGGCAGCGGATAGCGTTCTTGTCACCCGGCACCTGCTCTCCGCACAGCCCAAGCAGTTTTCCGGCTTCCGCGCCGTGGCCGCGCTGCGTCCCGGCGTTCTGGGGACCACCGGCATTGAGGCCGCCGAGGCAGTCCTGAGCCTGACGGAACGCCTGCAGCCCGCCGCCGTCATCGCCGTGGACGCGCTGGCGTCCCGCCGGACGGAGCGGGTCTGCGCCACTCTTCAGCTCAGCGACAGCGGAATCGTACCCGGCAGCGGCGTCGGCAACCACCGCGCCGCGCTGAACCGGGACACGCTGGGCGTGCCGGTCATCGCCGTGGGCGTTCCCACCGTGGTAGACGCCGCCACGCTGGCGGCAGACCTGTTAGAAGCTGCCGGAATCGGGGACATCGACCCGGAGCGGCTGCGAAGCGGCCAACAGGGACTCATGGTCACACCCCGGGACATCGACTTTCAGGTGCGGGAGCTCGGCAAGGTCATCGGCTACGCCATCAACTGGGCCTTGCAGGACTTGGAAATTGAGGAAATCAACGCCCTTCTGAGCTGACGCGCCGCGAGCTGTACACCTGTCAAGACAGGTGTATGGTTTTAAATATCCAGCTCCAGCACCACCGGGCAGTGGTCGCTGCCCATGACCTCGCTCCAGATGTCGGCGCTTTTAATACGCTCACGCAGCCGGTCAGACACGATGAAGTAGTCGATGCGCCATCCGGCGTTGTTTTTCCGGGCGTTGAACCGATAGCTCCACCACGAATATGCCCCGGTCTTATCGGGATAGAGATAGCGGAACGTATCCGTAAAGCCGCTTTCCAAAAGCTGCGTCATTTTCGCCCGCTCCTCATCAGAAAAGCCTGGATTCATGCGGTTGCTCTTGGGATTTTTGATGTCGATCTCCTCGTGGGCCACATTGAGGTCTCCGCAGTAAACCACCGGCTTTTTGGCATCCAGCTCATGAAGATAGTCCCGCAGGTCATCCTCCCACTCCATGCGGTAGTCCAGCCGGGAAAGCTGGTCCTTGGAGTTGGGCGTATAGCAGCAGACAAGGTAAAATTCCGGGTACTCCGCCGTAATGACCCGGCCCTCGTGGCGGTGGATGTCTGCGCCGAAATCGCAGGTGACGTTCAGCGGCGTCTGCCGGGTGAACACAGCCGTGCCAGAATAGCCCGCCTTATCGGCGCTGTTCCAGTAGCGCGTATAGCCCGGCAGCTCAAATTCCGCCTGCTCCGGGCGCATTTTCGTCTCCTGAAGGCAGATGACATCCGCGTCGGCAACCGCGCAGAAATCCAGAAAGCCCTTGCCAAGACAGGCCCGCAGACCGTTGACGTTCCAAGATACAAATTTCATAGCGTCTCCCCGCCGCCTTTTAGGCGGCATCTTTCAAGTATGCTGCTATTTTATCCGATACGCGCAGAAAACGCAATGTCCGAGCCGTAAATTGCCGGGACGCTCTTGCTCTTTTTGTAAAAGGGGTGTACCATATCATTAAAAAATATTCTGAGGTGAAACGTGAGCAAACGCGGCGGTGTACGGAATATGACCACAGGCAGTCCCCTGCGGCATATCCTTTTATTTTCCCTGCCCCTGCTGGCGGGCAACTTTTTGCAGCAGTTTTATAATATGGTGGATAGCTGGGTCGTCGGCAACTACGTCAGCGATGCGGCGCTGGCCGCCGTGGGCGTGGGCTTCCCGGTGCTGTTTTTGTTCTCCTCCCTGTTCTCCGGCATTGCCACCGGCGGCACGGTGGTCATCGCGCAGGCATTGGGCGCGCAGAAGCCGGAGCGGGTACAGGCGGCCATCGGCACGCTGTATACCGCCTTTGTCCGGGGCATTCTCCCCATCACCGCCGCAGCCGTGCTGCTGGTGCGGCCGCTGATGGTGCTGCTGCGGGTGGACCCCGCCGCGTGGGCGGAGACCCGGACATATCTGTTGGTGGTCTGCGCCGGAATTATCGGCAGCATCGGCTATAATCTCAACGCCGGCATTCTCAGCGGCGTAGGCAACAGCTCCGCAACGCTGCTGTTTTTGGCGGTGTCCACCATTTTGAACATTCTTCTGGACCTGACGCTGGTGCTGGCGGCGGGACTGGGCGTTTTGGGCGTGGCGCTGGGAACGGTCATCGCACAGGCGTGCAGTTGGCTTTTCGGCATCTGGTACATCAACCGCAATTACCCGGCGCTGGCCATTCATCCCTTCAGCGGCATTTTTGACAGGAAACTCTTTGCCGAGATCATCCGCATCGGCCTGCCCAGCGGACTCCAGATGTCCCTTGTGGCGCTGGGGGCCATGTTTGTGCTCTCCAAGGTCAACAGCTTCGGCAAGGCGTTTACCGCCGGGTTCAATGTCGGCAACAAGCTGGACACGCTGGCCTTCCTCCCCACCCAGAGCATGGCCGCCGCTGTGATCTCCTTCGTGGGGCAGAACATGGGCGCCGGGCAGGTGGACCGGGCCAAACGTGGCACACTGATCTCCGTGGGCCTTGCCATCGGCTGGACGGTGTTTTCCTCCGTCCTTGTGGTGCTGTTCTGTGACCCCCTCTCCCGTATTTTCTCCCCGAACAGTACCGTGATCGCGGTCAGCGCTGTTTATCTCAAGACCGTAATGCCGCCCTACTTCCTGTTCTCCACGCTGTTCGTGCTCAACTCCGCCATGCGGGGCGCCGGGGACAGCGTATACCCCATGGTCAACGTAGTGGCCTCCGTCATTTTGATTCGCGTTCCGGCACTGTATCTGCTGGCGGACCACCTCGGGCCGGAGTATATGTTCTGGAGCTACGGCATCGGCTGGGTCATCACCTGTGCCCTGTCCGTTTACCATTACGCCGCCGGGAAATGGCTGGGGAAATACCGGGCGGATTAGTTTGTATTCCCTTCGGACATCGATTCCCGAAATAGAAAGAAAAGAGTCAAATATCATGTGGCTCCTGTTAGCGTTAGCGTCCTCGGTCTTTGCGGCCCTGACCTCCATCCTGGCGAAAATCGGCATTGACGGTGTCAATTCCAATCTGGCCACCGCCCTGCGTACCGCCGTAGTACTGGTAATGGCATGGGGAATGGTGTTTCTCACCGGTGCCCAGAGCGGCATTGGGGAGATCAGCCGGAAAAGCTGGCTGTTCCTGATTCTCTCCGGTCTTGCCACCGGCGGCTCATGGCTGTGCTACTATAAGGCGCTGCAATTAGGCGAGGCGTCCAAGGTCATCCCTATCGACAAGCTGAGTATCGTCATCACCATGGTGCTGGCGGCGGTCATCCTAAAGGAGCAGTTCACGCCCAAGTCCATTGTCGGCTGCGCCCTTATTGCCGCCGGTACGCTGCTGATGGTGCTGTAAAAGCGGTTTTTCTTGACAAAAATGGGCGTCCGCTGTATACTTTCGGTATCTTGGAGCAAATTGCATAAAAGCAGGCAATGATGGGGAGAGTACGTCTCCCCCGCACGCAAAAGAGAGTCCCGGAAGCTGAAAAGGGACGCGGAGCGGGAGGCGGAACATGGCCCCGGAGCCGCGCGGAAAGCGCCCTTGGGCGTCCAAGCGCGCCGGGTACGCCCGTTACAGCGGCAGGATGCGGTCCGCCGCACCCGCAAAGGCCCAAGCCGCGAGGCTCGGACGAAGCAAGGTGGTAACACGGCCCTTTCGCCGTCCTTGAGTCACGCACTCAGGGACGGCGTATTTTTTTCAGCAACACGAAATTTAAGTAAGATAGAATCGAGGAATACAACTATGGGAAAAGATACGTTCTATATCACAACACCGATCTATTACCCCTCCGATAAGCTGCACATCGGCCACACCTACTGCACGGTGGCCACGGATACGATTGCCCGCTATCACCGCCTGAAGGGCGAGGACGTTATGTTTCTCACCGGCACGGATGAGCACGGCCAGAAGATCGAGCAGAAGGCCAATGAGGCCGGTGTGACGCCGCAGGAGTTTGTGGACCGCATTGTGGACGGTCCCCGTGGCGTCCGTGATCTGTGGAAGCTGATGAACATTTCCAATGACCGCTTCATCCGCACCACGGACGACTACCATGTCAAGGCCATCCAGCGCATTTTCAGACGGATGTATGACAACGGCGATATCTATAAGGGCACTTACAAGGGCAAGTACTGCACTCCCTGCGAGTCCTTCTGGACGGAGAGCCAGCTCAAGGACGGTTGCTGCCCCGACTGCGGCCGCCCGGTGGTGGACGCTGAGGAGGAGGCTTACTTCTTCCGCCTGAGCAAGTACGCTGACCGTATCCGGGACCTGCTGGAGAACACCGACTTCCTCCAGCCCCGCTCCCGCGTCAATGAGATGGTGAAAAACTTCATCGATCCCGGTCTCGAGGATCTGTGCGTTTCCCGCACCAGCTTCACCTGGGGCATCCCCGTGGACTTTGACCCCAAGCACGTTGTCTACGTGTGGGTGGACGCCCTGAGCAACTATATCACCGCGCTGGGCTATGAGAATGACCGCTATAATGACTACAAGAAATACTGGCCCGGCATCAACATCGTCGGCAAGGAAATTGTGCGGTTCCACTCTATTATCTGGCCCGCCATGCTCATGAGCCTCGGTGAGCCCGTTCCCAAGCACGTATTCGGCCACGGCTGGCTGCTGCTGGACGGAGGCAAGATGTCCAAGTCCAAGGGCAATGTGGTGGACCCCTATGTGCTGGCGGAGCATTTTGGCGTGGACGCTCTGCGCTTCTTCCTGATGCGGACGTTCCCCTTCGGCTCTGACGGCAACTTCTCCAACGAGCTGCTGATTCAAACCATCAACACCGACCTTGCCAATGACCTCGGCAACCTTGTCAGTCGCACCACCGCCATGGTAAGTAAGTATTTCGGCGGCAAGCTGCCTGCCGACTGCGGCGCCACGGCGGACGAGAAGCAGCTGGCCGCCATGGTCCGCATGGGCAGCAGCGTGGAGCTCTCCGCCAGCGGCGACACTGTGGACCCCGTGCTGTACGATGCCCAGCTGGTGGCTCAGGCCGCCGGTCTGAAGAAGGCCTACGCCCACGAGATGGAAACCTTTGCTCCCCACAACGCGCTGGCGGAAGTTTTCAAGGTCATCCAGCGCGCCAACAAGTATATCGACGAGAACGCTCCCTGGGCGCTGGCCAAGGACATGGAAGCCAACGGCGCGCGGCTTGCCCATGTGCTGTACGTTCTGCTGGAGGCCACCCGCATCTGCGGCACACTGCTGACGCCGTTTATGCCCGAGAGCATGGACAAGCTCTTTGCCCAAATCGGCGCCGGTGAGGCAGAGCGGACTTGGGAAAACGCGGATCTGTGGGGCGTTCTGCCCGAGACCGTTGCGGTGGTCAAGGGCGAGAACCTGTTCCCCCGCCTGGATATGGACAAGGCGTTGGAGGAGCTGGAGGCCGCCGAGGCCGCTGCCCGCAAGGCCGCGCTGCCCGCCGTGGAGGTGGAGCCGCAGCTCACGGAAAAGGTGGACTTCGACACATTCTGCAAGTCTGACTTCCGCGCTGTCAAGGTCAAAGCCTGCGAAGCGGTGAAGAAGTCTGAAAAGCTCCTGCGCTTCACGCTGGATGACGGTACCGGCACGGACCGTCAGATTCTCTCCGGCATTCATAAGTTCTATGAGCCAGAGGAGCTGGTGGGCAAGACGCTGGTGGCCATTGTGAATCTGCCGCCCCGGAAGATGATGGGCTTTGAGAGCAACGGTATGCTCCTCTCCGCCATCCACACGGAGCAGGGTGAGGAAAAGCTGAACCTTATCATGGTGGATGACAAGATTCCGGCGGGTTCCAAGCTGTGCTGATTACTTAGGAGGGGGACTTGTCCCCCTCCTAACCACCTCCCACCAGTCTGCGGACTGGTGAACGTGCCCAAGGCACTTAGATCAAAGTATTTTTGTCAGGCACATGTCCTGACAAAAATGATTTCAATTTTTCCATGCGGGACACAAAGTATCTTCATCAGAGTATCATTCGTCAGGCAAAAAAGTCCCTTGCCCCGCGCGGGCAAGGGGAGTCCCCCAGGGATGCCCTGGCAAACATCATCTGAATTTTAAAGGAGATTTCTTTGATGAAAAACAAAATAAAGCGGGCGGTTATTTCGGTAGTTGTATTTGCAGTGATTTATATATTATCTGGTTTTATCATTGGTTGGCATAGCTATGATATGTATCTCAAGGCAATTGAATTTTTAGCTGCTATCATAGGTGCAGGGTGCTATTGGATCGGCAGTAACGAACAATAAAATACCAGGTTTTTCATCTGCGCTCTATCGGCGCAGATGCTGTAAGTTTCAAAATTTACGGAGATTGAGGTCATTCATGCGGTTACAAAGCGCGATTTTTGATATGGACGGGACCCTGCTGGACTCCATGCCCACGTGGCGGGAGCTTGGCCCCGCCTTTTTGCGGGAGGCCGGCATCCCCGCCACGCCGGAACAGGAGCAGATGCTCCGCACCATGACAGACCACGAGGTAATTCCCTATCTCCGGGAGGTCTGCGGCCTGCCGTGGTCGGAGCAGGAGATCATGGACAAGATCATCGCCCGGATGGAGGATTTTTACTCCACGGCGGTGCGGCCGAAGCCGGGACTGGAAAAATTCCTCTCCATTTTGAAAATGGAAGGCGTGTGGATGTACGTGGCCACCGCCACCCACCGCCGCCTGACGGAAAAAGCCCTGAAAACGGCGGGCATCGACCACTATTTCCGGGGCATCGTCACCTCCGCCGACGCCGGAAGCCACAAGTCGGAAAGCGCCGAAATCTACGAGATGGCCCTGCGGCGGCTTCAGTCCAACAAGCGGGACACCGTGGTTTTTGAGGACGCCCTCTACGCTGCCCGCACCGCCAAGGCGGCGGGCTTCCGAGTGGCCGGTGTCTATGACGTGACCGCGGAAAAGGATCAGGCGGAGCTTCAGCGCATCTGCGACTATTACATCCGCTCCTATGAGGAGTTGGTGGAAACACTGTAATTTTTCAGGTAAGCAGTCATCGATAAGGTGATGAATTTTCCAAGGCGGTAAGGAAGAGTGTGCGCGGGAAACTCAAGAAGGGATACACCGTCACAGCATGACGATTCCCAGCCCTGATAGGTTGCCAATCATGCCGTTTCCTCGAAATATCCTCGCTGTATCTGCCGCAGGCAGCGCTTCGGCTGTTTCCCTGCGCCATTTCAATCAGAAATTTTGAGAAGCCTTTAAGGCTCTCAAAATTTGTTCAGCGTGTGAAAAAGTCTTTTCGACACGCTGAACATGGGTCCCGGTGGGGGCCCGTTTTTTCTATCCGGAAGCAATCCGCAAAATTTTTTGCACCGCCGTGTAACGAAATGCCCCGCCGGGGGATATACCCTATGAAAACACCGGGAAAGGAGGAACCGCTGTGGAGGATATGGAGGCCGTTTACCGCCGCCACGCTCAGACCGTTTATAAGTTCCTCCTGTCCCAATGTCACAGCGCCCAAATGGCAGAGGAGCTGACACAGGAGACCTTTTATCAGGCGGTGCGCTCTATTGACCAGTTCGACGGCAGCTGCAAGGTGTCCGTCTGGTTGTGCCAGATCGCCAAGCACCTGTGGTATCAGCATTTGCGGAAGGCCAACCGGGAAACGGAGCTTCCTGAGGAAGCAGAGCTGCCGCTGGTGCCCTCCGCCGAGGAGGAGGCCGTCAGCCGCTCCGGGCAGTTAGATCTGCTGCGGCGGGTCCATGAATTACCGGAGCCGGGACGTGAGGTGGTCTACCTCCGGGCCTTCGGCGGGCTGTCCTTCCGGGAGATCGGCGAGGTGCTGTGGAAATCGGAAAACTGGGCCCGGGTGACGTTTTATCGGAGCAAGGAACGCTTGCGGCAAGGAGGCAATGACCATGAAGAATGATTTGACCTGCGGGGTGGTGCGGGACCTTCTGCCCTCCTATGTAGAGGGGCTGACCGCGCCGGAGACCAACGAGGCGGTGGAGCGCCATCTGTCGGACTGTGCGGACTGCGAGCGGCTCCGAGCTGAGCTTGCAAGCAGGGACGTCCCCGGCGCGCCGGAGGAGGTCAAGGAAGTCGATTATCTCAAAAAAGTCCGGCGCCGGGGGCGGCGGCGGGTCATGATAGCAGTGGCCGTTACCGTTCTAATTTTAGCGCTGGGAATTGCGGCCAAGCTATTTCTGATCGGCTCGCCTGCCATCTGGGACAACTGGGAAAATCCCAACTGGATGGCTTACACAAACGTGCCGAATCAGCTGGACATCCGCTTCTATTCCGAGTTTCTGGACACGGCCTACTGTAACTGGAACGTGACCAATGAAAACGGCATTGTCCGTGTCAGCGCGCGAAAGGTTCTCCCCTCGGTTTTCCATGATACATCGGATCATTGGGAGCATATTTTGCTGAACGGTGTGCGGGAGGTCTGGGTGTCAAATCAGTTGGTCTGGCAGGGCGGTGTCATGATTTCCCCGCAGATCGACCGTGTCTATCAAGCCAAGACGCCCTATGTGGGCAATGCCCCCGCCGTGGGGCGGGTAGTCAGTGTCGCAAGATTCAACTTGTGGGGTGACTACACCATGGAATTGCAGACCTCTGCCCAGCCCTACCGGCTGACCCTGCGCTATTCCAGCTCTTTTACCCCGGAAGGGATGGAAAGCGGCACCAAAGACATCTTTCAGGATATGGCGGCAACATTGGTTGCCATCGGCAACCTGGACGAGATCGAATGTGCCTTTCAGGGCGGCAATGACCAGTCCTGGTCCTATGTGCTGACGGTGGAGGAACTGAATCAGGCTCTGCCTCAAATCATTTCTGCCTACAATGAACGGTTTTTGAATCAAAAGGACTGTCCCCTCTATGCCAGCGTGAAGGACTACGGGGATTCCTGTGCCGATCTGGATCAGCTGTATGATGCTATGTGGTGGGCCATTGAACTGGGTGCGTATACACCTCAAGTCCAATCATAAAAAAGGTTCCGGCGTCCGCGGACGCCGGAACCTTTTTTATCGGGACCTTAACGTCCTCGTTCTGGTCACACACCTGTGGAATATGGTATAATGGAAAAAACGAAAAGTGAGGGGTCCCATGAAAAAAAAGCTCCGCACCCTGACTGACGGACTGCGTTGGTCCTCCTTTGCACTGCTGTTGGCCGCCGGTATCATCAACGCCATCGGCGTCACCATGTTTTTGGCCCCGGTGCACCTGTACGACAGCGGCATTTCCGGCACCTCCATGCTGCTCTGGCAGATCACGCCGGAGCGGTACACCCTGTCGCTGTTTCTTCTGCTGCTGAATACGCCGCTGTTTCTGTTCGGCTGGCGGAAGCAGGGCACGGTCTTTACGGTGTACTCCCTCTGGGCGGTGCTGGTGTACTCCGGCGCATCGTATCTCATTACCAACGTCCTCCCTATCGACGTTTCCACTGCCTCGCCCTTTGCGGGGAAGGATCTGCTGCTGTGCGCCCTGTTCGGCGGGCTGATTTCCGGCATCGGCAGCGGTATGACCATCCGCTTCGGCGGTGCCATTGACGGCGTTGAGGTCATGGCGGTCATCTTTGCCAAGGGGCTTGGTTTGACAGTGGGGACGTTCGTGATGATCTACAACGTGCTGCTCTACATCGCCATCGGCTGTATTTTCAAAAGCTGGGTGCTGCCGCTGTATTCCATCGTGACCTACTGCGTGGCTATCAAGGCGGTGGACTTCATTGTGGAGGGTCTTGACAAGGCCAAGTCCGCCATGATCGTCACCAATCAGGAAACTGCCATCAGCGCGGCGCTGTCGGAGGCCTTCGGCCGGGGCATCACCCACATTGACGCCCGAGGCTTTTACTCCGGACAGGAGCAGACCATCATCTACTTTGTAGTAAATCGCTTCCAGATCGCACGGCTGAAATCCATTGTGACTTCCATCGACCCCAACGCCTTTATCACTATCTCGGACGTATCGGACGTTTTGGGAAAGAGCGTACATAAGTAAAAAAAGCGGGACAGAGGTTTTAGCGTAATGTCAACAAGGAAGTTTTTTAACTGATGAGAGAAGCAGCGTAATGTACTTTGTATGTTACGCTGCTTTTTTCTTGTGTTTTACAATGATTTGCAAACTTTCTGCCGCACCGATAAAGGTGTAGTAGATTTCAATTCGCTGTTCCCGGTGTCCGCTGCTCTTATCGCCCTCATGAACGATGATCTTCTCAATCAGGTCACGGAGCATAGCAGGTGTCAGTTCCTCGAAGTCAGCATAGCGGTACTCCGGCAGGCTCTCCAGCCGCAGGGCGATATGCCCGCCGATATCCGTGTATTTGATGGCATTGGAGATAATGTTGATAAGAATCTGTTTGAGGCGGTTTTCATCGCCCATCACCACGCGGTCGGTACACTCACACTGTACGGTGAGCTGCTGTCCCCTTTTTTCGGCAAGGGAGTGGAGCATATCCGCGCTTTCCCGCAGACAGGCCGCCGGGTCAAAGGGCTGCTTAACAAGCTACACCATACCGTGCTCCAACTGGTTCACATCCAAAATGGAGTTAATGAGCATCAGCAGGTAGTTGCCCTCTTTCGTCACATTGTTCAGGGCGCTTTCCAGCTTCTCCGGGTCATTTTTATATTTCTGAGCGATCTGCGTCATGCCGAGGACCACATTGAGGGGCGTTCGGATGTCATGGCTCATTTTAGAGAAAAAGTCCTGCTTGGCCGTGGTGGCCTCCTCGGTCCTTTCCAGCGCCGCCGCAAGCTCCCCGGATATTTTCTCCTGCCGCTTTTTGCTGCGGGAGGACTGGATATACAGCGCCGCCATCAATACCAGCAGAATAATGGTGGAGGACACGACCGCAAGATAAATGGGATAGTCAAAGAGATACTCCGCCAGCGTCGGTATGGCGGTTTGTTCCAGATATTTCTGCACGATCTCCGCGCTGATGCCGTCGGCGACACCCGCCAGCGTCTTTTCCCACGAGCCGTAAAAATGAGTGCTGTCATTGGCGTTGACGCCCATGCTCAGCTCCAGCACGGCCCCCGGCACGATATCCACCCGCAGTCGGTTCTGCAGATCATCCCGCGCAAGCCGCTGGGCCGTATAGGTCATAAGCAGCGCGGCGTCCGCCTCGCCGGCGAGGACCTGCTGCGCGCATTTCTCCGCCGTGCCGACCACGGTAAACTCCATGTCAGGCCATACGCTTGAAACGATCTCCCGCACGGAGATATGCTCGTCATCCGCCACGAGTCTTTCGATTTTTTCCGATGCGCCGCGAACGCGCAGGACGGACACGGTTGTTGACAGGTATGGCTCCGTAAGCCTGTAGCGGCAGCCGGTCTCATCCTCGTTGCCGCCGCTCATATCCATCCAGATATCCACATCACCGGCTTCGACAAGGGCCTCATATTCCTCTTTCGATGCCACCGGCACGATCTCATAGGGCAGCTCCAACGCCTCTGCTGTTGCCCGGAAAATATCTGCCGCAATGCCGCAGGCCTCACCGTTTTCATACCATAAATAGGGATTGGCGTCCGGGTTCATGACTGCGCGAATCGGCTCGCCGCCATCCTGCATTTTCTTCAGCAGCGTTTGCTCCGCTTCTGTCAGCTCCCGGTTATTCTCCTCAGAGCCGTAGTATTTATTATAAAACTCCGTCCGCCAGTTGGGCGTCTCCACATTCATGCTGTCGATGGCATCGTCCAGCCGGTCGATCAGCGCCTGATCCTCCTTGCGCGCCATGATGTAATAGGGCATCTCGCCGAAATTTTCAATGGTCTGCTCGTCCTCCGGAATACGGATATAGCTGTTGACAAGGGCGTCCACCTCATCGTTGACCAGCGCGTTGGACAACTCCGTGGGCGTTTCATAATAAATGATGTCGCAGTCAAAGCCCTTTTCCTTCACGAAATCCAAAAACACGCCGTTGTAGGTATGCCGCCGCAGAAAGCCAACCCGAATCCCGTTGTAAGTCCTGTAGTCCCCTGCTACGATTCGCTCATTGCCCACCTTGATGTTCATGCAGGTAGATGAAGTAATGGCCGGATGGGTAGAAAAGGCGAATTTTGCCTCCCGCTTTGCCGTTCGCCGGGCCGCCGTGTAAATATCCAGCTCGCCGTTTCGCAGCATGGCCTCACATTTGGAAGCGGTCTTATCGTAGCCCACATAGGAAAAGGTGCATTGCAGATATTTGGAGATTCCCTGCATCATCTCGTAGCCATAGCCGGAGCGCTTGCCGTTTTTATCTTGAATATGGTAGCAGTCAAAGGCGTAAAATGCCACCTTATAATCCGGCGTGTCCAGCCGCTCCATAGCATCGGCCCGAATGGGACACAGGGATACGAGCATGAGCAGCAGGCTCATGACCGCAATGCACTTTTTTCTCACGGGTCCTACCCTCCTGAATAAGTATAGCACCCTATGGAAATATCCATAAGGTGCCTGTGTGATTCTCATAACTATCTGCCATTTTACAGGCCCTATAGCTTTGCGTCACGGCCTTTTGACCGCTTTGCCCATATTCATTTTCCGTCTCCGCGCAGGGCGAAAAACGGCTGCCCCTGCTCGCTGTCTATCCAGCGGGGGATATGCCTTTCTCGGTACGTCTTGTGATGCTCAGTGTATTATATCGGAAAAAACATACTTTTTCAGCAGATTTTTGATGACAAAGTAATTCCCCGGCGGGCGTGCCTGACCCCGCATTTCTTTTGCCCCTAAAGCGTGCTGCGACACAAATGCACTGCCTTGGAAAATCGCTTTGTCATAGGTCATAGCCGCGCCGCGCTTTTTTGCAAAGAGCTTTCTGTTTTTCGGCACCGATTCCTACCCTCCGTCCGGTAAGTCAGATGTTCCTCTTTGCTTTTGCACGATTTCGTGCTATACTATAAGGTGATGAAATATAGATGGGCGTTTGCCCGGAAAGCAGAGGTCAGCACCGTGAAGATGCCTGAAAATCTGACGGAGGTCAAGCTCCGGCAAACAGATATATACACCGGAAAAATTCTCAAGCTGCATATTGATGATGTCCGACTGCCCAACGGCAGGGAGGCCGTGCGGGAGGTTGTGGACCATGTGGACGGTGCGGCCGTGCTGGCGCTGGACGAGGAAAACCGCGCACTGGTAGTCTGGCAGTACCGCTATGTGTTTGGCAGGGTCATGGCGGAGCTGCCCGCCGGAAAGCTGGATCCCGGCGAAGACCCCGTCACCGGCGCACTGCGGGAGCTGAAGGAGGAAACAGGCGCCGAGCCGGGTACGCTCCTGCCGCTTGGCCGCATGATTCCGGCCCCCGGCTGCTACGGGGAGACATTACACCTGTTTTTAGCCAGGGATTTGACCTTTGGCCCGCAGCATTTGGACACGGACGAATTTCTCAATGTGGAGCGCGTTCCCTTTGACGAGCTGGTGCACCGCTGCGTCAACGGAGAGATCGACGATGGCAAAACCGTGGCCGCCGTGCTGCGGGCCAAGGTGCTGCTGAATCTGTAATGGGAGGACAACATGGAACAGAAGGCTGAACAGCAAAAAACCGTTCTGATCGTGGAGGACGAAAAAAATATTGTGGACATTCTGCGCTTTAATCTCCAGCGGGAGGGCTACCGCACTGTGGAAGCCTATGACGGGGCGGACGGTCTGGAAAAGGCCCGGAGTGAAAATCCGGACATCATCCTGCTGGATGTGATGCTGCCGAAGATGATCGGCTTTGACGTCTGCCGCACCCTGCGGGACGAGGGCAACAATGTGCCGGTCATCATCCTCACCGCCCGGGAGGAGGAGGCCGACAAGGTGCTGGGGCTGGAGATCGGCGCCGACGATTACATCACCAAGCCCTTTTCCATGCGGGAGCTCATCGCCCGGGTGGGAGCCAACATCCGCCGCACGGCCATGAACGCCGCCGCTTCCGCCAGCGCCGCCGAAACGGCCATGCCGGTGACCGGCGGGCTCTCCATCAACACGGACAGCCATCAGGTTTTCCGGGATGGTACACCTCTGGAGCTGACCACCCGGGAATATGAGCTTTTGACTTTCCTTGCCAGCCACCCCAACAAGGTCTACTCCCGCATCGACCTGATGGAGCAGGTCTGGAATTACGGCTACGTGGGCGATGACCAGCGGACGGTGGACGTCACCGTCCGGCGGCTGCGGGAGAAAATCGAAACGAACCCCGCCAATCCCAAGTACATTCTGACCCGCCGGGGCGTGGGCTACTATTTCGCGGTCTGAGTCTGCCGCTTTCAATTTTTCTCCCGGTGAGGACACGCCGCCCCACGGCGGGCAGTCCCCACGGAAAGGGTGGTGAACCGTTTGTTCCGCAGTCTCCATATCAAGCTGACGCTGATTCTCCTGCTGCTCATCACATCGCTGATGGCGGTGGTGGGCGCGTTTTTGACCACCAGTGTCACCAGCTTTTATATCGACAGCTTTTATCAGCAGATGAGCAGCGCTTTCGGCGCAGACCGAAAGGCATTTGTGGCCGACCTCCGCAGCGCCGCCGGACAGCCGGACGGTGCCGACCGCATTCAGGAAATTTTAGAGGTCAATGCCGGTATGCTGGGCATTGACTACCGTACCCGCAATTACTATGTGCTGGACGGGACCTCCGGCACCTATCTTGTGGGCAGCTCCGATGCCGCCGCCCTGCCCCGGGAGCAGTCCGCCAATCTGCTGACTGCCCGGAATGCCGTAGCGCAGGCGGACAGCGCCACCGTCGGTGACGAGAGCAATATTTCCGCAGATTACATGGACGTTGCCATTCCCATTTTCGGCGGGGACAACGCCTATATCATTTACATTTTAGACAATAAGGACACAGTCTCCGAGCTGAACAACCAACTGTTCCAGATCATTATGCAGGCGCTGTTCATCGGGCTTCTCATCTCCGTGCTGCTGAGCTTCCTGCTCTCGAAAACCATGGTAGGCCCCATTGAAAAGCTGACCGTCGGCGCGGAGCGGGTGGCTGCCGGAGACTTCGGCAGCGAACTGCCGGTGGAGTCCACGGACGAAATCGGCATTCTCACCGGCACGTTCAACGAAATGGCCGGCGTGCTGCAATCAACGCTGGCCGCCGTGGAAAACGAGCGCAACAAGCTGGATACGCTGTTCCTCCACATGACGGACGGTGTGGTGGCTTTTGACCGCGAGGGGCATCTCATTCACTGCAACCCCGCCGCCACGGAGCTGCTGCACCGGGATATTGACGAGAGCTGCACCTATGAGGAGCTGCTGGGGGACCTGCATCCCTTTGACAAGGTGCTGGCCCTGCAGAAGCCCAATTACATTGAGGACGAGCTGGTGGTGGGCGACCGGACGCTCGCGCTTTACCTGACGCCCTTTTCCGATCAGGCTCAGGGCGGCGTTTTGATTCTGCTCCATGACGTCACGGAGCAGCACCGCAATGAGGAGCGGCGGAAGGAATTTGTCGCCAATGTGTCCCATGAACTGCGTACCCCGCTTACCAATGTCCGCAGCTATGCCGAGACCATCCGGGATGCCGGTGACGATCTTCCCCGGGACATGGAAAACAGCTTCCTTGACATTATCATCACGGAAACGGACCGCATGACCCATATCGTGCAGGACCTTTTGACACTGAGCCGGTTGGACGGGGGCCGGGCCGACATGGTATTCACCCGTTTCCCCTTCGGGGATGCCATCGAGAGCGTTGTCCGCTCCAACAGTCTTAACGCCAAGCAGCGGGGCCATGAGCTGACCTACGCGCCGGAGGGTGAGCTACCTCTGGTCATGGGCGACCGCAGCCGCTTGGAGCAGGTCATGATGAACATTCTCGGCAACGCCATCAAATATACCCCCGATGGCGGCCATATCCGCGTCACTGCCGGTGCCGGGGCAGACACCGTCTGGATGGAGGTCTGCGATGACGGTATCGGTATCCTGGAAAAAGACCGCGACCGCATTTTTGACCGCTTTTACCGGGTGGACAAGGCCCGATCGAGAGAATCCGGCGGCACCGGCCTCGGCCTCTCCATTGCAAAGGAGATCGTCCAGCGGCACCACGGCACCATCACCCTTGCCCCCCACGAGGGGCCGGGCACTACAGTCCGTCTGGAGCTGCCCATCACCCAGTCCGTACCGGAAACCTCCGGCCGGAGCGTACAGTAATTTTCAGGAAAGGAGCGGGCGAATATGCGTCACCGGGACTTTATTCAAAATATCACCATCACGCTTTTGACGCTGTCGGCCGTTTTCCTGTTTTCCCGGACGCAGTTTTTCCAGTTGGGGGCCGCTGCCGGCAGCGGCTATTGGCAGCACCTCACCGCGCCCATCGGCAGCGGCGAAACGGACACGGCTCTGTCCGACCGCCTCCTTGCCCCGGTGCGGCTGGCGGTCTCCGGCGAGTACGGCCGATACGGCAGCGTGTCCCTGACCACCGGCGGTGAGGAATTTACACCGGTGAAGACACTGCTGCGTGAGGTCATCGGCTCCGCCCGGAGTCTGTCGGATTCCTCTTGGGCCGTCTTCCGCGCCGCGCTGGAAACCCCCTCCGTTTACTGCGATTTTCTCTCCGCCCTGCCTGTGGAGTATCTATCGGACCTCATGGGGGCGGAAACGGACCTTTCTCTGACCGTGCGCGGCTTAGCCGCCGCAGAGCAGGGGGAGCAGGTCATCCTTTTGCTGTGGGACGGCGGGAGCCGCTATTATCAGTGCGCCACCGCCGTGCAGCGCTCCGCCTTGCAGGAGGTGCTGGAGCAGTTTGATTTTGGTGTCTCCACCTTTGCTTTTGAAGAAGAAGCCGGTCAGCATCTGGCGCCTCTTTCCCTGTTCCCCGACCCGCTGCCGGAGCTGCCTCAACTCACCGCCGGTGACGCGGCAGTATCCACGGAAACGCTGCTGACCGCGCTGGGCTTCAATCCCCACACAAACTCCCGCTATGTGGATTCCGGCGGCGCGGAGGTCATTGTGGAGGGGGACCGGGTCATCCGTCTTGGCAGCAGCGGCGCCCTTTCCTACAGCAGCGGCGGCGAAGCCGCTCTGACGGTGGAGGGCAGCGGGACTGTCCCCTCTGCCAGCGAGGCGGTCAGCGGCGCTCTTGCGCTGCTGGAGCAGCTTTTGCCGGAGGGCGGGGAGACCACGCTCTATCTGTCCGCCTTCCGCCGGACTGAGAGCGAAACGCATCTGACCTTCTCCTATCAGTTCAACGGCGTGCCGATTCATTTTGCCGATGGCTCTGCCGCCGCCGAGATCATCCTCACCGGCAATATCATCTCCACGCTGTCCCTGCGGCCCATGCTGTACCTTGAGGACGGTTCCTCCGCTCTGCTGCCGCTACGGCAGGCCATGGCCATTGCCGAACGGCAGGACGGGGCCGAGCTGTCCATCGGCTATGCCGACGCCGGGACGTATCCCCTATCCGCCGTGTGGCTGGCGGACTGACGTAAGTTTCTATGTAAGGAAGTGAGAGCCGTTTGGAGCGCTATCGTCTAAAGAACATCATCATATTGATTTTAGCGCTGCTGAACGCCTTTTTGCTGGCGGCGCTGTCCATCCGCGGCTCCGGCGCCCGCACTGCCCGCCGCACCCAGCAGCAGGAGCTGGTGGCTCTGTTCGCCGCTGACGGAATGGAGCTGGACCCTGCCCTGATACCGGAGGATACCGCCGTGTCTGTTTATACGCTGACACGGGACGAGGCACTGGAAAAAAAGGTGGCGGCCTATCTTTTGGGGGAAACCCCGGAGGGGGCCTCACAGGGCGGCGGCATTTACACGTACAGCACCGCCCGGGGCGCGGCGATCTTCCGGGACATCGGCAGCTTTGACGCCGCCGGGACGCTCTCTCAGGGCAGCGCCGAGGATTTCTGCCGGGATTTTTGCGAGGAATTTTCCTACTCCGAGCCGGTGTTTACACTGGACGATACCGGCAGCGGGACCGCCGCCGCCGTGCGGCTGTGGAACCGCGCACCTGTTTTCAATGGCTCTATTACCTTTACCATTGACCACGGAAGCGTTATGACCGTCAGCGGCTCCCTATTGCCGGACACTGCCGTGGAAACGGCCTCGGATACGGAGCCTCTCACCGCCTTCGCCGCCCTGATTGCTTTTCAGCAGATGCGCCATGAGTCCAGCTCCGTTGTCTCCGCCATTACGGAGATCAGCCTGTGCTACGAGCTGCAGAACACGGCCGCGGCCTCTATGACGCTGGTCCCCTCGTGGCAGATCGTCACGGACACGGCCATCTTTTATGTAAACTGCATATCCGGCACCGTCCGCAGGGCATGAGACCGACTGAAAAATGCGCGGTTTGGAAAATTTCGGACGGTTTTCAATGAATGATTTGCTTTTTACAAAGCGATATGCTATACTGTCATGAGAATATCAAAGTGGGATTTTCTGCTTTTTTCAAATGAGGACTGTTCCTCTGCATGATGAGCCGCATCAAAGGGAACGCTATTCCCGAGACAAGGCTGTTCCATGCGTATATTACCTTGAAACGAGGTCACGAGCTTGACAAAATATATCGTTCACGGCGGTAAGCCCCTGTTCGGCGAGGTGGAGATCAGCGGCGCGAAGAACGCCGCCGTTGCCATCATTCCTGCCGCTATTTTGGTAGACGGTGTCTGCCGCATTGAAAATATCCCCCAAATTTCCGATGTAACGGCGATTCTGAAGATTTTGGAGCAGTTGGGCGCCTCCATCCGCACCATCAACCGTCATACGGTGGAAATCGACAGCCGCCATATCCACACCACCCGCACCTCCTACGAGCTCAGCCGGAAGCTACGGGCGTCCTACTATCTCATCGGCGCGCTGCTGGGGCGCTTCGGCAGAGCCGAGGTCGCCATGCCCGGCGGCTGCAATTTCGGCGGCGTCCGCCCCATTGACCAGCACGTAAAGGGCTTTTGCGCGCTGGGCGCCGGCGTTACCACCGAGGGGGGCTACATCAATGCCTCCGTGGAGTCCGGCTGCCTCACCGGCGCCAACATCTATCTGGATGTCGTGTCCGTCGGCGCCACCATGAACATCATGATGGCCGCCGTATTGGCCAAGGGCGACACCGTGATTGAAAACGCCGCCAAGGAGCCGCACATCGTTGACCTTGCCAACTTCCTCAACTCCATGGGCGCCGATATCCGCGCCGCCGGTACGGACACCATTAAAATTCGCGGCGTGGACCGTCTCACCGGCGGCTCCTACGCCATCATCCCCGACCAGATTGAAGCCGGCACCTATATGGCCGCTGTGGCCGCCACCGGCGGACAGGTCCTTGTCAAGAATATCATCCCCAAGCACATGGACTGCATCACCGCAAAATTGCAGGAGTGCGGCGTTGAGGTGGAGGAACGGGATGACACGCTGCTGGTCCGCCGTACCCATCGGCTGAAGCGGGCTAACATCAAAACACTGCCCTATCCCGGCTTCCCCACGGATATGCAGCCCCAGATGACCACAGTGCTGTCTCTGGCCGAGGGCACCAGTCTGGTAACGGAGAGCGTTTGGAGCAGCCGCTACCGCTATGTGGACGAGCTCAAGCGCATGGGCGCCCACATTCAGGTGGATGACAAGACCGCCGTGGTGGAGGGCGTGGAAAAGCTCACCGGCGCCCCCATTCAGGCCTATGACCTGCGGGCCGGTGCCGCCATGGTCATTGCCGCTCTGGCCGCACAGGGGGAAAGTGAGATTTCCAACGTGCAGTATATTGAGCGCGGCTATGAGGACATCATCGGAAAGCTCCGGGCACTGGGCGCGGACATCCGCGCCATAGACGAGCCGGATGAAAGCTCCCTGCCCACCGCACAAATCTGTTGAACCCTACGTCCGTCAGGGAGTGTGCCGGCCTTGACCGGCGCGCTCCCCGGCGGACGTTTTTTCATTATACAAAGCGAGGTATTTTTCTTGACCACCGTACATACCCTTGCCAGCGGCTCCTCCGGCAATGCCGCCCTGCTTTCCTGCGATGGCGCTTCGTTTCTGATTGACGCCGGCATTTCCTGCCGCCGCATCACCGCCGCGCTGAAGGCGCTGAGCCTATCCCCGGCAGAGCTGGACGCTATTTTTATAACCCACACCCATTCCGACCATATTTCCGGTATGGGAACGCTTTTGAAGAAAACGGCCTGCCCCATTTTTGCCACGGCCCGCGCCTGCCGGGAGCTGCGCTACCGGTTGACGGACATTGACGCCCGTCTTATGGCCATCGACTGCCCCACGCGCCTTTTGGGCGTAAGCGTCACGCCGATTCCCACCTCCCACGATTCCCCCGGCTCCTGCGGCTGGCGGTTCGACACGGAGGATGGCAGCATCGGCTTCCTTACGGACACCGGCTATGTTACCGATGAAGCGCTGGACCTGCTGCCGGGGGTGGACCTTGCCATCATAGAGGCCAACCACGATGTTGAGGCGCTGTGCTCCGGGCCGTATCCCTACTCCCTCAAGCAGCGCATTTTAGGGCCGGAGGGACACCTGAGCAACGAGGATGCCGCCCGCCTTGCGGTCACGCTGGCGGAGGCAGGCGCCTCTGAGCTGGTGCTGGCGCACCTGAGCCGCGACAATAACACCCCGGCCATGGCGCTGAACGCGGTCACAGCGGCGCTGGAGGCCGCGGGGCTGTCCCTGCCGGTATCCGTGGCGCCCCGGGAGTGCACCGGGCCGTGCCACACCGCTCACAGGAGGGCCGTATGCAAAAGGTGACGATCATCTGCACGGGAAAGCTGAAGGAAAAATTTTATCTGGACGCCGCAGCGGAATACGCCAAGCGGCTGAGCCGCTTCTGCACGCTGACAATTTTGGAGCTGCCGGAGGAACGGCTGCCGGAGTCTCCCTCCCCTGCCCAGATCGAGGCGGCGCTGGCCCGAGAGGCCGATGCCGTGCGGGCAAAGCTGCCTGCCGGATGTCTGCTCATCGCCATGTGCGTAGAGGGACAGGAACGCTCCAGCGAGGCGCTGGCCCGCTATCTTGCGGAGGCCGCCGCCCGGGGTGCCGGACACATCGTCTTCCTCATCGGCAGCTCCTACGGGATGCACCCCTCTCTGAAACAGCAGGCCGATCTGCGGCTGTCCATGTCCCCCATGACCTTTCCCCATCACCTGCTGCGGGTCATGCTCTTGGAGCAGATCTACCGGGCCTACCAAATCAACGCCGGAAGCAAATACCATAAGTAGACGCGCCGGTTTTTTATTATTTGCCGTTTTCCTATCAATTTGTTTATATCTATAAGGAGGTACTGCAAATGGATTTCATGCAGGAATACGAAAAGTGGCTTCGCAGCCCTGCCCTCTCTCCGGCCGAGCACGCCGAGCTGGAGGCCCTTCGGAATGACCCCAAGGAGATTGAAAGCCGGTTCTTCGGCCCGCTGGAATTCGGCACCGCCGGGCTCCGGGGGACCATGTACACAGGTCTGCACAACATGAATATCCATGTGATTCGCTGGGCTACACAGGGCTTTGCCAACGTCATCGCCGCCGAGGGCGAGGAGGGCAAGCGCCGGGGCGTGGCAATCTGCATGGACTGCCGCAATCACTCCATGGAGTTTGCCCGGGCCGCCGCCGAGGTCTGTGCTGCCAACGGCATCCATGTCCGCATTTTTGAATCCCTGCGGCCCACGCCGGAGCTGAGCTTTGCCGTGCGGGAATACGGCTGTCAGGCGGGCATCAACGTCACTGCCAGCCATAATCCCAAGGAGTACAACGGCTACAAGGTCTACTGGTCCGACGGTGCACAGCTTCCGCCCCACCATGCCGAGGCGATTGCCAAGGAGCTGACACAGATCGATATTTTTGATGGCGTAAAGCGCATGGCCTTTGACGAGGCCGTGAAGGCGGGCCTTATTGAGACCATGGGCGATGAGACCGACCGCAAATTCATGGCCCATGTCACAGCCATGATCAATGACCGGGAGACCGTTGCCCGGGTGGCAGACAAATTCAAGCTGGTCTACACGCCGTTCCACGGCTGCGGCTACAAGCTGGTGCCGGAGGCACTGGAGACGCTGGGAATCAAGCATTTGATCTGCGTGCCGGAGCAGATGGTCATTGACGGGAACTTCCCCACGGTGGTCTCCCCCAACCCGGAAAACCCGGAGGGCTTTTATCTGGCCATTGACCTTGCCAAGAAAAACGATGTGGACTTCATCCTCGGCACGGACCCGGACAGCGACCGTGTCGGCATCATGGTGCGAAACCATGACGGAGAGTTCCAGCCCGTCACCGGTAATCAGACCGGCGTGCTGCTGCTGGATTACCTCATCGGCGCCATGAAACGTGCCGGCAAGCTGCCGGAAAAACCGGTGGCTCTTAAAACCATTGTGACCACGGAAATGGCCCGGAAAGTAGCGGAGAGCAATGGCGTAAAGTGCTTCGATACCTTCACCGGCTTCAAATTCATGGCGGAAAAGAAGAACGCGCTGGAGGCCAGCGGTGAGGGGAAGGTCATTTTCTCTTACGAGGAGTCCTACGGCTATATGCTGGGCGATTACGTCCGGGATAAGGACGCGGTCACGGCCTCCATGCTCCTGACGGAGATGGCGGCATGGTACTACGCGCAGGGCATGACCCTCTTTGACGCGCTGAACGCTCTGTATGAAAAGTACGGCTACTACGCTGAAAAGACCCACAATCTGGTGATGCCCGGTCTGGACGGTCTCCGGGACATGGCAAAGCTCATGGCGGACCTCCGCGCCAATCCCCCGACGGAGATCAGCGGCGTGAAGGTAACGGTCCGCAAGGATTATACCGATGGTAGCGTCATCGACTGCGCCACCGGGGCCAAGAGCCGCATGGAGCTTTCCGGCTCCAACGTGCTGCGCTACGAACTGGCCGATGGGACAGTGATTCTGGTCCGTCCCTCCGGCACGGAACCGAAGATCAAGGTCTATATTCTGACACAGGGTGCGGACGCGGCAGAGGCCGCCGCCAACATCGAAAAGTACGGCAGATGGGTCGCCGCCCTGAAGCCCTGAGCTTTTTTCCTCGCAAATTGGTAAAGCGCCGCCCGGAGTCTTCATTTCCGGGCGGCGCTTTTTTGTTTTCCGGCATTTTGGCGGGCATTTTGCAGGTTGCAAAAGTTTTCTTGCATTTTTCACTTATTTTTGCAAGATTTCTTGCATTTTTGGCAAAATGGGCGTATACTCCGTGGCTGGAACGCCGTTCCAAACCAATGCCAAAGGAAGTGTTTCCCTTGCGGAATGAGCAGAAAAAGCAGCTTAAAAGCTATCTCATTGTCACGGCGTCCGCCGTTTTAATGGGCTTCAGCTATGAGCTGTTCGTATTTCCCAACGCCTTTGCCCCTGCCGGACTCAACGGTCTCATCACTATGGTGCAGTATCTGTTCCACATCAACATCGGCTATCTGTCGCTGCTTCTGAACCTGCCGCTGATTTTTCTGACATGGCAAAAGCTGGACGCGGATTTTGCGAAAAAGAATCTGGCCTTTGTGCTGGTATTCTCCTTTGTGACGCTAATGCTGGGGCACATAGACCTCAGCGCTATTGCCTATCACACGGACAACGGCACCTCTACCATTTTAGGCCCCATGGTCGCCGGCGCCATCAGCGGAGCGGTGGGCGGCACGGTCATCCGCCAGAACGGTTCCACCGGCGGCACGGATATTGTGGCGGCATGGGTGCGGAAAAAGTACCCGGAGGCCAGCTTTGTCTGGGTCATTTTCTGCCTGAACGCCTCTGTGGCCGCCCTGTCATTTTTCGTATATGGCTACCGCTTTGAGCCGGTGATTCTCTGCCTGATCTACTGCTACCTCACCTCCAGCATCAGCGACCGCATCCTCAAGGGCGGCAAGACCGCCCTGAAGTTTGAGATCGTCACACAGGACCCGCAGGCCCTTTCCCAGCGGCTCATTCAAGAGCTGCACCACTCCGTCACGCTGCTGTCGGCGCAGGGGATGTATTCCCACACCCCCCGCTCCATGCTGATCTGCGTGGTGAACCGGCACCAGATCGTCCGTTTTCAGGAGATTTTAGCGGAGTTCCCCAATACATTTGCCTATGTCTCCACGGTCAATGAGACCGTCGGCAACTTCAAGCGCATCACTTCCTGACAAAATAGATTTCAAACCGGCCCCGGAGGGCCGGTTCTTCATTGACAGGCGCACCCGCCCCGATTATAATGCTTCCGTGACTTTTCGACTTGATAAGGGTGATTTCTACGAAGCAGACCATCTCTCCCGCGCTGCGGGGCTCTCTCTGCGCCGTGATCGGCGGTATCTTCTGGGGCTTTTCCGGCACCTGCGCTCAATATCTTTTCTCCAATTTTCATGTGCCGCCGCTGTGGCTTTCCTGTACGCGGCTGTTTTTCACCGCCATTATTCTGACGGTTCTGGCCCTGCTGCGCCACCCCGCTGCCTGCCGGGACATCTGGAAGGACCACCGGCACGTAGCGTGTCTGGCGGCCTACGGTATTTTCGGCCTCATGGCCTGCCAGTCCGCCTATATCATGGGTATTTCCTATTCCAACGCCGCCACCACAACGGTTCTGCAAACTCTGAGCCTGGTTTTTATTCTGCTTATCACCTGCGCCCGTGTCCGGCGCTTTCCCACGAAAATCGAGACCGCCGCGCTGCTTCTGGCGCTGTTCGGAACGTTTCTGCTGGCCACCGGCGGCAAGCCCGGTCAGCTTGTCATCTCCCCTGCCGGACTTCTCTGGGGCCTTGCCACAGCGTGGGCCGTTGTACTGTACAGTATGCTGCCGTCAAAGCTCTTGGAGCGCTATGACCGGGAGACCGTCACCGCCCTCGGCATGGCGTTTGCCGCCGTGACGCTAAACCTTCTCTGCCGGAGCTGGCGCTATGATGTTCAACTGCCCCTGCGGGGCTGGCTGGCGGTGGCCGCCATTGTGGTGCTGGGCTCCGTGGTCTCCTTTTCCCTCATCATGCAGTCCATCGTGGATATCGGCCCCTCCAAATCCTCCATGCTGGCCTCCTCGGAGCCGCTGTCCGCTACGGTGTTTTCCGTTTTGTGGCTGGGGACCTCCTTTTCCGGGACGGACCTCATCGGCTTTGCCGCCATCATCAGCACCATTTTCCTGCTGACCCGTCCGGACAAAAATACTGCCTCTTGACTTTCCCGCCGGAATGTGATAGAGTTACCGGCAGTCATCGGAGGGTCTGTGATCGTAATTGCAAGGCTGGATAAGATGCCGGGTGCGCCCGGAATCTTATCCGGCTTTTTTGTTGGAAAAACATTCTTCGTTCGGGAGGTTTGATTTATGGAGCAACAACACGATTTTACCAAGGGACCGATTTTACCCCTTCTGCTGCGCTTTGCGCTGCCGGTGCTGCTGGCCTTGCTGCTTCAGGCCATGTACGGTGCCGTTGATTTACAGGTTGTGGGGCGCTTCGGCACGGCGGCGGACATCTCCGCCGTGTCCACCGGCGGCCAGATCATGCAGTCCATCACCATTGTCATCACAGGGCTTGCCATGGGCGTGACCGTGCTGCTGGGACAGCGCATCGGTGAGTGCAATCTCCGGGAGGCCGGGCGCGCCGTAGGCTGCGGCATCTGCCTGTTTGCCATCGTTGCCGCAGTGGTCACGGTGGTGATGCTGCTGGCCGCGCCCCAGACCGCCGCCATCATGCACGCCCCGGTGGACGCCTTTTCCGGCACAGTGGCCTACACCCGCATCTGCTCTGCCGGTGCGGTATTCATCGTGGCCTACAACATTCTCGGCAGTATTTTCCGGGGCATCGGTGATTCTGTTATGCCCCTCATTACGGTGCTGATCGCCTGTATCTGCAACATTGCCGGTGACCTGCTGCTGGTGGGCGGCTTTCACATGGGCGTAGCCGGAGCGGCCTATGCCACCGTGGCGGCGCAGGCCATCAGCGTGGCCCTTTCCCTGATTTTGATTCGCCGCCGCAAGCTGCCCTTTACGCTGGAACGGGGCGACATCCGCCCGGACGCCGCCCTCATCCGGCAGATTTTGCGCTTGGGCAGTCCGGTGGCCCTGCAGGACCTGCTGGTAAGCCTTTCGTTTCTTGCCATCATCGGCATCGCAAACTCCATGGGCACCGTTCCCTCCGCCGGTGTGGGCGTGGCGGAAAAGCTGTGCGCCTTTGTGATGCTGGTCCCCTCGGCCTATATGCAGTCCATGTCCGCCTTCGTGGCCCAGAACATCGGCGCGGGGCAGGCGCGCCGCGCCGCCCGGGCGCTCTGGTGCGGCGTGGCGACCTCCCTTGCGGCAGGTTTCATCATGGGCTGGTTCACATTTTTTCACGGCGATATTCTGGTGGGCCTGTTCGTTGATGACGCGGCGGTCATTGCCGCCGCATGGGAATATCTGAAGGCCTACGCCATCGACTGCCTGTTCACCAGCTTCCTCTTTTGCTTTGTGGGTTATTTCAACGGCTGCGGCCAGACGCTCTTTGTCATGGTGCAGGGTCTACTGGGTGCCGTGGGGATTCGCCTGCCGCTGGCGTTTCTCATCAGCCGTCTGCTGCCCGGCTCCATCTTTGCCTTGGGGCTGTCCTCCCCCTGCTCCACTCTCATTCAAATTCTGCTGTGCGGCTTCTGGTATGTCCGCTGCCGAAAGCAGTGGAAGGACGCATAAAAAATCCCCATTGGGTCTGACCCAATGGGGATTTTCTTTTATTTTTATCCGGCGTTCTCGCTGCGGCTGCTTTCGCGCTCCAGCGCCAACCGGATATTTCCGTCCAGTAGCCGCCCCAGGTGGTCGATGTACGCCTCCGCGTCATATTTCATCCCGTCCTGAAGCCACAGAGCAGTCAGGCCCTCCAGCGCGGCGGAGTAAAATTCCGCCAGCACCCGGATGTCCTCCTCCTGTACTGTCAGACCCTCGGCCTGTCCCTGCACATAGGTCATCATGGCTCCTAAAATGACCTTGTGGTAATAGCGCCGCAGTGTGCCCTGATTGGCGGAATTATAAAGGTGAAACACCGCCCGCTTATTTTGCATGGCAAAGTCCGTGGCGTCCAGAAACGCCTCCTGCCAGCTCTCGTACCGTCGCATTTTCGTCAGAAAATCCGCAGCCTCCATCTCAAAAATATCCTCTACCAGTGCATAAATATCCGCGTAATAATAGTAAAAGGTATTGCGGTTCACCGCGCCGGTCTCCGCAATATCCTTAATGGAGATCTTATCAATGGGGCGCTCGTTGAGCAGCCGGATAAACGCCCGCCGGATGGCATTTTTTGTTTCCTGCGCCATGTTTTTCCTCCAATTTTTCTCTTTTATATACCATCAGTTGACAAGGGCAAATATGCCCTTATCAACTGATGGTATGATGTGTTGATTATACACTGAAAGCAGCTTCCACTTCAAGGAAAATTTTTAACGGCGCCTTTACTGAAAATTCAGGCAATTTCTCGAAACCGCCCAAATTTTCTCAGCGGCGCTCTCCATAGAATCAGGCACAGGCCAAGGTATGTCCATATTCTTCCCCGGAAGAAGCTGGTAAACTGATATTATAAGAGAAGCCCCCGGCAAGCTCCCGCAAAAATTGTGTGTAAAAGGAAGAAAATGCCATGCGTCATCCAGTAAGAACCGCGAAACGGCAGCTTCTCCGCTTCGGAAGCTGCGTCCTCTCCGCCCTGCTGGCGTTGAGTTCTGTCCCCGTGTCCGCAGTGGATAACGGCGTGTCCCCCGTCTATGATGAGGCCTATTATGCCATGACGGATTACTATGGCAATCTGACGGAGGGCAGTGTGGTGAAAAGCTATCTCACCAACGGCTATTCCACCCTAACGGACTACGGCCAGTATGACGAGGTGCTGAACCTGACGGACGGGACCGTTCCCTCCTCCGCTGGCGGCATGACCACCTTCCGCTTTGACGCCGGCACGGCGCCCTCTCATTTCTATTTTGAGGGTAAGACCACCCGTCCCTTTGAGGCGCTGCCGTGGACGCTGGCTGTCAGCTACAAGCTCAACGGCGTTCCCACCCGCGCCGAGGAACTGGCCGGAAAAACCGGCGTTGTGGAAATCAATCTGGACGCCATTCCCAACCCGGACGCTATCGAGTACGCCCGGAACAACTACACGCTGGAGGCCATGGCCATTTTCAATCAGGACGATATTCTCTCCCTTGAGGCCCCCGGTGCACAGGTGCAGCTCATCGGCAATCTGCGAGCTGTGCTGTTCATCGGCCTGCCCGGCGAGGAGTGCCACTACACCATCCGGGTCGGCAGCGAGGATTTCTCCTTCGGCGGACTGACGTTCATGCTGGTCCCCGCCACGCTGAGCCAGCTGGAGGAGATTGCCAAGCTCTCCGAGCGCAAGGATGACCTTGAGGACAACTACAATAAGCTCTCCGGAAGCCTTGATTCTCTGCTGGACGCGCTGTATTCCATGACCGGCAGCCTCAACGCCTCCGCCAGCGGCTTGGATAAACTAAACGAGGCCCGGGGCATCTTCTCGGGCGGCAAGGGCGTTCTCTATGATGGGACCGACGCTCTGCGGGAGGACCTTTCCAACCTGTCCGAGCTTTTGGACCCGGTGGAGGGGCAAATTGAAACGCTGAGCCGCACCATTTCCGATTCCAAATCCGTCCTGAACAGCATGAGCAATACCTCCAGCGACCTCCGGGACGAGCTGGAGGACCTTGAGGACGCGCTGGACCGGCTGGAAAGCACCGGCGATCTGCGCGATGTTCTCAGCGCCTGCAGCAAGCTCAGCGGCAGTCTGGTGTCTCTGCGGAACGCGCTGGGCGTCACCGGCAGCACTGTGAAGAAGGACACCACCGAAGCCATCGACAATGTACAGGGCGTTGGCAGCAAGACCATTGAGCAACTGAAGGCGGCCCACAGCGCCTATGCTTCCGACCGGCAGACCTATTATACCCTTGTCCTGAAAAAGCAAGGTCTGGAAGAAACACAGGCAGCGAGTCTGGCCAAGGTGGCAGCGGGCGCTATGGCAGCCGGTTCCGTAGACGCGGCGACCACCGCATTGAAGGGACAACTGACAAAGCTTGAGCTTGCTTATGCTGCGGCGGCCACAGAAGATGAAAAAGCTGAAATTGAAGCTAACATCATCGGCATAAAGGCGGCGATTCAATATTTACCCGCACTGGAACAAGCCTATCAGTCCAAGGAGGCCATGAGCTTCCAAACATTCTGTCAGAAGGTACTGGGGCAGAGTCCCGCCGACGCCAAGCAGACCGCCGACCTCTGGCTGCTGTATGCCAGCGGCAAGTTGAAGACAGACGCTGGTACTACCACCATCACCGGTGAGCTGCTGCAAAATGATCCCGAGGAGGGCAGTGGCTCCGACAGCGGTTCTGTTTCGGACAGCGGCTCCAATTCCGGCAGCGAAAGCCCATCCGGCGGCGGTTCCGACGCTGGCTCGAACACCAACGCCGGTAACAACAGCGGCAATATAACCGGTTCCGGCAGTTCTTCCTCCGGCAGTTCTTCCTCCGGCAGTTCTTCCTCCGGCAGTTCTTCCTCCGGCAGTTCCGATTCCGGCTCCGGCAGTACCGGCAGCAGTGACAATAACAGCCAGAACAACGCTTCCGGCGATAGCAATGACACCACCGGCGATGGCAGCACCCCGTCCGCCCCCGCAGAGGGCGGTGAAAACGGCACGAACGGCAATGAGGGTGAAACCGGCAATACCGGTGCTGGCAGCGTTACCACCGGCGATAATAATGCCACAACCACAGAGGGCGGTGAAACCGGCGCAGACGGAGGCAAGGGCGAAACCGGCGGTTCCACTGCAGCCACTCCCGGCGAATCCGAAAGCGTAGGCGGAGCAGCCATCGACCTGATTGCAGGAGGATTGGACAGCGCCACCAAGCAAATCAAGGACCTGCAAAGCGGCCTATATACCACCATGGACAATATCGCCAAGCCCACCGGCCGGGTCATTGACGATTTGGCCGCGCTCTGCGCCCGGTTGAGTGAACTGACCTCTCTGCTGAATAAGGCCGAAGACCTGACGTCAGCGCTCTCCGGTGCCAGCGGCGAACTGCGGAGCATTCTCAAGGATGCCGAGGAATTGCAGGACCTTCTGGATGAGTACGAGCCGACCCTGCAGGAAACGCTGAAAACCGTCAGCAGCCTCAGCGTCAGCGCCAACAAGGCCATCCGGGACACGCAGAAGCTGGTCACAGACACCGAGGCGCTGCTGAAGGCAGCGGGCACACCGCTGGATGCCGGTACGAAGCAGTCCCTTGAGGCGCTGGCCTCCGTGCTCCGGGGCGCGGCCCGCACCATGAGCACTGCCGGTGAGATCAAGGACGCCAAGACGAGCATCTGCGAGATCATTGAGGACACGTGGGACGAATACACCGGCGATGTCAACAATCTCCTGTTGATGGACGCCACCGCCGAGGCCGTTTCCCTGACGGACAGCCGCAACCCCGCCCCCCAGAGCATTCAGGTCCTCATCCGCACACAGGAGATCACAGAGCCGGAGGAGGA
Organism: Neopoerus faecalis; assembly: GCF_029218125.1. Classification (NCBI taxonomy): domain Bacteria; kingdom Bacillati; phylum Bacillota; class Clostridia; order Eubacteriales; family Oscillospiraceae; genus Neopoerus; species Neopoerus faecalis. The sequence goes on along the minus strand of NZ_JARFXX010000002.1, from coordinate 73,082 downwards.
TGAGGAGGAAGCGGCAGCTGCAGCGGCAGAGAAGACCACATTCTGGGGCCGTATCGCCCAGATGTTCAAGGACCTCTGGGCCGCTGTCACCGGCCTGTTCGGCGGAAAGGACTGAGTCATGATCGAACGACTTGCCAAATGGCTGACCCGAAAGCCGCGGCTGGTGGCGCTGGCGGCTGTGATCATGCTCATTCCCGCCGCTATCGGCTATATCTCTACCCGCATCAACTATGATATTCTCTCCTATCTTCCGGAGGATCTCGAGTCCTCACAGGGTGAGAAGCTGCTGGAGGAGCCATTCAAAATGGCGGCTACCAGTATGCTCATTGTGGAAAATATGCCCGCCGGATACACCAACAGCCTCATCAATGACATCAAGGCCATTGACGGTGTTTCCAACGCCATCTGGATCAGCAATCTCATGGGTATCCAAATCCCCACGGATATGATTCCCGCCAATTTCCGGGATATGTTCTTCGCCGGGGACGCTACCATGATGATTATTCAGTACAGCCATCCCGGCGCATCGGACGAAACCATGGAGTGCATTGAGCAGGTGCGAAAGATCTGCAACGAAAAATGCTTTTTGGCGGGCTTCTCCGTGGTCATCAAGGATACCCGCGACCTGATGGATAGCGAGCTTCCCATGTTCGTAGGCCTTGCGGTGCTGCTGGCCCTCTGCGCCATGCTGCTGACACTGGAATCCACGGTGCTGCCCTTTATCTTCCTTGCCAGCATCGGCTTTGCGGTCATTTACAATTTCGGCAGCAACATATTCTTAGGCGAGATTTCCTACATCACCAAGGCCATTGCCGCCGTGCTGCAATTAGGCGTCACCATGGACTACTCCATTTTCCTCTACCACCGCTACGAGGAGGAGCGGGCCAACTATACGGATAACCGGGACGCCATGGCCGCCGCCATTGTTGCCGCGTTCCGCTCCCTGTCCTCCTCCAGCGTAACCACCATCGCAGGCTTCCTGGCCCTGTGCGTCATGCGGCTGACACTGGGGCGGGACATTGGCATCGTCATGGCCAAGGGCGTGGTGCTGGGCGTAGCCACCGTGATTCTGGTACTGCCGAGCCTTGTGCTGATTTTCGATAAGCAGATCACCAAGCACAAGCACAGAAGCCTTCTTCCCAGCTTTGACCGGATGAACACCTTTGTCCTCCGGCACCACAGGGCCATTATGGTGCTGTTCATCCTCTTGTTCATCCCTGCCTACTACGCTCAGTCCCACGCCGGAATCTACTACAAGCTGGACGAGTCCCTGCCCCGGGACCTGCCCTCTATTGTCTCCAACGAAAAGCTCAAGGACGATTTCGACATGGCCACCTCTCACTTCATCGTTCTGCGGGACGATCTGACGCCTGCGGAAATGTCAGATATTGAGACCCGGATGGAGCAGCTCAAGGGTATCACCTCTGTGGTCTCCTACCACAAAATACTGGGGACCGGCATCCCGGATTTCTTCATCCCGGACGCCGTGAAGGATATGCTCAAGCAGGGCGGCTATCAGCTCATGATGGTCAACTCCAGCTACGAGCCCGCTACCGACGCCGTTTCCGGCCAACTGGACGAAATGAACGCCATTTTGAAAGAATACGATGAGCACGCCATGATCACCGGCGAGGGCGCCATGTACCGCGACCTCATCGACACCACCGCCGTGGACTTTGTGGTGGCGAACTACCTTTCCATCGCCTGCATTTTCCTCATCGTGGCATGGGCGTTCAAGTCCATTTCCATTCCGGCGGTGCTGGTGGCCACGATTGAGCTGGCCATTTTTCTCAATCAGGGCTTCTGCTACTTTTCCGGGGCCTCCACGCCCTTCATTGCTCCCACCATCATCAGCTGCGTGCAGCTGGGCGCTACCGTGGACTACGCTATTTTGATGTCCTCCCGCTTTCAGGAGGAGCTGCAAAGCGGCAAGAGCCGCATAGAGGCCATCCGCATCGCGGCGGATTCCTCTGACGCCTCTATCATTACCAGCGCGCTGGTGCTGTTCTGCGCCACGCTGGGCGTGTCCTTTGTGTCCTCTATCGACCTCATCGGCGCCATCTGCATCATGCTGGCCCGGGGCGCGCTGATCTCCGCGTGCATCTGCCTTCTGGTCATGCCCGCCGTGCTGTATGTCTGCGAGCCGGTGTTCAACAAAACCACGCTCCACTGGCGGACGCCCGCGCCGCCCCAAAAGCCCCGCATTGCCAAGGCGTCCAAAAAGGCGATTGCTCAGCCCGCTTCTACGGACGAGGCGACTCTGCCGGAGCAATCCGCGCCGGAGGCCGCCCCTGCCAAGGAGAAAGAGCGGGACACCGCCAACGTATAACAATGCCAGACACAGCAGGACGCACCGCTTTCGCGGTGCGTCCTGCTCAGCGTGTCGAAAAAGTCTTTTCTCCCCGCTGAGCAAGTTTTCAGAACTTTATAAAAGTTCTGAAAACTTAGGATTTTAATGGCGCAGGACACCCTTCTTGGGTTTCCCGCGCACACCCTTCCTTACCGTTGCGGAAAATTTATCACTTTATCGACAGCCTCAGCAGGACGCACTGCGAAAGCGGTGCGTCCTGCTTTCTATCTATTCGCCGTTACAATTTCAAATGGGCTTCTATTTTTCCTTTTTGCCGCCTAACAGCGTTTCAGCATCCTCCTGCAAGCCCTCCAGCGTCATGCGGAGATTGCTCATAAACAGGATGCCGGTGAACCTCAGCAGCGCCTCCCGGGTCTCCTTGTCCAGATTTTTCAACGCCTTCACCATGGTCCCCGCCGTTTTAAAGCCCTCCGCCCGCAGGTCTGTCAGTGTTTTTGCGCCGGATGCCTCTAAGATTTGGAACACGCTGTCCACAAACTGCTCCCGCCGGGCTACCGGCAGCTCCCTGACCCACGCCCGCAGCTCCCGGTCCGTCAGCTGGGCCTGCCGCGTAACGCCGTGCAGATGCACAAAATGATTGCCCCGCACTTCCCACGAAAAACCGTCATGCTGCATCAGGCCCTGCTGGCTGCTGTCCACCACGGTGTAGTCCTCCTCATGCTCCAGCAGCATTCCCACCACCGAGGACTTGGGTACGATGGTGTGGATGCGGTCCTCCAACCGCCTGTGCTGCGGCAGGGACAATATATCGTCCCGGAAGCCCGGCCCATCGTTGGACCATACCGCACAGATGCGCCGCTGTACCGCCGCCGGGGCAAATACCCCGGCCCACACTGCCAAATTGCCGCCCTTGGAGTGTCCGCCCAGCCGCAGCTTCAGCCGGGGACACAGCCGCGCTATTTCCTTTGTGTACGCCACCGCCTTTTTCTGCGCCGGGACCTCTGCCATGCAGCTCAGGTAAAAATCCTCCTTCCAGCCCGCCAGCGTATCGTCTGTTCCCCGGAAGGAAAAATAGGCCGTTCCGTCTCCGCAGAGGATGGTCAACGCCGCGAATTGCTCCGCCCGCTCCGTGTCCAGATGCTCCCGGTAGCCACACAGTTCCATATCCCGGAACCGCGGCGTTTCCGCCATGCGCCGCAGCATTTCCGGGATGCGGTTGGGCACCAGAACACCCATATTGACCAATTCGCCCCGGTTTCCGGCCTGCCAGCGCTGCGCTGCCTGCCAAAGCGGCACACGCGGCCCCTCTCCCGGTGCTGGAACGATGCCGCTGAAGTCTATAAAGGAAAGCTCCGCTAAAATCAGGTTATCCACCTCGTTGAACGGGCTCTGACGCAGAGTCAGGTCCCCCCGCCAATCCAGATAATCCAGTAAATTTGCCATCTGCACACCTCCGCACAGTTCTATGGTGCTATTATATCCGCCGCCGGCACAGGTTACAAGTGGTTCTATCGCTCCGCGCCGCCGCATAGGATGAAGCATCACAGACGAGAGGTGGACGAGACAGCGATGCAAGCATACAACGAGGTACTTTTAGAGGGTGTTCCCACCGGGACGCCGGAGCGCTCTCACGAAAATCACGGGCAGGTCTTTTACCGGCAATTCATAGAGGTCCCCCGCCTTTCCGGCACAGCCGATCTGCTGCCTATGCTGCTACGGCAGGAGCAGCTTGCTGGTGTTCATTCAGGAGAGCCGCTGCGAATCGATGGACAGCTCCGCTCCTTCAATAACCGCACCGTCACTGGGCGGCGTCTGATTTTGACAGTCTATGGAAAGGCGCTGCTCCCGCCGACCGGCGAGGCCGTGAATCAAATCATCCTCTCCGGCACGCTCTGCAAGCCGCCTGTCTACCGCCGGACGCCGCTGGGCCGTAGCATTTGCGATCTGCTGCTGGCCGTTCCCCGGAATTATGGGCGTGCGGATTATTTGCCGGTCATCGCGTGGGGCCAGACCGCCCTGCAGATCAGTACTCTTGATGTCGGCGCGCTGCTTTCGCTGAAGGGGCGAATCCAGAGCCGCATTTACCGAAAGGTCACGGATACAGGGACAGAGGAACGGACCGCCTATGAGGTCTCGGTCATGAATCTGCTGGATACCCCGGAGCTCTGACCTAAATAATCTGCGCCGCTGTCCGAAATTCCGGCAGCGGCGCGGGGCATTTCGCCCTTCTTCCCTCTGCTTCGTCCCTCTGCTTCGTCAAAAAATAATGCTTGACAAAATGCTCATTATACGGTATCCTATATGAGCATTCAGCAAAATATAAATATAGTTTTGGTGACATAGCCAAGTGGTAAGGCAAGGGTCTGCAAAACCCTGATTCCCCGGTTCAAATCCGGGTGTCACCTCCAGAACGAAACCCTGTAACCGCAATGGTTACAGGGTTTTTATCATGCTTGTTTTAAGGCGTTTACCCCATCTTTTACCCCTTACAGAAATTTTACCCCATTTTAGGAGCCGGAAACGGTCTTGATGAACTGCTCCATGCGGCTTGCGCTGTCCTGTTTCATTTGGTCTGTCACATGGCCGTAAACGTCCAGTGTGAAAGCGGCTGTGGCATGGCCTAAATTCCCCTGCACGGTCTTAATATCGTCCCCGGAGCGGAGCGCCGCCACGGCGTAGCTGTGCCGCAGATCGTGAAAGCGGGCGTCCGGTCTGCCGATGGACGCAGCGGCTTTCTTAAATGCCCGATAGAGGGTCGGCTTCGTGATATGGTTCCCGGTCGCATCCGTAAACACAAGGCCGCTTTGCTGCCATAGCGGGCCAGCAAGGAGCCGTTCCTTTGCCTGCTCTATCTTCCGATGCCTCAGACACTCTATGACAAAGGGTGCCGCCGTGATCGTCCGGGCCTTGCTGTTCTTTGTGGGAACAAGCTGGTATGCTTTCATGTCCTTGTCCTGATGAAGCTGCATCTGCTTGTTGATCGTCAGAATACCGTTATCAAAGTCCACACAATCCCATGTCAGCCCCAATAGTTCCCCTTGCCGCAGGCCGGTGAACAGGGTCACAAGGAAAGCGTCCTCGAACGGGTTCCCCCGGATAGCTTTCATGAAGTCTGCGATCTGTTTTTCATCAAGAGGCTTTATTTCCTCTTTCTGGACTTTTGGCAGCTTGCAGAAATCTCCATCCGCAGGGTTTAGTGGGATATATCGGTTGATTACTGCCTGCCGCAGAGCGCCATGCAAGACACCATGCACGTTCTTCACCGTCTTTGCGGACAGCGGAGCCGTTTCATAAACCGTTTTTCCGCCCTTCTTGACGATCTTTCCGGCCTTATCTCTTACAGGCACTTTCTTCCCGCTGGTCATGAGCGTATTGAAGTACTTTTGTACCGTGTGGGTATCCAGTTCTCCCAGCTTCACCGCCGCAAGATAAGGCTTGATATGGAGCCGTATATCATCCTTGTAAATCTTCACTGTGCGGGGCTTTACACCCTCAAGGTATGTATCCGCCCAAATGTCCAGCCACTCACCCAGGGTCATTTTACACGGTTCCCGGTATGCTTTATTGTCCACCGCCGCCACAGCCTGTGCCAGCTTTTGCCGGACTTCCTTTTGGGTCTTGCCGTAAACGGATTTTCTGACCGGCTTTCCTGTGCCGGGATCATGCCCCACGATAAAGCGGGCCTCCCATGTGCCGTCTGCCCGCTGCCGGATGCTTCCGGACCCTTGCGCCGCTCTGGTATTTGATTTTCTTGGCACTGCAATTCCTCCATATTTCGTGTTATGATTGGAGGGCAGTAGGCCGTTGCAAGTTTACTGCCCCCATGACCGCTTCCGGTGTTCCAGCACCGGGGGCGGTTTTTATTCTTTCTGTTTCGGGATATCAATATTTCTCGTTCCTTGCTGTACTTCATGCGCTACCGCGCTAAGAATATTTCTCAATGGCTCCGCTACTCTATTCCACAAGGCATCGAGCAGCACATCACACGGAGCAGAGAACGGCTCCTTTGCCCCGTCTACATTGAGAGTAATTTTCCAATTACGATCAAATCGTCCAGTAAACCGCATATAGGACCATGCATTACCAAGTACACGGACAAATTCAGGGCTTTGGAGTAGTACATTAAGTGCAAGAAATGCCCGCGCTTCTTCTTGCAAAGTATATTCACACGGATTTTCAACGCTACTAACCTTTTCGTTTGCTTGATTGCCCAAATCTGCCGCTGTTTCCGCCGCCCCCGCAATAGAAGCAATTTGATTTGCTGCTTTTTCTGAAAAGCCGAGTTCAGCGAGTGTAATTTGCCGGGATGCATCGTAAGTGTAATCAGATAGCCCTAATAGCCAGTCTGATGTAACACCACAACGGTCCGCAATTTGGGCCAGTACATCAGCTTGCGGCAAACGATCTCCATTTTCGTAGAAGCCAACAGTGGGACGAGAAACACCAATTCTTTCAGCAAAATCTTTTTGCGATTCCGCTCCACGCAATTCATTGAACCGCTCCGCAAATTTTAGTTTTCGTTCTCGCTTCATTTATTCACATCCTTGCTTTAAAAATCTTCGTTTGTACACACCTGCATCAACTTTTCTCGGACCAGTTGTGCACGCTCTTGTTGTTTGCTATAATCAGGATAGCAGATAACAGTTGAAGAGTCAACAACAAATTTTATTCTGGAGGTTTTTCATGACTAATTTCGAAATTCGCCGCAAGGCAGCGGGAGCAGGTGTAAAACTCTGGCAAATCGCTGAAGCTCTGGGAATTGCAGACTGCAGCTTTTCCCGGAAGCTCCGACGTGAACTCTCCCCAGAGGAAAAAGACCGCATCTTACAAATTATCAAGGAGCTTTCAAAGGAGGCAGAGCGATGACACCGGCTGAACCCGTGGCGGTTAATATGACGCAAGCCGCGCAGCTTTTAGGGGTATCAAGGCCCACTCTCTACCGACTTGCCAAGGTGCCGGGCTTTCCCGTTGTTCATCTCGGCGGCTGTACGCGGGTGCTGGTGGATGATCTGCGGGCATGGGCGCGGCAGCAGGCGCAGGAGGAATAAAATGGCGAAGCGGAGAATGTTCTCGCTGGATGTGGTTGACACGGATGTATTTCTCGACCTCCCAGCCAGTTCACAGAGTTTGTACTTTCATCTTGGTATGAGGGCTGATGATGACGGATTTGTGTCATCTCCTAAAAGGATTACAGCAATGGTTAATGCTTCTGGGGATGACTTAAAATTACTGATTGCGAAAGGCTTTATTATCCCGTTCGAAGCTGGCGTATGCGTAATCCGGGATTGGAAGGTAAATAATTACATCCAAAGTGACCGCTATGCGCCATCAATTTACATTGAAGAAAAACAGCATTTGTCTTGTGAAAAAAACGGTCGATATAGTTACTCGGATACACCGTGTATACAAAATGTTTCCAAAGCGGATACACAGGACAGGAGAGAAAAGGGAAGAGGAAGGAAGAGTAATGGGGCGGCTACGCCGCCACGCGCGAAGCGCTTCACCCCGCCCACGTTAGCAGAGGTTCAAGCCTATGTGGCTGAACGCCATTCAGCGGTGGACCCGCAAGGCTTTATCGACTTTTACGAGGCGAAGGGTTGGATGGTTGGCAAGACCCCCATGCGAAGTTGGCAAGCGGCTTGCCGAAATGCGGAGAACTGGGATAGGTGGAGACATGATGCGAAACAGTCAAATTCTGAGCAGCCCGCTCCACAGTTTGACCCGGTAACCGAAACATGGCGGAGGTAGCACATGGAAAATGTTTTGAATGAGTACGGCGTGATCGGCTCCCTGCTGATCGATGCCACGCTATTCCCGGAGGCTTCCGGGCTGTCCGAAGATGATTTTACACTTGTCCCGCTCCGTGAGGTATTCCGGGCCATGCGGCGGCAGTTCGCAGAAAACGGCAGCTTTGACGCGCTCACCGTTCGGGCAGAAGCGGGGCAGCATTGCCCGGAGGTGACGGACAAGCTTCTGCTGGAATCAATGGAAATTACACCCACCACCGCCAACCTTACCGTCTATGTGTCCGCCGTCAAGGAAGCTTTTTTGAGCCGGAAGCTGGCAGTGCTGGGAAACGAGCTGGTTTCCTCTGGCCGTACCCCCGCCGAGGCATTAAGCCATGCACGGACGGTCATCCAGGAACTTGCAGAGGACGGCGGGGCCGGAGAAGCAACGACCGTTGCCGACGCTCTGAATGCCCTCTGTGACCGGGTCGAGCGTCAGGCTGAGGGGAAAGCCCCCTGCGTTCCCTCTGGCCTTGCCGGATTGGACAAACTGCTGGGCGGCGGTTACATCAACGGTGGGTTACATATCATCGGCGCAAGGCCCGCTGTCGGCAAATCCGCCCTTGCCTTGCAAATCGCACTGAACGCCGCCAAAACTGGGACGAGGGTTGTCTATGCCTCGCTTGAGATGACCTCTGAGGACTGCTCCGCCCGTCTGGTGGGCAATCTGGGCGGCGGTTCTGCGGCTCGGTTCATGTTCGGCGGAACGTTGGAGGAAGAAGAATACAAGCGGTTTGCAAGCGGGATGTCTCAGCTTTCCAAGCTGCCCATCGTATTTAACCGCCATTCCGGGATGAACGTCCGGCAGATTGAAGCCCTGTGTTTCCGGGAAAAGCCGGGTCTGCTGGTGGTCGATCACTTGGGGCTGCTGGAACCACCGGAAAAACGCCTATCGCTCTATGAATCTACCACCCGGAACAGCCGTGCGCTCAAGTTGCTGGCTATGCGGCTGAATATCCCCGTGCTGTGCCTTTGTCAACTGAACCGGGCCGCTGCCTCTGACCGCTCCGGTGAGTTCCGGGCTACCATGGCCAATCTCAGGGAGAGCGGAGCCATCGAACAGGATGCAGATACTGTGTGCCTGCTGCACGATCCGCCCTGCGAGAGCAGCGGAGCGGGAACACCGTCTCTGCTGGAGCTGTGGCTTGACAAGAATCGACGCGGGCCATGCGGTCATGTCGATGCAACCTTCTACAAGGCGACCGGGAGGATCGTATGCTAACTCTCGAACAAGCCTGCACCATTCTGCGAGGCACAAAGCCAAAGCGCCGCAAGCGTGATCGCTACCGCCAGAGGGACGGTCTACAGCATCGCTTTGCGCCCCTGCTGGATGTGTCAGACCGTGACAAATTTGAACAGAAGCTCAACGATTATTTCCGGCTGTGAGCCGGTCAGAACAGAAAGGACAACATTATGAACGGAAATAAAATTCTTCAGATCATTCCCGCCCCCGCCAATTTGCTATGGGGGTTCGACGGCCATGTTTCCCACCCGGTAGTCTGCCTTGCTCTTGTGGAGCTGAGCAGCGGAGACAGGGAAATCCATGCTATGGGGCTGACCAACTGCGAGATCATCGAAGATTTGAGTGAGGCCGGGGCAATCCTGATGAATGAGTGAAAGCAGGAGATCGGTGACAAGCGGAAGAATGTCACAGCGCAAGGGTGCGGCGGGGGAACGGGAGCTTACAGATCACCTCCGCCGCGCCGGGTATCCCGTTTCGTGGGGCGGGAACAGGACATACGGGACTGTGCCTGATGTGTTTGGCCTACCCGGTATCCACATTGAGTGCAAGCGCGTGGAGCAGTTGAACATAGCAAAGGCAATAGAGCAAGCTGTACGGGACGCAGAACGGTTTCAGGATGGTTCCCCGGCAGTGTTCCACCGCAAGAATAAAGCCCCATGGCTCGTTACCATGAGGCTTACCGACTGGCTTTCCCTGTATGCCGCCGCACAAGATCACAACGCGCACGCGCGTTTTTTTATACATCCCTTATCCGATTTTTCTATGAAAGGAGCCACTATGAACGTTTGGGACACCGAGAAGCCGGTTACCGTCAACACCGGCAAGAACATCATCGAATATTTCCGGGAGGGCCGGAAGCTGAGCGTATGCAAGCCGAACTGGATAGACAAGGACGGAAACGAAAAGCGGGGCAAAACAGTCATCCTTGATTTGGACGCTGTGGCAAGCACCTCCGCCGCCATCAAACTTTTGGAAACCGTACTCACTGCCGTAAAGGGGAGATAAGCTATGCCCAGAAAGAAAACAGAACCCGAAGTAAAAGAAACGGTGACGCTCTCCGTAGAGGTCAGCCAAACAGTCTACGAGCAGATTTGCAGAACCGTAGAGGTCTGCGGCTTTGAGAGTGTTGAGGACTGGCTGATGGATGCTATCGCGGATAAAATTTGAAAAAAGGCCTCCCAAAATGGGAGGTCTTTTACTATGCCAAGTGGAGAAGCCGTCAGGAACGGCCATAAATGCCCGTAAAAGCGAAGATGGGCACTTTCTGGTGTGTGTTGTATATTCCGATGGGAAGGGCGCGTTCAAAGGCCGTTTAAAGGCGCTTTGCGTGGCACTCACAAAAGGAGCCTGAATGAAGTTTCCGGCCCTGACGTAGGTCCAGCACCTACCGCGACGGAAACTCATTCAAGCCCTGCTGACAAGACCGTGCCAATCCAACCAGCCTTGCCACCAATGGTGACGCTGGGACACAATCTCAGCTATTTCTCACAACGCGGGCGTTCAACATGGAGGACACCTCCCCGCAACTTACGGTCAAACCGGTTCCCGCGTCTGTGAGGGTCCGATAACATCCGGGGCCAGCTTGGTAGGTCCGTAACCTACGGCTTCCCCGAATGTATCAGACGTTTGCGAAGCAGTCCCCACAAATGCTGACGCAGGTCCAGCACCTGCCGCAAATGTGGGAAACGGCTCCGTAAGGGTATGCATCCCCTCATTGCGTATTTTAGCATAGCGGTCTGCGTTTGTGAAGCCCATAGATAGTCTTTTATAATTTTCGCGCTGCGGACACACAAAACCCCCCGCCCCTTTTTCCCCTACCCCAGTCCAGAAATGGGGCAAGGGGATGCGTGGAATATGTCCTATACCACGAGGAAGAGACACACCCTGTTTTTCCGCTACCCCCCTACCCTCCACCATCCGGCCTCCATCTCTGGTCTCCTGAGCCGCCAGACAGAGAAGCCCCGGCCCTGAGCGGCTTGATCGCCCCCAGGCACAAACAAGAAAAGGCCGGGGCCAGCGTGTAATCAGTGATTTGGCTATATCCAAAGTTATCTCGGCGAATCGGATGGGAACGTTCTCTGCGCAAAAAACAACGAGGACATTCACCAGCTTCTTTCCAACGGGGTACAATTCCCCAAGGCGATGGCTGACGATATCCTCGCTAAAAACAGTGTATCACAGGATGACGCAAAAAACAACCAGGGCATTCTCTCTGAAATCCCGGCAGGCACATAGAGTACAATCCCGACCTTCTGCATTATTCCGCATCTTCTTTTTCACCTATGCACTCAAGAACATAATTTCGCAGAACTGCATTAGATGTTTTCCCCTTGCTGGAACAGTATTCCTTGAATTTATCAGCCTGCTCTTTCTTTACCCTGCAAGCTAAACTTGAAATATTTTCGCGCTGGTATTTAGCTGATGCTCTTTTTTGAGCTTCTGTTGCCGCCAAAATATCATCTCCTTTTAAGAGATAGTATAGCAGAAAGCTATGTGTTTAACTATATATATTCTGTATAAAATATATGGTTAATATTGTAGATTTTGTCTATTGATATATGGTTAATCATATAGTATCATATAATCACAGCAAGGGAACAAACGAAAACAGTTGAGACACCGGCAATCGTTGAAGCCTGACACCGAGATCACGGACAAGGGCGGAACGGTATAGGGAATGGGAAGCAGAGAGGCCACAGCCCTAATGACCACCGCCGCCGGAGTTCCCCAACGTACCTTGACAATCGAATATCGGCACCGTATAATGAATGCATGAGGTGGTAAACGATGACCAATGAAGAGAAGATCCTGCAACTGCTGGAATCTCAGCAAGCAGAACTCCGCAAAATCAATTCCAGACTGAACGGAGTAGAATCTAAGATCGATGGAATAGAGGCCAGATTGGATAGGCTAGAAGAAAATTCCGAAATCACACGGGACGGCGTAAACGCTCTGATTGAGTGGGCCGAGGATGTCAGTAATGCAATCCGTTTCCCGCTCCCCAAGCTCAAGTAAATAGATCTGATTACATACATGGCGGTGCCGATATTCGGTGCCGCTTTTATTTTATCTTGGGAGGTAAAGAACATGAGTTCACAGGAATTAGAAAGCAAGTGCCGGGAGCTGCGGCAGCTCCAAGCCCTGATCGATGAAGCACAGGCAGAGGCTGATGCCATCCGGGACGCAATCAAGGCCGCTATGGGCGCTTCTGAGAGCATGAACGCCGGGGAGTATAAAATCTCACATGGAAGAGCGTGACCAGCGCCAGAATCGACACCAGCGCCCTTAAAAAGGCTCTGCCGGATGTGGCGGAGCGGTTCACCAAAGAAACCACCGTGCGCCGCTTCTCCGTAGCATGATGGGAGTGATCGCCGCCGTTGCCGGGGCTATCCAGATAGCAAGCTGGGTGATAGCCCTTCTGGATGCAATAGAAAAGCCCTCTGTACCACCGCCGTCCAAAGCAAGGCACAGAGAGCCGTAACCACCAACCACCACAGGGAGGTTGATACCCTGATTGTATCAGCCTCCCGCCAAGAAAGCAAGGAGGATTTCACAATGAATAGAACCGAGTATATCCAGCAGAGAACCGCCATTGATGAAGCTGCCCGGAAGATTGCCCTTGACCTGATCCGTGAGCAGTTCCCGGATGTGGAGTGGACGCCATCCGGTCAGTGCAAGCTCTGGCAGAACGGCACTCTTGCCCGACTTCACCCCGCCTATGATGAAAGTGTCCCGTGCGGAGGAGGAATGTTCGAGGTTAACTTTCTCACCGGCTCCGTACTCTACGCAGGCGCGGACTTTTCCAAAATGACCACCGCCGCCCGCATTGACCCCGATGCCTATACAGTGGAACACCGTGGGGAAACAGTGGTGTTCACCGTCTGGCGCGGGACCGAAGCCGCCGTAATACGCTTTGAACGTGAAGCCTATACCGGCAGCATTGCTTTCCGGGCGATCCGCGAGGATGAACAGGGAGCCTTTATAAAGCTGGGTTCAAAAACAGTACGCAAGAGCGGAGAGGGCGCATGAGCGCCCCTCCCTAACAGTCACAAGGATAAATGGAGGATTTACTATGGAAAAAATCACAATGGACGAAGTTCAAATCAAACTGGAACAGATCGAAGCCAGCTTGCAGCTCACTTTAGAGGGGATGTGCGAGGATTTTGCCGCAGTCCGGAACAGCACCGGCGAAAACGCCAAATTCCTGTCTCTAAGCGCCTGCCGACGAACCAACACCGTTTATGCCCCCGCCCTTGACTTGATTTGCGATGCCCTTGCCGCACTGGAAACCAGTGTCAATGAAGCTGTAAAACAATAAAGGAACGCCTATAAACACGGGCAAAATTATGATTATATCATACAAAAATCTTTCAAGAAATTGCTTATGCACTGGCAATGAGAAAGCATTTGTGGGAGGATATAACCAGTCAGGGGAAGCTGCAACACATCGCGCGAGGACAAGAAAACGGCACATTTTATCAGCAATCACGACAAAGCAAAAGAGGGCGGCCACCATGGTCAACGATTTTTACTATGACAATCTGGAACAGATCCTCGCCTTTACCGGTGGGCGACAGCTTCTGAACTGGCTGACATTCGGAAATTCACCGGCATGAAGGATCTGCGCACCATTCAGCACCATTTCCCTTTGCAGAAGGGCGGGTACATCTCCGCCGCCACCTTTGCCCGCCAGCTCTGCGGAGGAAAAAAGCAATCCCGGGTATAAGAAAAGCCTCGGAATGATCCAAGGCTTGACAGGACTTGAGAATTTGCTATAATGAAAACAGAAAGGGCGCTGCGACAAGCGGTCAGCCTTTACGTTCTATTTCTTGCGAAATGACCGCTCGGGCAAGGGGCGGTCATTTTCTCTTGCAAATCTGAATAATCAGACCAGCAAAACCAATCAGTACCAAACAAAGCTGAAACAGCTCTGAATATGTAACCATTGGCATCACCTCCCTTCCGGGAAGTGCTGACCGCCTGCCGTTCGTGCAGCGCCTATCGACAGGATAACATGGGAACCATCAAAAAGCAACGCTGTTTTCTACCCCTTAGTTTACCCCTTACAGATTTTATAACGTGATACAGCATTTTACACACAAACCCGCAAAGCACTGAAAACACACGGTTTTTGAGATGCGCTGATACAGCATTTTACACTACCCAGCCAGTTCAAATCCGGGTGTCACCTCCATAAAGAGTTACCGGTATAGATGCGTCTGGCGTAAAGCTAGGCGCATCAACCGTTTCCGGTCTTTTTTGAGCCCGGATTTCTTCTTTTGAACCATAGATTTTTATAGCGCTTTTGGAGCGACTGACGTGATTCGAACTGGGGCATATCCGAATTGCGACAGTTTTTCACCACCAGCGCCCTTTTAGAGAAGATTTTTCTCTCGAAAAAAGTGGCATCATCGCGGAAAAAAGATCACAAATTTTTGGGCGTCGTTTGTTGGCTTTGACCAGCCAAAAAAGCGGCGCCCTTTTTCATTTCCCGACAACAAAAAGGGCGTCTCTGTCGCATCTCCGGCAGGGGCAGCGTGCTGTACCGGCAGGAGCGTGCCGCCCCCGGTGCGCAGGCTGCGCTGCAAAGCGTAATCGACACCGCCAAAATGACTTCGGAATACATGGCGATTCTGGAAACCGCCCCGCGGCTCAAAGCCGGCGGACTGGATGGCGACTACCGCAGCCTCGCTGACTTTGGCGGCACGGTGCTGGCGGGCCACCCCACCGAGCGCGGCGTCCAGTTTGTGACTTGGGAGTGGAACTACGACCGAGAGGGCGTCCATCGCGGGCATTATTTCCAGAACGACTACGATGCCGCCAAACGCGATTTCACCGTGCGCAGCGGGCTTGTTCCAAAAGACGCCCTTTTTGAGCCAGAGCAGCTTGCGCAGATCTACCACGCACTGTCGTTCGTCCGTGAACAGGACGAAACTCTATCCTTCGGACGGGATCAGGAACTGGCGGAGCTCATGGACCAGATTGGCGGACTGCTGCCCCCGAATGCGCCGCGGCAGCGGGATAGCCTTCAAATATAATATCTTAGAAGTGGAGGTCGAAAGCAGCAATGAAAGCCTATAAAAAAACGGGTGGCTCGCTCACGTCCAAGACATTGAGACGGGAGAGGTCATTCAGGATGGAACGCCTGTGAGTCAGGTGAATATGAACCACATGGACGAAGGCATTTTCACAAACCGTGAAGCGTTCATTCTCCACGAGGCTCAGATCGCCGACGCGCAGAAAGAGATTACCGTCGGCATTTTTAAGCGTAATAATATTCAACTCGTAATTATTAGCAGCGGTGCCAGTGATAATCACATTGAGCTTGGCTTGGCGATGGTGGTATCGGCGTTCACCTTTGCTGCATTCATAATCTTCATCATCAATATCATCTCCGGCAATTTTCGCTTGACTTTCCACCAGATTTCGGTAGAATAAAAATAGTGTGCAGCTAAATTTTTTATTGAACGCTGAATAGCCGGGATTAGCGCAGTTGGTAGCGCGCTTGCTTTGGGAGTGCCGTGGCGGTATCCGGGACGGGGCAGGGCGAAACGCCGCAAAGCCTTGCGACACAGGCGATAGCAGGTTTTTCCCGGTTGCTGAAAACGGCACAAAAGCAGCTTTGACCACAGGAATGACCACAGACAGAAAAATCTTTGATTTTCTCCCCCACCGTGATATAATGGCAGAAATTAAATATCCGGGTATAGCGAAGTTGGTATCGCGCCTGGTTTGGGACCAGGAGACCGTGCGTTCGAGCCGCACTACTCGGACCAAAACCCCTCTGAAATCAACGATTTCAGAGGGGTTTTTCTTATTCTTTGTCTATTGCGGCGCAATTTCTGAGTTACTCTCTACAGCAAAACCGTCCGCTTTCGGTAGTAAATCCTGTCGGAAGCACTTTTAATATACAGAAGTCCATCCCACACAAAAGCCTTCCATCAAACATTTTTCCCTCTTGCAGTATTAATTTGACTGTGTTATAATTTTAATATTCCAATTAGCCGTATTAGCTTAGTTGGATAGAGCGCCTCCTTGACTAAGAGGTAGACGGGGGTTCGAGTCCCCCATACGATCATTTTAAGCTGTTGCTTTTTATATTTGTATTCAACTCCTCTTTTGGTCTTTTTTGATTCCAAAAGAGGAGTTATTTTATGTCAGCAATAATTCGAGTGTAAAGCGGCCAAAAAGCCGCACGGCACTCGATTTGGAAAACTTTAATGATGGAAACTGTAAATGACATAGGGCGTTTTCCTATGACACTCGTCCAAGTAACCAATCAAAGCAATTCTATCAGCAAGGAGGTTGCTACCATATGAGACCGTTTTCAATCAATATACGCGGTCGCGTAAAAAACTTTAATCTTCCTAAAAATCAGCCACTTGTGCCGCTTTTTGAGGCTATCGTGAATGCAATTCATGCCATTGGTGAGCGGAAATCCACCGATCCATCTTTTGAAGGCCAAATAATTATCAGAATTCTTCGTGATGGACAGTTTGTACTCGATGGCACTGGTGAATTGCCCCAAATTCAGTCCTTCGAAATTATTGATAATGGAATTGGATTCAATGAAGCAAATATTGCTTCGTTTATGGAATCGGACTCAACATACAAAGCCCAAATTGGCGGCAAGGGTGTCGGACGGTTTTCTTGGCTGATTGCATTCGAAAAAGCTGAGATAGAGAGTGTCTATTCCGAGGAAGATGAATATGTAAAACGATCCTTTGATTTCTCCATTTCTAATTCTGGCATCAATGATACCCTCACCGACTGCACCGGGTATAATGATAATCAAACGACAGTCAGATTGCTCAATTACATTAAACCGTATGCCGATAATGTTCCTAAACGCAGTATTACCATTGCTATGCGGATAATCCAGCATTGTCTTGTATATTTTATTTCTGATGATTGTCCCCAAATCATCCTGCAGGATATTGATGAAACTCATAACTTAAATCATATATTTAAGGAGAAAATTCGATCTGAAGCTAACAGCAAGACTATTGTCTTGAATGATGAAACCTTTGAGTTGCTCCATGTAAAAGCCGAAGAGTCCACTATCAACGGCAACAAATTATATTTGTGTGCACATAACCGCTTAGTAGAAACAAAAGAACTGGATAAGTATATTACCGATCTTGATCGACAAATCTTCGAAAAAAGTGGATTCTGGTATGTTGGTGTTTTGAGAGGGCATTACCTCGATGAGGCCGTTGATATGAACAGGCTTTCCTTTAACATTCCTGACGGTGGCCCATTAGATAGCATGGCAAACATGATTACTATGGATCAGATCATGCGAGCGGTTGTCGTCGAAGTAAATGAATTTCTTAAAGACTACCTTCAGCCTATTGCCACAGAAAAAATTCGAAGAATAACAGATTATGTAACGCATCGGGCCCCACAGTTTCGTCATCTGTTGAAATACACACCTGAGGCAATTGCGAAAATCAAGCCTAATTTAAGTGAGGATAAATTGGATGATGAACTACATCGTATAAAAAGAGAGTTCGATAGAACAACAGCCAAAGAAAATACTCAGCTTCTCGATGAACTGAATAAAGGTGTAATCAGTTCAGACGAGTACATACAGAAATTTGGATTGCAAATCGAAAAAATAAATAGCGCTAATGGGGCCGCATTAGCCGAATATGTTGCTCACCGCAAGGTTATCCTCGACTTGATGGAGTTTGCAATACGTCAAAATGATGATGGGCATTTTCAAAAAGAGAGTTTTCTCCATAATATCATTTATCCAATGAGAACAACCTCTGCGGATACTCCTTATAGCAATCATAATTTGTGGTTGCTGGATGAGAAGCTCGCCTATTGCAGTTATATTTCCTCCGATATTCCGTTTAATAACAATCCGAAAGAAGACCGAACAGACATAATGATCTTGGATTCTCCAGTCGCTGTTTCTGATGAAGAAAATGACGGTCGAGAATACGAGAATATTGTCTTGTTTGAACTCAAACGTCCGATGCGAGATGACTATAATAGCAGTAATAATCCTGTCAATCAGTTATATGAATATGTTTCACAGTTGAGGAGCAACAAAAAAAGGGATAAAGATGGACGTGTAATCAGAGTCGGACAAAACACCAAATTCTACTTATATGCCGTGTGTGACATCACAACCACATTAGAGCAGATTTTGGATTTCCACGATTTTTCACAAACACCTGATAAACTTGGGTATTATAAGTATAATGATAAGATGAATGCATATATCGAAATCTTATCTTATGACAAAATTATAAATGACGCAAAGAAGCGCAATAGAATCCTCTTTGATAAACTGGGGATATAATTTTCTGTAATTCTGTCATACATGAAATACCAATTCACAGTCATATTCCGAAACCAAAGTGGTTGTGGAATACGCTCTTTGCTCGTGCCGAGCTGAAACCAGCGTCCCCCCATTATTTCCGAAGTGCCCTAACACACAATCAAGTGTGTTAGGGCACTTGTTTATCAGTTAGGTCGTATTCATAACCAGAATCATAAACAGTTCTCTATCATTGTTTTATTGCGGTGTAGAATTTGAGACATTGTGTTGTAAAGTAAATAGTGTACCAATCACTTCACACTCTTACCGGTGTTTTTTATGTCTTCTTTCCCCGCTTTTTCCGCTCTTCTGGCGGACTTCCATTACCTTCGTCTATATCCCTCAGCCGCTGCGCTTCCGCAATTTCCGCTTTCATCTCCACGATCAGTACCTTCAGCTTCTCCTCGCACTCCTCACGGGTATGGGCGTAGACATTGCGGGCGTGCTTTTTGCCGTCGGGCCATTTGGGCGAGTAGCGGCCTTCGAAGAGATGGTCGTTGATCTCACTGACGCAGCCGGTACCGGATCTGCGCTTGCGGCCCACGTAGGGCTTGAAATCGGTCATACTCGGCTTTTCCGCCTGGGCCGGGGCAGTTTCCTGCCCCGGCTCTGAAGCGTCCTCCTGCGGCGCTGCTTTGCCGATGCCGCGGTCGATGTTGGCGGCGGCCGTGAGCCGCATGTCGTCGGTGATGTGGGTATAGATGTCCAGTGTGGTGGCCGCCGACACATGGCCCAGCATGGCGGAAAGCGTTTTCACATCCATACCGTTCTCCAGCGCCAGCGTTGCGAATGTATGGCGCAGATCATGAAATCTAACATGCTTGCACCCTGCGTGTTCCAGAATGAGCTGCAGCCTGCGGCGCACCACGCCGGGTGTAATGGGACAGTCCTCCTTCACCGGTGACGGGAACATCCAGCGGGAGTCCACCGTCTTTTTGTACTCCCGCAGCACTGCCACCACCGCGGGCGGCAGGACGATCTTGCGGACGGAGTTCTTCGTCTTGGGCGTGCTGATTTGAAGCTGGCCGCGCACATCGTAGACCTGTTTATTCACATTCAGCACACCGGTTTTGAAGTTCAGATCGTCCCACTGCAGCGCCATGAGTTCACCCCGGCGCAGGCCGGTTGCCAAGTCCAGAAGGAACACTTCGTAGTAGCCTTCAAACTTCGCCTGGATAAGAAACCGTTGCAACTCCTCCCGCGTCAGCACCTGCATTTCCCGCGCCTTCTTCGGCGGCAGCTTGCAGCCGATGGCCGGGTTCACGCGAATCAGTCCATCCTGCACCGCCTTCTCCAATGCGGAGCGGCAGGTGGCGTGGCACATACGCACCATTCGGTCGGACAGCCCTTCGCCGTACTTGTCGGTGAACCGCTTCCGGCCGCTTTTCTTGAGCCGACCGTAGAACTGCTGCAGGTCGTTCTGTGTCAGCTTATTCAGCGGGATGTCCCCAATCTCCGGGATGATGTGCAGACGGATGCGGCTCTCGTAGGTCTCCTGTGTGGTGGGCCGGATCTTGGGCTTGGAGTGATTCTCATACCAGTATGTCAGCCAATCCCCGAAGGGCATCTCGGGCCGCACCTTCTCCGGCTTCAGCCCGCCGCAATCCTCCTTGAGCTTTTGGAGTTTTTCAAGGCACTCCTTCTTCGTTTTAGCGAGAACATTTTTCGTTTTGGGATAGCCGTTATCGTCATAGCCGATGACGATGCGCCCCTCCCACCGACCATCCTTGCGCTGTCTTACGGTTCCGTCTCCGGCTTTTCGTTTTCTTGCCACGGTTTCAACTCCTTTCCGAAGATATCTTCCATGAAGCCGCCTACGATGCCGCAAGCCTGCTTTTGCATATCTGAGGTGACATGGGTGTAGGTATCCAGCGTGAAGGAGGCGTTGGTGTGGCCCAGGATACCGGACAGGGTTTTGGCGTCCACGCCGCTGGTGAGGGCGTGGGTTGCGAAGGTGTGGCGCAGATCATGAAAGCGGATGCTGGGCAGGCCCGCCCGCTGGAGCAGCGTCTTCATGTGGCGATAAGCTGCATTGGGATCGACGGAATCTTCCGGCCTCACCGGGTCAGGGAATATCCATTGGCTGATGGCATCCGCTCTACGCCGCCGCAGGATTTCAGTCACGCTGTGCGGCAGGATGATGGTGCGCATACCTTGATTGGTCTTTGTCTCACCGACGGTGTACTCACCCTTCCGCTGGCTGTGGAGGGTGCGGCACACCTTCAGCGTCCCGGTGTCCCCATCGAAGTCGTTCCACTGCAGACCGCAGATCTCGCCGCGGCGCAGGCCGGTCATCAGCTCCGTTTGGAAGAAGTCCCGCCACACCTCGTCCTGCTCCACCACCGCAAGGAAGGTGTCCAGCTCCGCACGGGTGAGGATGCGCTTTGGTTTATAGTTGGGCTTGGGAGCCGTTGTCCCCTCGGTGGGGTTCCTGGGAATGACATGCGCCTGCACAGCGTCTTTCAGTGCGGCGTGGAGGGTGGAGTGAATGTGGCGCACCATGGAGTCGGAGAGCTGATGCCCCATCTCGGGATGCTCGTGGATGCGTCCCTCCGTTTTTAGGCGGCGGTACATCCGCTGGATGTCCTGCTGGGAGATGAGGGAGATTTGCTTGTCGCCCAGTTGCGGCTTGATGTAGTATTCGATATAGCAGCGATAACTTTTGAGCGTGCCGGGCCGCACCGTGTCCGCCTTGTACTCCGTGAGCCAACGGTCCAGCCACTCGCCCAAGGTCATGCGGCTGTCCTCGGTCAGTTCCACATCACGGTAGCACTCGATGTTCTGGTGGAGCTTGTCCAGCAGAGCCTTTTGCGTCTTGGCGTAGACATGGCGGAACAGCGGCTCGCCGTTTTCCTTGTGGCCGATAACGATACGCCCTTCCCAGCGTCCGTCGTCACGCCTTCGCACCATGCCGTCACCGGCCGGTCTTCGTTTTGCCATGCATTTCACTTCCTTTGGATTCAATTTCTTTTTGCAACACAAACAACTACCACACTTTTGCGGAAATAGCTACTGAATTCTTCTGCCAGCTTTGACCACAAAATTGGCCAGAAATCGGGGTAAAAATAGGGCTTGGGGCCGGTATGACGTCGGTAGAAACCCTTGCAAACACTGGCTTTTTCGGATTTTTAGCGTCAGAGCGGATCCATGAGCCCGGAAAGAGCGTCGCATTGTCCCCGGCCGCAAACCCTTGAAAATGCCCGCACTGCGGGCATTTGTGGGATGGACAGGGGCGTTTACGACCCCGGTCCTTTCTCCTGCTTTCCTTTCGTCGGCGGCAAATCGGTCTGATTTTCGGTTATCCTGCCCGGTCGATCATCCACGTCGCATCATCCCCTTCCGGGCAGAGCACGCTGCGATAGGTACTGATGTCTGGTACCATGCCGCGGCACATCATTTCGTTGCATAGCAGCATGCGGAGCACCGCAGTGCTGTAGACACTCCGCATCTCGTCCCGGCACCGACGGGCAACGGTCTTTTGCTCATCGGTCAGATCACCGTAGTGTTCATCGCAGAGGAACAGGCGAAGCTCCTCTGCGTCGATGGGGTCGGCATGATCCTTGTTCCACGCCCACCGGATGTAGCGCACTGTGTCGTGTGTGCGCCGTAGGACCATCATCGGGTCATGGTCTACGATAAAGTTTGCAAGCTGCTGCATCATGCGCTTTCCTCATTTTTCTCGTTCTGTCGATTCAACTCGGCCAGCCGCTTTTCTGCCTTTGCCCGTTCCATGTCACGCTCCACCTGTAGGAACTGCCGCTGATAGTTCAGCTCCATCGCTTCCTGAACGGGACGGATGGTGTAGATGAGACTGCCGTTGCGCACGCGGCCATCCTTCGTTGTGACGGTGCTGGGTTCGGTGCGGATGAGTCCCTTCTCCTCCAGACCAGCCACATACTTTCGCACAGTGTTTTCACTCAGCTGCACCGCCCGGCCGATGGTGCGGTAGCTGGGATGGCACTGGTAAGTTTTGCGATCCTCGCAGCGCAGGAGGTAATTGTAGACGGCGATCTCGTGAGAACTGAGTCCGAGATTGAAGACCTCGTTTGGGACAAGGTAGTAGTGCTTGTTCGGGTCCCGCTTGGGCCAGCGCTGGAACATCAGGCATCACCTCCTGTCTGCTCATCGACCCACCGGCAGAACTTTTCTTTGGGCACCACGATGCGGTTTCCGATCCGCAGCGCGGGGAAGCCCGTTTCGCGCATGAGCTCATAGGCGCTGGAGATGGACACGCCCAGCACCTGCGCCACCGTGTTCGCATTGAGGAACAGCGGCAGCTGGTCATAGTTGGTAAATGTGGATTCTTGCATTGGATTCCTCCTTTATAATTTTTGATGTTTGTTGACGGAAGCTACAACGCAGCCTATAGGCATCACTCCTTTCAGTTCGATTTGAATACAGAGAATTGCTCCCTGCTAAATGCCTTAAAAAATCCCTCCACTTATCGCGGAGGAAAACATGTTTTGCACACCCTGTTTTAGAAAAATTTTTCTTTGTCTATCGCGGCGTATCTTTTGAGACAGCAAATAGAAGTTCCATACCATCCAACAGCTTCATGAGGGACAATTCTAACATTCCTCTACCTATTGCCGTTCTTCAGCAATTTTTGGGCCTTTTTTCTATGCGATCCACACGCTTAAAAATCGTTTTCATGTTCATGCCGGATATCCTAAAATATACGCCATTCCGTTTCTTTGAATCCCATACATACCATGGACGCAAAAAGGGAGCCGCGCCAATTGGCGCGGCTCCCTGAGTCGAGTGTTCGGTTTTACATTCCCAGCGTCGGTGAGGTATGCTGCTCCTGCACCATCAAAAGTTCCAAGCTGTAATCCAAAATCTTCTCTTTGCGCTCGGTCAGCATGGTCAGATAGAATTCACGCTGGATTGGCAGCAGTTCAGGGACACCTTCGAGAAAGTCATGGATCGCATCGAGGTCGATTCTTGAGCAGACACGCTTGAGCGCCTCATTGCAATCTGGATTCTTCAGTGAGGAGATGTAATCGAAATAAGATATCTTTTTCCCGCCTTTTTCGATAGAGGAAGTTGGGAAGGTATAGATGCGCTGGTCGATTTCCGCTTCGTCTTGCAGCACAGTTTTCATCCGTTCCAAATCAAGCTGCGGGTACAGGCAGGAACCGCAATCATAGATCGGCGCTAACTCTGCCTGCTGCTTTCCCTCATCCACCAGGAAACCCCAGTTACCGTTGTGCCGGTCGAAGTTTCCAAGGAACGCATCCGCAATAAACATGTCCCAGAAAAATTGCCGCAACTCATCGGAGGGATAAATACTCTGCTCCTCGATGGCCTCCAGAATGGAGGACAGTTCTTTTCCATAACCGTTCTGTTCACTGTCGATGCAGGTATTCTTCAGATGGGCAAACTCGATGAGCCGTTTTCCGTCCTCTGTAAAATCCCGACAGGCAACTACCAGCTTTGTCTTGCCGCGGCTGTCCGTATAGTTTCCGAGGAGCGTTTCCTGTGTCCGAAAGCCCAACATTTCAAAGATATGACAGGCGACATATTCGCTGATGCAGCCGTTGCTGTAACTCATATCCCGATTTCGGCTGGGCTTTGGCGGGAACTTGAGCATATAACTATGTCCTTGATAGGTGATATTGATTTTATTCCCATTGGCTCCGCCGTAGGCGCGGAAGCGGTTGACTGGGCAGTTGGTAAAATCAATCACAGGTTCTCACCCCCTCATAAATATTTTGCGCGAAGATAGTCTGCCTGCTCCTGCGTGATGGCATTGCTCCATTGATTGGAATTGATCGCGCTATATAATTCTCCCCACAGGCAGTCCATATAAGACACTTTGTCTTTTTCGCCCTGAATGTACTCACGGAGCGCTTTATCCAAACTGGCGGGCAGATTCTTTTCCAAATAGGTTCGGTCAGTCGGCTTGCCACCATGCATTTGCGGTTTCTCCACGGTCAGCGTAATGAGCTGCTCCATCGGGATACCCAGTGCGGAGGACAGCTTCATCAATGTTCCGGCACTGCATCGGGAAAGCGTTGTCTTGCCGGAGCAAATGTCCGCCAGCGTTGCCCAAGGCACACCGCTTTTCTTGGAGAGCTGGTAGCGGGAAAGGTTCTTTTCCCGCAGTATCTGTTGGATCGTCATATACATCACCGCTTTTATTATATCGGTGTGCCGATAATCAGTCAAGAGAAAAGCTCCTAAACCTCTGACCGGTCTATATGTCTGCATTTGCGCTACTGCCGATTATTACGATATAGAGAGCGGAACAAGCATTTATGGCCTGTCCCTCTACTTTTTTCTGTCCGGATTTTGAAAGTGTTTTCCTTGTCTGTGGCGGCTCAACCGTTGAGCTGTTGCCTATGCTCTACTCTCCGTCGTCATCAGACCATGATGAGATCATGTGAATATCGCCGGTGTCCATATCCATCGCCATGTGATCGCCCATGCGCAGCATGAGATCCCCATCGGAGTCCATCGCCATGCTGTCTGAAATGCTCACGGCGAAGTCGCCGTCAGCGTAGTCAAAAAATCGATTGCACACTGTACCCGCCTCCTCTATTGAAATATCTGTTATAAACCTCATTCACCGCTTCCACATACACAACAAAGGATGGGTGGTTACGATCCTGCCAAGACAGATACATGTTTTTCTTCTCAAGATACCTGTCACGAACCTCCTGCCATAAACCTTCTTCCTTTATTTCATCCGCTCTATCTTTTACTTGATGTGAGCGCGGCACTTCATTCCATGTATACTGATTCCAAGATTTATTATGTACTAACCGCATATAGTTTCCTTTCGGATTTTTCTTGATAATCGCAATATCAAAGCTGAATTCAACATTTGGAGTATCCTTAAAATGCAGCAGTGCAGTCAAACAAGAAGTTGAATCTTGTGCATCCGAAAAGAACTTTCTGCCCACCGCTTTGTTAAGGGCATTTCTAATTGTATCTTTCAGCAATCGCGGGTCGCGATACTCGTTATCTG
This sequence comes from Neopoerus faecalis, assembly GCF_029218125.1. Taxonomy (NCBI): domain Bacteria; kingdom Bacillati; phylum Bacillota; class Clostridia; order Eubacteriales; family Oscillospiraceae; genus Neopoerus; species Neopoerus faecalis. The sequence continues at coordinate 47,435 of NZ_JARFXX010000002.1, read as the reverse complement.
CCTTCATGACCAAAAGGTTGTAGTCCAAGTCATACGGGCCATCTCCGTTTCTCGTGATCATATTCTTTGCACCACTTCCAACAAGCGAAAACTGTGTATAAATGCCTTTCTTTTTCAGCAACTCGCAGGTTTCCTTCAGAACATACGAACAATCCGAACGATAGCGTTTTGCCTCGGATTCGTAAACGAACTCATACGCCATATATACTCTCCTTCTCGCCCATGCCACCCATTCAACATCGAGGTTAAATCATTATAGAATAGCATAGAAAGTTTGATTGTCAATAGCGATTTGACCCTATTTTGAATGTTTCCCGCACATTTCACCCCATGATCCCAATTTTGTTGCCGTTTTCGTAAATATCCGTACCATCTTCACAGCGGTTGGGCCCCTCGTACTCCACCCAGCCGAAGCCCGTCACATAAACCTTGTCGCCGGGCTGCAGTTCTTTAGAAGGTTGGGACAGAGTCTGCTCTGGTACAGAATTTTTACCGGGCATCTGCTCTGCGGAAGGCTGGAGTTCAGAATCTGCGGGCGTTTCAATAGACTCTGTCTCTGGTTCAGGACGTTCCTCTTGGGATGCTTCTTGCTGCGAAATCTCGTTTTCCATCTCTGTCAGTGACGCGGAATTCTTTTCTGTTATTTCCACGACAGTCGCTTTCCTGGCGCTCACAGCGGTTCCTGCGGCTGGGACGGGTGTTTCCTCGACTGCGTTGCCATGTGGCCACACGGCGGCACACAAAGCGATACAAGCGGCAATCATGGTTGCTATGACGAACTTCTTCATTTCTCTTCCTCCCTTGCAGATACGAAACGAGCCCCCAATCCCATTGCCGTTCGGCAGGAGACTGAGTGCTCGTTTTCGTAGTGATTCAGTTCTATGGACAGCTTCCACGCCAGTTCAAATCCGGCGATAAAGCTGTCGATGGAGGTATCCTCCGCAATGCGATCCTTTGCGTCGATGATTTGAAGTACCAACCGGCGCTCCGGCTTGCCCAGCACCTCACTAAGTGCTTGATGACATTCCTCAATTTCCTGTTTCTGAGCTGGAAGTTCAGGTGGGGTGTAGAAACAGTCATATAGGTCTTTCAGCAGCTTGTATTTCATGCGCTCGCCTCCTTGCAGCACAAACATATACCACAGTTCGGCGGAAACAGCTACTGAAACTTTTTTAGAAAAATAGCGGCTGGAACATTACGTTTCAGCCGCTATTTTGGCTGTGGGGTATTCGTGGTGCGCTCTCGCAGGTTGGCTATACCCCCCAACTTTGAATACATGGGTATATAATTGACCTTATCTATTATAAAAACCCTACATACTGACTTGTTAAATCTTGTGCGATAACATATTGCGGTTTACCCTTCGACATGATAATATATATTCTGTATAGATATTTCAATTTTCAAAGAGTGACCTTACTATATAAGGCCTACTTGATATTTTCTTTATACAGTTGTGTGAGGCTGAAATGATAAAATATACGTGCAAAAACTGCAATATCACAACCGAATTATCTGAGTGTCCGCACTGTGGAGAGAGAACAGAAATTGTCAATTCCACGATATATTGGTGCAAGTTTTGCAATATTCCTACTTTTGCTGAACATTGCCCTATTTGTGGTTCTAAGGGAAAGCGGATTGGATCAGACATTCGCCCCGTATTTCCTCAGGAGAGGCTTCTGTTAGAGATTTTACTGGACTGCCCGCTTAAGTATAAAAACTCTTCTGTTTGGAATACAGCAGGAAACTATTACTACGCAGATGGCGAGAAGCTTCCCTTTACAGCCAGTCAGACAAAAGATGTTGACGCAGACTATATTAGAGCGCAATTAAAGTTGTACGAAGTCCAAAACCAAAACACCGCATTTGAGGCAGTCATTGAGAAATTCTTGCTTGCTAACAGAAAGCGTTACGAAAATATCACCGACGAGGCGACCCGATTTATTCGCAAAATGGCCGAGAGTTACGACACTACAGAGATGTATGTCTCATTTAGCGGTGGTAAAGACAGCACAGTCGTTTCAAGCCTTGTTATGCGCGCCCTCTGCACTGAAGAGATTCTGCATATTTATGGCGACACTACACTGGAATTTCCTGAAACCGAAGCGTATGTTACCCGGTTCCGCAAAGCTTATCCTAAGACCCCAGTCTTGACCTCTCGAAACAAGGACAAAAATTTTGAGGAACTCTGCGAACAGCTCGGTCCTCCGAGTCGTGTGATGCGCTGGTGCTGCACTATCTTTAAGACTGGTGCCATCCAGAGAAAAATCACATCTTTATTCCGTAGGAAGAAACGAATCCTCACATTCTTCGGCATCCGCAGAAGTGAATCGGTCTCTCGAAGCAAATATGACAGAGAGTCCGATAGCCCTAAAATTGCGATTCAAAAGACCGTCTCGCCAATCATTGATTGGTTGGATTTTGATATTTGGTTGTATCTTTTGACCACGGGTATTGATTTCAATACAGCGTATCGTCTTGGATACACACGTGTTGGCTGCTGGTGCTGTCCAAATAATAGCGCCTGGTCTGGGTTTATGTCGCGGGTATATATGCCGGAGCAGTATGAGCGTTTTCGAAATCTTCTTATTGATTTTGCAAAGAAAATAGGAAAACCCGATCCGGAAGTCTATGTTGATGACGGAAACTGGAGGGCTCGTCAGGGTGGTAACGGCTTAGAGTACGCTAAAAGCTCTGTAATTACCTTTGAGCCCTGTGCCCTGCAGGAAAACACCTTGAATTTTGAACTGCAAAAGCCAATTACAGAAGAACTCTACGAGTTATTCAAGCCTTTCGGCTATATCAATTATGATCTTGGCAACGCCCGACTTGGCGAAGTGTATGTCCTGGATAAGGATGGAACCCTACTTCTGAAACTTCAAGGCAAAATTGGAAGCAAAACATTGAAAGTAAGTATTCTCAATAAAAAGGCTGGTCATTGCAAGAGCATCAAAGCCGTTGAGGATAAAGTAAAGTGTCAGATCACTAAATACCAAATGTGTATGGGTTGCCTTGGCTGCGAAAGTGCTTGTTCCAATGGCGCAATCAATATACAGACCGATCATACCGGACTTCTCTCATATAAGATTGCCGATCATAAGTGCGTTCGTTGCGGCCTCTGCATCGGGCACTACGATGGTGGATGCTATATGCGGAAAGTCATGACGATAAAACGAAGTTAAAAGTTAAAGGAAGACCTGCATGGACAAAAAAGATTACAGACTTAAGGGTCATGAATCATTTACTCTTCGAGAAGGATGGCTCACAAAAGGCTTGAACGCTGTGCATGAAAACCCCAGAGTATTTTCCGAAAACAGCGGCGCAGACGCACTTGGAGTTGGTACGAACATGGCAAAGTCCATCCGTTACTGGATGCGTACTGCTGAACTCACTAAGGAACACCCGCGTGATGGCGTTACTCTGACGGAATATGGAAATCTTATTTTCCAGAATGATCCCTATTTTGAAGACATTTTTTCTCTCTGGGTGATTCATGCAAACATCGCCAGGAATTTCAAACTCGCGACTTCCTGGAATATCTTCTTCAACAATATTGATGTGACTTCTTTTAAGAGAGAAGAACTCATCAATATGATGACGGAAAATATTATCAATATTACTGGCGATACAATGCCCCCAGAGCGTTCTATTGCAGATGATTGCGCTGCAATTTTGCAAATGTACACCGAAAATGGGGATGTACCCTCTGATCCGGAAGAAAAGAGAATCAGTCCTTTTGCAGCGCTGGGATTTTTAAGTAAGGTGGATTCCAATACCTTTGAGAAGAAACATCCTGCCAGGGATTTGATTGACCCCTCCCTGATCCTATATGTAATCGCCGATAAAATTCGCGAAGAAAATGTCCTGTCTATTGACGACATTGTTTCCGGAAATAATATGCCAGGCAAGGTCTTTTACCTTAACCGAGTATCCATTAACGAATATCTTGACCAGCTCCAAAATAAAGGGTACATCCGCGTAAATCGCACGGCTGGTTTGGATGTCATTTACCCTGCATACATGCCTACGACTTATGCAATCCTTGAAGAACACTATGAAAGAAGCCATAACGCATGAAATTACTCGAACTCATCAAAATTGATAATCGCTTTGAGAAATCTGTGAACCTTACTCTTGATCTGTATGTCCAAGATAAGATTGACGGATACATTCCCACACGATCCTCTGTCAACATTCTTGATTCATATATTAACGAAGTTCGTAGCTTCAGCGGTAATCGAGCTACGGTTTTAATTGGCCCCTACGGCAAGGGAAAAAGCCATCTGCTGCTGGTTTTACTGTCCATTTTGTCTCAGACCTGCCAAATGTCTGCAATCAAAAAGTTGGTTCAGCGCATCTCTGCAGTTAATCCTGATGCTGCTTCCCACATCAGTGATGTTATGGAAAATCAGGGACAGTTCTTACCCGTTCTTATCAACGCCAACGGCAACAACTCTCTGAACCAGGCTTTCATGCGTGGCTTGACCTCTGCGCTGGTTCGTGATGGCTTAGATGACGTAATTCCTGATAATTACTACACCGAGTCAGTCAAGATGCTCCTGAACTGGCAGCAGAACTTTCCCGATACATATAAATTGTTCCAGAGGAAACTGAATAAAGAAACCATCGATTCTTTTATCAAGAAACTGGAGTCTTACGATGAAAAGGCACTGGAATTTTTCCGTGCTGTTTATCCGGAATTGACTTCTGGCGGCATGTTCAATCCGCTAATCGACAATGAAGTTATTTCCGTCTATCAATCTGTAAACCGAATTCTGCGTGAAAAGCATGGTTATGCAGGCATCTATATCATTTTTGATGAATTTAGCAAGTATATTGAGGGGCATGCGGTCGAAGGCTTTGCTGATGATATGAAGATCCTGCAGGATATGTGTGAGCTGTGTAACGCCTCTAAAGATGAGCAACTGCATCTCACTTGTGTCGCACATAAGAGCATTAAAACCTATGGTGCTGCTCTGCCTGCTGAGATTTTGAATTCTTTCAAGGGCGTGGAAGGACGCCTGAAAGAGATATATTTTGTTGTTTCCTCTCAAAATAACTACGAGTTAATTTCTGATGCCATTTCAAAGACTCCTGCATTCGATAGCTGGGCCAAGGGAAACCAGCTTTACGCAGATCTCATTGAAAAGTCCTATGCACTGAAAGCTTTTAGTTCATTGTTTACTCCGGGAGACTACAATGAAATTGTGGGTAAGGGATGTTTTCCCTTGACTCCTGTTGCTGCAATGTTGCTACTGAACCTAAGCGAGAAGATTGCCCAAAATGAACGCACAATCTTCACCTATATCGCAAGTAAGGACGCTAACGGCCTTGCCCGGCATGTTGAAAAGAGTAAAAACGATAAATTTGTCGGTGTTGATAGCGTTTATGACTACTTTGTTCCTCTGTTTAAGGAGGAGGTTCAGGTAGGTATTCACCATGAATGGCTGAAGGCTGACTATGCACTCTCTCAGATTAAAACTGCTGTGGAAGCGGCTGTTATCAAGAGCATTGCGGTTATCCGAATGATCAATAATGCCGATGAAATCACAGCATCTGAAAAGTTTATTACGCTTGCAACAGGCCTGGACAAAGCCGATATTCAGATTGCTCTGGCACATCTGAGTGACAGAAAACTGATTGAATTCAAAGCCCGTACTGGCGCATATGAATTTAAAAATAATGTTGGTGTGGATATTGAGCAGGCTATTGCTGACTGCATGAAAAAGCGCTTTTCTAAAGCGGATCCCTGCAGCGTCCTGGCTAATGTCGTAAAAGAAAGGTACATTCTCCCTAAGAAGCATAACCAAACCTTCTGTATGACCCGCTACTTCAACTTTGCATATATGACCTATGCACAGTACATGAATTTGAAGGATTTGTCTTATCTAACCTGGCCAAATCGCCCTGATGGCGTTATAGTGATGATGATGCCTTCTGAGGAGATTGATCGTGCCGCGGTCGAGGCACATACTAAAGAGATTTCTGATCCTTGCCTTATCACCTGTCTACCAAACGTCTCGGTTACCTGTGACGAAATAGCTAAGTATTATCTGGCCATCAGCAGCCTCCACAATAATAGCACTTTTATTGAAGACAATTTGGTCATCAAAAAAGAACTTGAAAAACTCGCAGAGGAAACCATTATAGCTCTGAACGAATGGGTAAAGAATACCTACTATCCTCTTCAAAACATCTACAGTATGGATGGGCCAATCGCTATTGGCCCTAAGGGATTGAATCGTCTTGTCAGTGATATTTGTGACACAGCCTATCATTTTACTCCCAGAATCAACCATGAACTGATCAACCGCCATGAAGTAACTGCTCAAGTTGCAAAAGCAAGAAATACAATTCTTGATGAGTTGCTGAATGGAAAGGATGTTTCCAAGTATGATAATGGTACGAGCGCAGAATCCACGATTTTCCGTGCAGTCATGATTCATACCCAAAGTGACGAAAACATGCGGAGAGTTCGGGCGGAATTGGAGCAGTTCTTTGCCAGTTGCGTAAATCAAAAAAAGTCCTTTGACATCATTATTACCAGACTGACTTGCGCTCCTTATGGCATGAGACTGGGTGTTCTGCCGTTCTATATTCTTGACAGCTTGCTACGGCTTGAGAACATGCCTATTATCTATCTCAACAAAAAGGAAGTAGTTCTGGATCTGGAAACAGTCAACAACATCGTCAAGCATCCCAAGGACTATTCGCTCTATGTTGAATTGGAAACTGTGCAAAAAGCTGAATATGTCCATGCTTTGGAGACGCTCTTTTCAGATTACAGTGAATACTGCAGAGAAGTAGATAAGAAGAATCGACTGGCCAAGATCTCCTGCATGATGCAGTCATGGTATCGTTCTTTGCCACAAACTTCCAAGACTTTTGAGGATCCAGACCGCGATGACCAGGATATCAAAAGTATTATTGCCTTTCGCAAACTCTTTACAGATATCTACCTTAATCCGCGTGAGATTATTTTCGAACGCCTGCCCAAAATCTTCAAATCCACAGCTACTACAGATACGATTGCGGCAGTGCAAGTGGTGAAAAACGAGATTGATTCCCATATTCATTTTGTCCGTGCAACTGCTATCAAAATTATCCGCGATACTTTTGGTTTTGCCGAAGAAACTAATCTCCAGCAAAGCCTGCTCACCTGGTATGATAACTTACCAGAGGTTGCGAAAAATAGCATTTTTTCGGCAAGAGTCAGTAGCCTGATCGAATATATTCAGGCAGTTGATACTGGCGATACAGATGATATCGCCAGTAAAATTGTCAGAAAGACAACTGGTATGTTCATCGAAGACTGGAAATCTGGTTTTGAACGCAAGTTTAAGGATGAACTTAAGGAAGCGGTTGACGAAGTCCTTTCCAAGAAGGAGAATGCCGTAGACACTTCCCAAAAAATCTTGCTCATGTCTGATGACGGCACCTCAGTGGAGCGATTCTATGACTTTGATGCTGAGAATCTTTCCACCACTGCAACTTTCTTTAGGAATGCTCTCGAGGATGTGATGGAAGAGTATGATGGTATTCTTGAAAACAACGAAAAGATTGGCGTATTGATGGATGCTATCAAGAAACTAATGACTTAAGGAGTCCCAACATGATTTACTTGGACAACGCAGCAACCACTTTTCCAAAGCCAGAAAGGGTTTACACTGCACTTGAAACAGCAAATAGAGAGTTGTCATTTAACGCTGGTCGCGGCTCATATAAAGCTGCCCGAGCCGCTTCTGCAATCATCGATGATACAAAGAACCGCCTTCTTTCTCTTTTTCATGCGACTGGGTATGCGGATATAGTTTTCACCCCCTCTGTGACCCATGCATTGAATCAGGTTCTCAATGGACTTGATTTAACCGGAAATTCCGTTATCTATGTTTCCCCCTATGAGCACAACGCAGTTGCCCGCACAGTCTATCAGTTATCGGTAAATTCTGGGGCAAGTGTTAAAATGCTTCCTCTGACTAAGGATCTGCAAATTGATTTGGAGAAGGCAAAGTACCAGTTTAGCATTAATTCGCCTTCTGTCGTAATTCTGAATGCACTCAGCAACGTCACAGGATACATTCTGCCTGTGGCAGAGATATTTTTGATGGCGAGAGAGTACGGAGCAATTACCGTTCTCGATGCAGCCCAGGCAGCTGGATTGATTGATCTGGATATGCCAGCTTTAAATGCTGATGTTCTCTGTTTTGCTGGACATAAGACTTTGATGGGACCTTTCGGTATTGGAGGCTTCCTAATTAAGCACGGCATCACTTTGAAAAAGGTGTTGACCGGTGGAACTGGAAGTTCATCTTTGACTCTGGATATGCCCGAGGAGGCTCCTGGACGCTATGAAGCTTCCAGCACAAATGTTGTGGCAATAGCAGGTTTGAACGCTTCCTTAAAGGGCCTTGACATTAATGAACACAGAAAAACCCTTTGTGAATTGACGGAGTATTTGCTTGAGGCGCTGAATGGTATTCCGTCCGTTAACCTTATGGGCACATTTGATACTGACAAGACCCTTGGAATCGTTTCTTTTGTAGTAGAAGGGTATCAGTCTGACGAAGTCGGCATCATCTTGGATGATGAATACGACATTGCCGTCCGCACCGGATACCACTGTGCTCCATATATCCATGATTATCTTGGCGACAAGCCGTATCATGGCACGATTAGAATTGGCATCGGACAATTCAATACAAAAGAAGACATCGATGCACTGATAAGTGCAATCAAGAGTCTCTAAGTACACGCAAGGGGGTAAATTATGAGTTTTCGGGATCTGGACATAAAAATCAGATATCGCTCCAATGAGCACGATTTTCCCCGGGACTTTTTTATCCCCGTACTTAAGGAGACAGTTGTGTACAAGCGTTCTGTCGGATATTTTTCTACATCCTCTCTAATCGATCTGAGTACCGGACTGTTTGCTATGGCTGAGCATGGAGGAAAAGTCCAGCTCATCTGCTCTCCCAAATTGAGTTCGGAGGATATCCAAGCCATTGATCTTGGTTACAAAACTCGTGAAGAAGTTATCATCGGAGCCTTGGAGGTTAGTTTGACTTCACCACTGAATTTTTTTGAAGAGGAAAGGCTAAACCTAATCGCTAATATGGTTGCTTCCGGAATGCTTGAGATGCGGTTGGCGTTCATGAGCACTGATACCGGAATTAATATTTACCACGAAAAAATAGCTATTTATATTGATTCCGACGGAAATCGAATCAGTTTTACAGGCTCTATGAACGAATCGAGCAACGGATTTGATGAGAACTTTGAGTCCATCTATACTTTTTGTTCTTGGAAGGATCAAAGTCAAATCGATGCTGTTGCTGAAGCTGAGCGGGACTTTGACAACAACTGGATTGATAATACGAAGAAGCTTAAAGTTGTCCCATTCCCTGATATCATCATTGATAAGCTACTCAATTTCCGCAAATCAACTGTGGACTATACAACGGATGAGCGGGAATACGGCTATAGATCCTACATCAAGAAAAACGCCAAATTTCACATGCCTGATTATGTGAAGATGCGCGGCTATCAGGATACTGCGAATGACCAATGGTTCAAGCAGCACTGCAAGGGTATCTACTCCATGTGTACTGGTGCCGGCAAGACCTTCACTGCACTTGCAGCTATGGTTCGACTGGCTGAACAACTAAATGATAAGTTGGCGGTTTTTATTGTCTGTCCGTACATTCACCTTGTGAGCCAGTGGGAAGAGGATGTGATTGAATGGGCTCCCATACCAATTATTGCACATTCAAAATCTACCACTCCACGCTGGGAAGATCGTCTGAAACAAGCGTGTAGACGCTTCAGAAAAGAAGGGGCACCCTTTGTTTGTATCACAACAAATGATACTTTCTCAGGCCCGAAAGTTCAGCCCTATGTAACCAAATTCACCGAGGATGATAATATCTTATTCATAGTGGATGAAGCCCACAACTTTGGCTCAGAGACCCTGTCGAGTATTATGCCTGAACAGTTCAAGTATCGCATCGCACTGTCCGCCACGATTGAGCGTCATATGGATAGGGCTGGTACAGCGCGGCTATTCCGCTTCTTCGGGGATGAGGTGATCAACTATGGTCTGGAAGACGCAATTCGGGACAAAGCCCTTGTCCCATATGACTACTTCCCTATCCCTGTTTATCTCCAGAATGATGAACTCAACACTTATCAGCAACTGACCAGAGAGCTCAAGAAGTATTTAATTCAGAAGAACGGTAAGCTGCGGGTTTCTGAGGCTGGAAAATTCATCGTTTACCAGCGAACAAGATTGTTGGCAGGTGCCAGGGGTAAAGTTGCGCTCCTAATGGAACTGATGGGTGACTACCGAGATAAAAAGAACATCCTTGTATATTGCGGCGCTACGATGGCGGAAGATGAAGACTCCGGTGAAGAATCTCGCCAAATTGATCTTGTTACCCAAAAATTAAGATCTGAATACGGTATGTCTGTCCAACGCTTTACTGCCGAAGAGGATTTAAAGGAACGGCAGAATATCAAGGAATATTTCCAAGATGGCTTATATCAAGTCATCACAGCAATCAAATGCTTGGACGAGGGTGTCAATATCCCCGGCATCCAGACAGCGTTCATTCTTTCAAGTTCCCGAAATCCAAAAGAGTTTATCCAGCGCAGAGGCAGGCTTTTGCGCCGGAGCGAAGGCAAAAATAAGGCTGTCATTTATGATTTTGTAACATTGCCCCGTGATTTAGATGACGTCCTTCCTACAAACTATAATGAGGACAAGAGCATTATTCTGGGTGAGCTTGCACGAATCAATGAGTTTGGAAAACTTGCGTCGAACCGTGAAAAAGCAGAAGAGTTAATGACTCACATTATGGATTCTTATGGAGTTTATATTGACATAGAGGAAGAAACAAAGAAGGCGGAGGATTACTATGGTGACGAATGATTCTAAAATCAATAACGCTCGTGTTATGACTATGTTTATGGCAATCAGAAATTTTGAATTGAAGAATGTTCGCACTCTACAGTATGACAGTAAAGACATGGTGAAGAGAATTACGAACTATATCGTCAAACAGGCCGATAATGCTGCTTCGGATTCAAAGGAGGCAGATGTCGAATGAAATTTGAAAGTATTAAACTACATAATTTTATGCGCTACAAGGGCGAAACCGAGATTCGTTTTTCTTGTAATAACACCAAAAATGTAACTGTCGTTTTGGGCGATAATGCTTTTGGAAAAACAACCCTTGCGCAGGCGTTTCGTTGGGGGCTATTTGAGGAACTCAATACTACCAACTACACAAAAAAGAAGGATATCGTCCTTCTGAACAATGAAATTATTGCAACAATGTCCCCAGAAAGTCGGCAAACTGTTTCTGTTGAAATTGTGATCCGCGATGGGAATACCCAGTGGAAATTTACCAGAACTGCATATTTCAAACTGAAGCCTTCTGGAGACCGCAATTTAGCGATTGCCCAGGACGGCGAGTCCAAGCTGACCATGATTATTATTCAGGATGGTATTCCTGGTAAAGTTATCAATAACAATGGTGCAAACGCCGGTGCCGATGAAAAGAAGTATAAGCAGGGGTGCGTCCAAGAGACAATTGAAAATATGCTTCCCCGTAGCTTGTCCAGTTACTTCTTCTTCGACGGTGAGCGTTGGGGCGATGCAAAGGCCGCTAAGAGTGAAGTGAAGGGGTCCATCAATACCATTCTCGGTGTTACTGGCCTCATTGAAATGATGAAGCATATCAAAGATGGTCAAGGAAAAACTGTACTAAAGACTCTCCGCGAACGCATTAAGGGTTCCGGCGACGAGTATGACCGTCTGCAGGCAGAAATCAAGGCGTTAGATGATTCCATTGACCAATATGAGCGCCAAATCAAGGATGAAGAGGACGCTCTTGAAACTTCTCAGCGTGAGCGCGACAAACTGGCTAAAGATTTGAACGATAATCGCCAAGTTGAAGAAGATCAAAAAAAGTTTTCCATATTGGAAAAAGACATTTCCAATATGGAAGAAGATCGCGAGAATTACTATGCCGATGTTGTTAAATTGTTTAGTAGTTCTGCTCGATTCTTCGCCGGCGAAATGTTACCTCAGGTGGATGCACTTCTTTCTAAGGTTGATCTTGAGGGAAAAGATATTCCTGGTGTTACTGTTGATACTGTTGATTATCTGATTCATCTCGGAAAATGTCTCTGTGGCAGGGATTTGAGCGAAGATTCTGAGGCGTATAAAAACCTCATGCAACTTCGCAAGGTCATTCCTCCCGAAATGATTGGCGGCGCTGCAGGAAAGTTTCGCGATTTGCTCTGCGATTGGAAATATAATGCGCAGTCATTGATTTCCGATGTTGAGGATAAGGCAGAAGATTTCGACTCTATTCAAGATCGAATCTATGAAAAGGCCGATGAGAAGGATGCTTTGGAAAAGAAGATGGATCGGAAGGCCAATATCGCTGCTCTCCGGAGAAACTATAACATATGGGTTAAATTGTGCCGCGACCATGAGCAAAAGCGAAATGAGTATATAGCTCATCTTGAATATGCAAAAGAAAGCCGTGATAGTAAGAATCAGCAGCTTGATGTTCTATCCCGTCAAAATGAGGCAAACGAGTCTGTCAACCGAGCCATTGCTTATGCAGAGGCAGTCTACGCTATGGCCGATCGTCAACTAAAAAAGAAACAGAGTGGCGTGTTTGAGCAGTTGAATGAAATCATTGCTGAGAACTTCGATAAAATGTTCAACGACGGTGAAAAATATGCCAAACTGGAAGATGACTACCGTATCCATGTGTATTACCACAGCGTAGGTGGCTCCATGGACTATGAGGAACAGAACCTTTCGAACGGTGAGGCGACCGCTATCAACTTTGTTTACATCGTCTCTGTGCTTGAGTTAGCACGGCGTAAGGTTGCGGAGGAAGCCGACGAAGGTGAGATGGACAGTGGCATCATCAACCTGCCTCTGGTTTTGGATGGCCCGTTCTCCACTCTGAGCAATGAAAACACCAGTTTGGTTGCGAAAAAACTTCCGGAATTTGCGGAGCAGGTTATCATTTTTATGCTGGATAAAGACTGGGCCTCTTCTGGTCTTGAAGAATTTGTCTTGCCTGAATATTGCTATCGTGTGAATAAGGAAGAGAAAGCTAATAGCTCTACTATCGAGAGAGGAGGGTCCGAATAATGGCAGCAAAAAAAGAACCGCCCCATACCTTTGAGTATTTTAAGACCAGCGAAGTCTTTATCAATGGCCGTTTTAAGGAATATGTCGATAAGATGTGGGTTCAAAACAAAGTCCAGGAATCCATGGTAAAACGCTTAGTCGATCTTTATGCAATTGCGGCTGTTATTGGTCTCCGAATTAAGCGTCGTCTGCCCGACGATCGAGCAGGAGATGACAAGCGGCGTACAGTCCAGATGATGCAGCTGACCGATACATATCAAACATTAGCGCCAATTATGAAGCTGGTGTTAATGCTTGATGAAAGCCGTGGTCTCAACGAAGAGGAACGCATTCGTAGCGCATTTCGGATCCCTGAGACCAAGGAAGAGCATGACGCAGGTATGGAGCTCTTTAACAGCTATGCCAGAGGTGGCATCGAGTATATGTATGAGATGCTGGTTGTGCGCCCTGGAACCCCTGATGATGAATATGGTGACCAGCGGATCAATAACATTCTTGCACTGCTGAAAGATCCAATGGAATGTTCAGAAATTGGATAATGAGAGACAAGAACCATGTGGAATGAAGTAAGGGAATATATCACGACTACAGTCAAATAGAGATATCTTCTATTTGATTAACAGTACCCTATTCTCTTATCCATTGTGTCGCAAACTTTGAATGGCACAGTGACTTCCTCAAAAGGGACAAAAGGGCCGCACCTGCTCGTATGAACAGGTGCGGCCCTCTAATTTGACGGAAATTTAATTCAGTCTGAAATAGCAGGTGTTTTTACCTTTTCCTTCTTTTTTCAACTCACCGGCTGCGACCAGCTTGCGCAAGGCCCCCTCTATGGAACTGTCGCTGAGCGTTGGACAGAACTCCCGGATGTCCTGCTTATTGAATCGTCCAATTCTATTCTTGCTTGCTCTGCACACCATTTCCAGTGCGGGCAGCTTGGTTTCTACCAGCGCCGCACGATCCTCAAAGTCCTTATAGGCCGCAAGGATCGTCCCGAGCAGGTACTTGATGAATGGCACTACATCTTCCGTGCCTTCGTGCCAGCCGGTTTGCGCCTGTGCAAGCGCATCGTAGTACAGATCTTCATTTTTGGCGATTTTGGCTTCAAGGGAGATATACTTGCCGACATAAAAGCCGTTTCGGTACAGAAGCAGCGTTGTGAGCAATCGGCTCATTCGTCCGTTGCCGTCATTGAAGGGGTGGATGCACAGAAAATCATGGATGAAAACCGGAATTGCAATCAACGGCTCCAGTTCCATATTCCCGATTACTCGGTTGTATTCCTCGCAGATTCTGTCCAGCGCTTCCGGCGTTTCGTAAGGGGCAAGCGGCGTGAACAGCGTTTCCACATGACCGTCCGGGTAGGTAGCGGTGATATAATTCTGCACACTTTTTGTGCGCCCCGCAAGCGGGTTATTCATGTGGCTGTACAGAATTTTGTGAAGCTGCAGGATGTAGTTCTGCGTAATTGGAATCGCATCAAAGCTCTCGTGAATGATACTCAGCACATCGCGATATCCGGCAATTTCCTGCTCGTCACGGTTCCTCGGCATAGTTTTCTCCTCGACGAGCTGCCGGATTCGGGTACTCGTGGTAACGATGCCCTCAATGGCATTCGATGCCTCAGTACTCTGTATTTTGGCGATCTCCACGAGCTTTTCGAGTTCCTCCGGGCGCTGCTTCAAATACAGTTCCTGCTTGCCGACTTCCTTGTATATGGCCGCAATCAGGCCAAGAACATCCGAGTCCCACTTCTGCTCCTTGATTGCAGAGTAATTGAAGGTTCTCACTCCCTCACCTCCATTCGTTTTCCCTTAAATGATAATATAAAATAAGGGAATAGTCAATGGGCTGTGCCATAAATCCCTTACTATTATGCCTGTATTAAGGGATTTATACTCAGTTGATGGAAAAGAGCCTGCGATTATTTTCATGCTGTAAACTCACTCTTCTTTGTCTATAGCGCCGCAGCTTCTGAGCCGCCACCCCGCAGAAACCACTTGCATAACACCCTGCTCAGAGTTACAATGCAGCCAACAGCAATGAGAAACGCTTCCCGTCCGGCACCGGTGAATCTTCACCGGAAACCGGGCGGGAAGCGTTTTTGACCACATAGATTACCACAGACGGCTCTGGAACACCCGGAAACAGCGGAGATAAGAGCGTCAAAGAGTAAGTAAAACAAATTAAAAAGCACAAAAAACTGCTATAAATGAGCAGAAAAAGTGTTCTCAATAAGTTTGGGAGCAGGAGGCCCAGGGTTCGAGTCCCTGCACTCCGACCACCTTTCTTTGAAAAACCGCCTTTTTAGGCGGTTTTTCTGCGTTAAAAGTTCGACTTTCAGACTGCATTTGGCCACATTTCAACTGTGGTCAGAGAGGTAAAATGGCCGTTGCACCCTTGGTATGGAGGAATGCCGAAGGCCGCTAAATCCCTAACCAATCCCTAACAGCAAACGAACCCCCAAGAATTCGCATATCAGACGATACGGCGATTGAAATTGAGCGTAATCTTCACTATAATAAATTATGATAGGAATTTCATGCGTAGGCATAATCCTTGCCGATGTAATCTCGCGAAATTTACAACCTCTTTTATAGAGTAGAAAAGGAGGTACAACCATATATGGAGTACATAGTAATTGGCATTTGCCTCATAGCAATCGTTGCTATTGGTGCGCGTATATTTTTCAAACCCAAGTCGAAAGCCACAGTGACACCAACAGTCTCTGTGTCACCCAAAGAAGACGAAGAACTATCCCTGTCTGCGCCGCAAGGTGAGTCTGCACATGATTTGGTCATTCAAGTAGAAATGCTACCTGCCGAAGCTATCAGCGAAGAAGGCAGTTTGGTTGAGATCACAGACAGCAAGGTTTTGGCTCGAGTCAACAACCTTATTCCCAATTTGGCACAAGCCGGCAACGCCGTGAATAACGCTGGCCAAGCTGTAGAAGCCCAAGGAGAGGTTTTGTATCGTGCTATTATTCCTGCCGGAGCAAAACTAACGAATTCCAGAGGAATGGAAGGTGCTGTTCGAGGTTTCTATCGTGGTGCAGATGGTATCCAAGGGCACGCAAATTTAGTTGCAGTTGAAGCGCAGAAAGGTAGCGCTGTTGTTGCCAACACAGCTGCAGCCGCAATGGGTGTCGCATCAATGGTTGTTGGTCAATATTACATGACACAAATCAACGCAGAGTTAGGACAGATCAGTGACGGCATCTCAAAAATTTCGGATTTCCAAGACAATGAGTAGCGGAGCCGGGTTTTCTCTCTGGTCAACCATGTTAAGACAATCGCTGAGTTTCAGGGGGAGATTCTTGAAAACGATGAATTGAGGCTTTCTAAAATCGCACAGTTGGATAGTCTGGAAGAAGAATGCACTAAGCTTTTAGGGCAAGCCAATCTCACCTTGGCAGGCTTCGCAAAGAAAACTGACCTCGATTTTGAAGCCTATGAAAAGGAATTGCAAGAAGCTCAGAACTGGTACATTTATCAGAACACCTTACTGAAAATGCTCTATAAGATTTCTGACCTGAGATTCACCCTGCATCTCGGTGCAGTGTCCAGAGAGCAGTGTACCGCATTGCTACCGACCTATACTCAGCAAGTCGAGGAAACACAAACTCGCCTAACGCATTGGCATCAAGGAACCACGAAACGTCTTAGTGTCGATACTGCAGAAATACACCGGAAGAGGGGTGGTTGGGATAAAGCTATTCATTTCATCCCCGGACTGATAAATGATGCGTGGAATTTCTGCTCCATATCTGAACGAACTGCTGGTATGATCGATTCGCAGGTTGGCGGACACAATGAACTGCACCATGATAGCTCAGACCTCTATGTTGAAGATGTGCAGTTGATTTCGAAGGATGGGAAAGTATACTATTTGCCTTCGCACAAAAAATGAGGGAGTTTTCCTTACAACAGAAAATGGACGCCCAAGGGACGCATTTGTCCCTTGGGCAACTTTCGTTCTTACCCCACTTTTTCGAACGGAATCACCTTGCACCGGCTCTCCTCCGGCGGGTCGGGAGGTTCCGGCGTGGTCGTTGCCGTTGCCGATTCCATGAAGCCGCCGATCTTCTCAGCCGCACCTCTCTGCATATCGTTGGTGATATGCGTGTAGGTGTCCAGCGTGAACCCGGCGCTGTAGTGGCCCAGCATACTGGACAGGGTCTTTACATCCACGCCGCTGGAGATCGCCATGGTCGCGAATGTGTGTCTGAGGTCGTGGAAACGTACATGCTCCTCGATGCCTGCGTTTTTCAGCAGCTTCCGGTTGATCCTCGACACGGCGTCCGGACTCCAGTAGCCGCCTGTCCGGGGCGACGGGAACAGGATAGGGTTGTCAGGGTGCTGTTCATGCTCCTGCACCAGCAGGTCCACCGCCTGCTGCGACAGCGCCACCTTGCGGACAGAGTTTTTCGTTTTCGGCTCTGTTACATCCAGCTCGCCCTCCATGCGGGTGACCTGCTTGTTCACTGTCAGGATGCGCTCTTTTACATTCAAGTCCTCCCACTGGAGCGCCAGCAGTTCTCCTCGGCGCAGGCCGCTGGACAACTCCAGATAGAACATGGGCAGGACACCGTACTTCTCCGCTTCCTGAAGATATCTGCCGATTTTCTCCGGCGGGAGGATGGTCATCTCTTTCTTGTCCTTGGGCGGGATGCGGCAGTTCTCGCAGGGATTGTACGGGATGAGCCGCTCTTTCACCGCCTGCTTCAGCGCCGCCTGCAGTACCGCATGGACACGCCGCACGAAGGTGTTGGACAAGGCTTTGTCGTTCTGCTTCGACCCACGCTGCATCCTGCCGTTTTCTTTCAGGTCGTTATACATTCTTTGGATGTGGATGGACGAGAGCTGCTTGAGCTTGATCGCGCCGATGGCCGGAATGATGTGGTGTTCAATGATCCCCTCATAGCCCTTGGCGGTGTTGTAGCGGATGTTTGGCTTGCTGTAAGTCTCAAACCACAGTCTGCACCACTCCGCTGCGGTGTAGTCGCCCGTGTGATTGAGTGGCACGCCGCGATTCTCCCGAATGGCTTTCGCCAGCTTTTCTTTGCACTCCGCCTGAGTCTTGGCGGACACGCTTTTCTGGATGGCTCGGCCGGTGACCGGGTCGATGCCCTGGGTATATCTGCCCTCCCAAAGGCCGCTGGGCTTTTTGCGGATACTGCCCTCGCCGTTGGCTCGTTTCTTGGTCATTTATGATCCCTCCTTTTTAACACAAACACATACCACAGAATTTCCGAAATAGCTATCACAATATTTCAGATTTTTTCGCGGCCTGTTCGTCGATCCATTCCATGAATTTGTCACGGGGAACGATGATGCGGCTGCCCAGGGTGATGGTGGGGAAATCCCTGCGGTGGGCCACCTCGTAAGCGTGGGCCAGACCGATGCCCAGCACATGGGACACATCCTCCACGGTCAGCATCAGCGGGAGTTCGTCAAAAGAATTGTATTTGGATTTTCTCATTCAGTTCCTTTCTACCTTCCGGGCGGAAGGGTTTTTTCTTTGTTTTGCGGCGCAGTTTCTGAGCTACTTACATGGTCAGATTGGGCCACTGCTCCTCATGGTCGTCCGGTTTATGACCCAAGGCCATGCGCTTTTCTTGAAGCTTCTTCAGCCGCTTCCGGTCGATCTGGATACCGCCGGGTCGGGACTTGGGTACGGAGTTGTCCCGGAACACCCGGCTCATGTGGTGGAGCAGCCGGGTCACCGCCAGCATCGCGGAGGGCGGACGGTTTTCCTCCAGATGATCCAAGAGGTACTGGGCATACTGGTTGTCCTGTTCGGCGGACCGGGTCAGCCAGTAGACGGCCTGCTCCTCATCGTAGGGAACTTCCTTTACGGTGAGGTACAGCTTGCCCAGCATGTACTGGGCGTACTGGTTTCCCCGTTCTGCCGACTCGGCGAACCACTCTATGGCGTGCTCAGTATCCTTTTCGATAACTTCGCCTTTGAGACACTCTTTGGCCAGCCGATACATGGCGTAGCTGCTGCCGTTGACTGCGGCGGTGTACAGCCAATTCATTCCCAGACGTATATCCCGTACCTCCACATCATCGGAGAGGTACAGCTTGGCCAGAGAGTACTGCGCCACCAGATGTCCCTGATCCGCCGCCTGCTCGAACCAGTACCGTGCTTCCACCGAGTCCGGGATTAGCAACGGTCCGTCCTGCCAGAGCTTTCCCATCAAGTACTGGGCATACATATCGCCGTTCTCTGCCAGTTTGTCCATTTCAGAGACAGCGTCGCTCCGTTCCTCCATGGTCAGGCTCTCGTCCCGGATGATATCCCGCAGCGTCCAGTAGGCGTAGGAGGCGTTTCGGTATTCCTCCGGTTCGTCCTGCTGATTGAGGCCCTTCTCCTCGAAAGTAATCTCACCCAACCGCAGGCGCTCCGCTTCCTGAATGACCGCGTTCTTGATCTGCCGGAACTCTTTTTGCTGTAAGAGCGGGATGCGTTCTTGGGGCTTGTCGTGATAGTAGCTGTCCACCTTGCCCTGGAGCATCAGCCACTGGTCATAGCACTTGCTCACGCCGGGGAGCCGCTCCATCTCATCAACAATTTCATCCACCAATTTCTTCAGCCGCTTTGGGAGGTAGCCGTAGGACTTCTTGCCCTTGACCGTTTCAAGCTGCGCCGCCAGCTCCAGCACGAGCCGCTCGGCATCCGGGTGGTCGCACATACTATCCCGCATGGTCTGCACCAGCTCCAGCAATGCCCGCCGCGCTTCCCGTACCAGCTCGTCTCTGGACTCAGACTTCTGTTCGTAGAGGTGCAGCATTTCGTTGCGGAAGATATCATTGGTCAGCTTGGACTTGATCTGACGGATACCTTCCTTGGAGAGGTAGGCCTGTCCCGGCTTTGCGGACCAGGCCATCATGTGGATGTGCGGGTGCTCGCCCTCGTCGTGGAAGGCCGCGTACCAACGGAAGTCACCGGGCGGGATCTTCATTGCCGCCGCGATGTCGTTGCGGTGGGCTCGAATGAGATTTCGCCACGCCGCGGCGTTGTCGAAGCCGAGCCGGGCAGCATCCTCACGCTTGAGGGAGATGATGTGCGTCCACACGTTTCCGGTGTAGCGCTCCAGCTCCGCCATGGCTTTCTCCAGCGAAACAGCGTCGTCATCTCCGAACAGGCCGTGGGTACCAATGCGCTCAGCACGAGGCCGGGTGGCAATGTACTTCATATACTGGTCTGACTCATGGATGGCATCCCAGTTGGACTCGAGAGCCAGTGTGATGAACGCAGAGGCGTTGACTTTCGTGGGCTTCGTCAGGTAGTCCTCGTACTCATAGAGCGTCTTGCTGTCCGGGAAGTCTTTCACCAGCTTTACGATGAGCTGCTCCTGCTTTCGGGTGGGCGGACGGTCATCCGGGATGAGCTCCACCCGCTCCCGGGTCGCGATGTAGCGCAGGTATCCGGAGGCCCCGCCGGTGCTTTTGATATAGGGACTCTTGAGGATCAGTCTTGCCATTCATCATCCCAGTCCGGCTCCTGGCGGGAGCGCGCATACTTCTCCAGAGAGATGATACCGTTTGTGGCTTTCACATTCCGGACACTCTGCGCG
Source organism: Neopoerus faecalis (assembly GCF_029218125.1). Lineage (NCBI taxonomy): Bacteria > Bacillati > Bacillota > Clostridia > Eubacteriales > Oscillospiraceae > Neopoerus > Neopoerus faecalis. The sequence goes on along the minus strand of NZ_JARFXX010000002.1, from coordinate 26,676 downwards.
CGCCTACGCTTCAAGTCCTCCCTGTCCATCTCGAACGCTTCCGCGACGATACCGTTGGTCATGTCCTGCTCCACGCATCTGGTAAAATCTCTGCGGGCGATCTAGTCCTCCAGTCTGCTCAGCCTGCCGTCGATGGCAGACATGATCGCCATGGCAAGAGCGTTGTGTTGTCCTGCATTCCCAGATAGTCCACATAGAAGTTCACGGCTTTCTCGATGAACTCATTTTTGCTCTGGCAGTTGTCGGCGGCGTACCACTGTTCGATCCTTCTTCTGGTTTCCGGCTGCATCCGGAATGCAATACGATCTCTGGTCTCTTTACTCATTCAATTCCTCCTTTTTGCTGTAAGACATCCTTGAAAAGCCCTGCAACACGGGGCTTTTCGGGAAAGCTGACGCCATTGCCGCTTTTTTCGCCTCTCAAAGACGCCAGCTTCAAGCTCCCGAAACTGCCCGCACTGCGGGCAGAAGTGGCGGCTGCGACGGCACTTGCGACGCCATGCCTTTATCCTGCTTTTTCTTTCGTCCTGCAAAAGTCTGCCGAAAATGGCTCACACCCGGCTTCAATCCTCTGGCTGGGACTGGGACTCGCTTCCTCCCGGAAAGGCGCACACAAGGCGTTCTGGCGGCCCTGGGCGTTGGACTTTTCGAGGAGCTGCGCCGCACGATAGCGGGCGGCAGCCTCCTCTGCCTGCCGGAACTGCCGCTCATAGAACGCTTCGAGTACACCCGGGATAGGACGAATGGTGTAGAGCAGATTTCCGTTCAGCGGTTTTCCATCTTTGCTCTGCACGAGTGTCGGCTCGGTGTAGATGAGACCTTTCTCCTCCAGCTGCCGCACATACTTCGCCACCGTGTTTTCACTCATGCCGATCGCCTTGCCGATAGTCTTATAGCTGGGATAGCACTGGTAGGTTTCACGGTTCTCACACCGGAGCAGATAGGCGTAGAGGGATATCTCCCGGTAATCCAGACCGATGCTGAATATCTCGTTGGGCACCATAAAATAGTTTTTCTCTGCGCTGCGCTTGGGCCATTTCTTGTAACTCAATTCATACCTCCTGTGTTGTCGTAGACTTCTGTGGCGTTCACACAGGGAGCGTGCGGAAAATTTTCATTGCTTTTCCGCTGCCCGTTTGCTATACTTTGGTTAGTTGATTTGTGCGTGCCTGTGTGTGCGCCGAGCCGCCGGACTGTTGCCGCAGTCACGGCGGTTTTTGTTTTGCGGTCGTACTGGTGTGCATCCCTCCTCTGCTGTGCAGCTGAGTCTTTTACTTTCATCTGTGAGCTATCTTTTTCGCCTCCTCCGTGTTAGAATGATTTATATAGCCGTGCCGTTGGAAACGGCACATAGCAAAAGACCGTGCTCCCGGGAGCACGGTCAGAGATGGAATGACCTTCCGAGCGAGTTGCCGTATGGCGAAGAGCGCTCATGCTCTCATAGGGTGCTCTGTCAAAGGCCTTGTGGGTTCGTCAGCGCGGAGGCCGTGCCGTACCGAACCGAAGGAAACTCCACCCGGGTGAAATTGTCCTTCTACTATTACTTAGAGAAAAATTGAAAAATCGGAAGGTCGATAATTGTAAACTTTTTGTGAACGCAGAAAGGGCGGTGAGCTCATGTCCTTCAAGGATACCCAGTCTTATAAAGAGCTTCAGGCGGATTGGCGCTGGATACGCTCCATGGACCCGGAAGCTGCCGCTGCCGCAGACCAGTGGGTGAAGGAGCATCCGGAGGAGTGGAAGGAGCTGGAGCACATGCTCTACTACAGCGAGGCCAACTTTCACAAGCAAGTTGCGCCGGATACTCTGGAAGATGTGGATATCAAACAGCCCATCTCTTACAATCCGGAAGCGTTCCTGCCGGAGGAAGTGCGCAACGCGATCTATGACGATATGCGCTGGTTTGACCGGGCGAAGTATCTGCCTGAGGGATCTGATGAAGACCCGCTCATGTATGTGCGCAAAGAAATTGACGAGGGACTGCGTGAGCTGACCGAGTTGCAGCGGGAGATCCTGTTTCGCACCGTCATCAACGGAGAGTCCACCGAATCCGTCGCACAGGACAAACAGTGCTCGTCCAGAAACATCCGGGATATCCGCGCCCGTGCGCTTCGACAGATACGGGCCAAAATCAAAAGACATGAAGGCTACGGCAGGCCCGACGTTGCCATCATTATTTTGCTGTTTATGCTGCTTGTTGGTGTTCCGCTTGCTTGCTGGGGAGAACAGCTTTGGACCGCATATCCCTGGCTGGAGCCTGTGGCTGCAGTGCTTAGCGCATTGGTTGTGGCTGTCATGTTCCAAGATTCCTTTCGCAGAGAAGCAGAAAGTCTGCTGCGCCAGCACTGGGCCAGCTTGAATGGGGCGCAGAGGAAAGAATAATTACAAAAGAGGGAGTAAAACATTTTCGGTGTTTCACTCCCTCTTAGTATGTGGTGACAATTTGCATTATGGTCATAAAGGTCAGTCTGATAAAAAGGTTCTCCCCCCACACAGCATATGAGAAAATCCTATTTATACTTCAATGCTCCCTGTAGCATCTCGTGAAAAAATCGCTTTAATTAGCGCTGCTATAATGCAGGGATATATTCTTGCAGTTTCATTAGAGATTGTCCAAACTTGGTTGTTTTCGTCGGGATCTGCACCGTGGTCTGCCGCATTGCGGACTTGTCCAACGAATTCAATCATCCCTCGATGTTTTTTCGAAATGTGTGCAGATAATGCATCTCGCTTTTGCAGTATCCCATTTCTACCGCTTAAAGAGACTCCTTTTCTTATTGCAAAATCAGCTAAAAAAGATTCAAATGCATTTGCCGCACAAACAACGATAGAACGAACATCCATTGTCCCAGAATGAGTTTTCTGCAATGCCTCAACCAAAGGGGCAAACACATTGGATGTATTAACAAAAGTATACAGATTTTCCCCCCAATACGTACGCAACGAGTTTTCGGTAATGTTTGCTGAGCGAAGCGCAGCTTCAATAATACCTACAGCATCCACATCCTCAACAAAGCTATATAAGTTTGCGCCTTCGCTTTTAAGCGCCTTTGCGTAGGTAGCAATGCTTATAAGCGTATTTTTCACGTCTCTCTCGTTGGAGGTCATCATATGTAGGGTTTTCGTTTGGCGACAAGCAAGCTCAATGGATTTTGTAAAACCGTATCGTGTCTTGAATGTATTATATGGAGCATATTGCTCCAAAATCAAGCGCATAAACACAGCCTTCTGCTCGTCTGATGATGCAGATACAAGCTTCCGGGCCAAAAATGATGGAGACCCATAACAGCCTCGTGAACTATCAAACACAATTAACTGAAGTTCACATGCCATCTGAAGTGCTTTAAGAACCTGATCGTCAGTTGCTATTCCCGTGAACTCTGCGATGAAATCCTTTGCCGCTTCAGAGCCTTTTGCGATGACAGCATCAACAACTGCAACAATATCCTCAGCAGTAGTAAGCACTATGTTATAACTCATACTGCACCTACTTTCTCTGTTATGAATAGCTTAATCATTCAGACAACTCGTAAAGCAGTTGACTAATTTTTTCGCCGAGTCCATCAATATCTGCTGGTGTACAGTTGATATTGATGTTGATGACAATAGAGTTCTTTGCCGAAATTGTTGCAACGGGAAGCGCTTGTTGGGCAACTGGTTCTGAATGCGTTTGCTCAGCAGATATGGTATTTGATGCAACAGATACTCGGGCAGAGCTTGGTTCATCCAGGACAGATAGCTTGCCGTCAACCTCTGACAATACCCCAACACTCTTAAAAATTTCAATCAGTGCTCCAGCTCCTGCGCGAGATTCCTTAGCATCTTTGAGTCCTGAAGAATAAATAATGTGATTAATGAAACTCGAACGATCCATGCCATTACGAATTCGGACAGCAGACAACATCCGGTTTAAAAAATCAACTTCAGCAATAATCTCTTTCCAAATCCGGTCAACTTCATCTGTAATTTTTGAGGTATATGCTCGTCCTAAAGCGCGTCCCGTTTCGGTTGCTGCTTTTTTATTGCCCTCCGTGATCAAACCCACTTGTACCATAAAACCATTGTTCTTGCTTACAATAGTACGAGGTACTCCAGTGGCTTGGGTTATCTCGTCCAATGATAGTGCGGTTCCTTCTTTCGTATTCGCATACGCTTGGAACAGTTTAATCAGCTCCTCATACGATGAGCACGGAAGTTTAAAGGTCTCTGCCATTTTCTATTCCTCCAATTCTTTTATTTGATGATATTTCTGTTGAAACATCAAAGCTACAAGCACCTAAATTATTATTCGCAACCGTATTAGTATTCAAAGCTTTGACGCTAAATTTAATGCAACAATATTGACTATATCGAGTGTCATTAGATTCACGAAAAACTTAGCGTTTCCATGAAGAACAGATTTTGTACATTACACATTTAGCTAAATTGTATTTGCAGAGACTATTTGTTAATTTAGTATTCTCCAAACCTTTTTGCCAACTGCATAAACGACGAGTTTGGCATTACCTGCTTGGACGGGATAAACAGATACCGCCACTTCTTATAGCCGTTTGCCTTGCCCCAGCGAGAGGCAACCTCGCAGTATTGGATACCGCGCTTTTTCTTAGCAATCACATCCGGGTCATTCAGCTTGTCCTCACCCTTGACCTCTACGAGATAAATAGTGTCCTCGGTTTCCACCACAAAGTCCGGCTCATAGTTATGACCGTGGTTATAGGTGATATTGAACTCCTGCGGCGCAGGACGAAGCCAATTCTGTACATCAGCCGATTCTGTTTCCAGGATTCGTGCCAACAACAGCTCCGGGCGGCTGTCAAATTTAGCGGTGCTGAACACGCCTCGTTTTATCCCCTCAAACAGCACAGACTGGATATTTTCCGTATACTCATCAGAGAAAAGGTTCACACGTTCAGAGTAACGATAGGATTGCTGCAGATTATACTTTCTTGTCCCGACCACTTCTTCCTGTAAAAATCCGTTTTCACAGTAAAAATGCTGGAGCATCTGCTTGTAGATTTTATTGCCAATATCCCGCTTGTACATCATAATGATGTTTTGCATTCCGTTTGTGCCATATCGGGTTTCGTAATGGTCGCAGACCTGAGTAATCAGCTTGAACAGCAGTTTGGAACACTTTTCGTAATCGATTTCCGGTTTTGCACGCAGCTGTTCCAGAATGACTTTTTTAGGATTGTATCCTTCAAAATCAATAGCGTTGCCCTTGATGCGCTGCCTGTCCTGCATATCCTCCAGATTCTGCACAAGCAGCTCATTCCTAATCGGCACATGGGTGAACTCCGCCATATCCGAATCAAAGTCCACAAACACATATTCCTCGACCCCGGCATCCGTAACCTTAATGCGTGGAATCGGGATGAATTTATTCACAGCAGCCCGGTGCGTTTCCTCGGTCTGCTGAAGCATCCATGCGGCAATCGGCATTTCGTTCTCTTTGAACGTTTGACCAAGGTCTTTGTCCTCGGATACCTGCTGCTTGACCGTTTCTACGATTTGCTGTGCCTGCGTCGGAGTGACCGTATGCGCCGGGGTATGCTGAATGTGCTGCTCAACCTCTGCTTTGATCAAGTCAGCTGCCTTCTTGATCAGTGCATCTGTGGTATCCGTCTTTTCAATTTGAGTATGAGCATACGCTTTTTCCAGCTCGGCATCCGGATTAGTTTCTATTGTCAGCTGAGTATAGACCACTTCTTCGGGCTTGATTTCTTCTGCTTTAATGACATTCCCAGCCTTAAAAATAGAATCACCCTTCTGTGCCTCCGCCAGAATATCATTGAATTTATCATGGGCAGTCAGCATGACGGCATCCACATCCCGATCACCGGTGCGCTCTCCATAGGGTAGGCGCAAGCCGCGACCAACCATCTGCTCTCGAAGAATCTTGGATGCTGCCGTGCGAAGCGGCACAATGGTATAGAGGTTGTTGACATCCCAACCTTCCTTGAGCATATTGACGTGGATTACGATTTCTACCGGGTTTTCGGGATTCTCCACATCCAGAAGCAGCCGGGTGTTGGCTTCGGTTTCTGCACCTTTCTGCTTGGAATGAACAACGATGGTTTTGTTGCGGTATGCGCCGCCACGAAACTCGTCCGACTTTACAAACTGCTCCACCCATGTTGCATGGTCGGTATCTTTACAGACCACCAACATAAACGGCTTCACGACCTGCTTTCCATGGTTGACAGCATAAACCTCCAGTTTCCGTTTGGTGCTCTCATGACAGGTGATGCCGTCCAGCAACATCATTTTATCCAGCTGTTCATCACCGAAGTTATAGAAATCAATGTCCAAGCGGGTCACGGCATATGGGGTACGGGTATAGCCGTCCTCGATGGCCTTGGACAGCGGATATTCTTATACAACATTTTTGAAAGGAACTTGCTTGTTCCCCTTCGTCACAAGGGGAGTCGCAGTTAGCTCCAATCCCAGCAGCGGATGCAGTTCGTTGAGTGCCTGCATACCACGCTCTGCCCGGTAATGGTGAGATTCATCCATAATCAGCACCAAGTCCGGCAGGTCGGAGAGTGCCTGATAGAACGAGTCACCGATGAGCTCGTTCACCTTCTTCATGTTTGCGCCCTCTTTGTTGAACTTATCGATGTTATATACGAAGATATGTACATCGGATTCAAACAACGAGAGGTTCTTTTCCCGGTAATCGTCATCCGTGATAATTTGCGGCTGTACGGTAAAGCAGCCCAGCCCCCGGAACACATACTTCGGACTGCCGTTATCACTCAAATCCTTCTTGAGCTTCTCATAGATCGTGGTATTGGGCGCAACCACGAAAAAGTTTCGGATGTTGTGCTGCGTATACAGATAGGCGATGAAAGCGCCCATCAGCCGGGTTTTACCCACGCCGGTGGCCAGAGCAAAAGTCAAAGACATGAAATCCCGCTCAAAATCCGTGCAAATCGGATACATGGCGTGAACTGCACCCAGTGCTGCTTTCAGATTCATGCCCTTGCGCAGGGGCACTGCATTCGTGATTTCTTCCAGAATTTTCAGAGATTTTGTCTGCGGCTTCCGCAGGGACATCACACCGCTGATATAGTCCGTGGTATAAAGCGGAAAATCATTAAACATCCTGTTCCTCCTCGTCATCATACACTGGCGGATGGACGATGTTCAGATTGTAGTCGGTCTTGCCAAACTCACAGCGTTCCAACAACATTTGCGGAATTTTCTTGACGGCAATGTTGTCGTAAGCCTTGTCCAGCTCACTGTCAAGGAGCGGCAGGCGATAATGAGATATTCACCGTCCTCCATGGTATCCTTGATGGAATCCAGGTAGGTGCTGTTCAGGTGACGGGTCGTCACAAATAGGTAGCTGTTTTCGTTGCCCACAGACTGCTTCCAAAATAATTCTCCGTCCGGCTGATAATGGAATCCCTCGTGCAGGGCAACGGCAGCCGCCAGCATATTGGCATCGTAGTCTTCGTTGATGACATATTCGTCAAAGGCGTCTTTGTTGATAAGGGTAGGTGCGACCTCATAGAAGCGATACCCGCCGCCCTGCCAATTCTGCGCTTTTGTGATGCCGCCGGGGTCTTGACCCGCAATCACCTTGTCCGCACGCACCTTGCAGTGGGTGTAGGCGTGGTTGCCCATTTCCACACCAATCCAGCGCCGACCCATTTTCTGTGCTACGGCAGCAGTCGTGCCGGAACCGAGGAAAGAATCGAGAACAAGGTCGCCGGGGTTGGTTGCAATGTGGATGATGCGTTCAATCAGTCGTTCAGGCTTGGGCGTGTCAAAAGAAATATCACTGCCAAATAAAGCATTTACTTCGTCTTTAGACTCACCGGTGTGCCCAACTTCGTCCTGTGGCCACCATGTCCACGGCACAATTCCCTTTGCTTCTGATAAAAATTGTTTCCTACGTGGCACACCATTTCCGTCATTGCCAAAGGTTACTCTGCCGTCCGCAAGTGCTTTCTTAAACTCTGATTCTATCACTTTCCAGCAATTTCCCGGTGGCGGTGTGTGTATTTTTCCGTTTGGTGCGACAATCTCATACATTTGATTAGGCCGGTATCCTTGCGCAAGTAGAGAAACAGATTGCCAAGAGCCACGAGGATCATTATCCGGATTTTTATATGCCTTAAGCTGTTTTTCTGTAAGCGGAAGGTAATTCCGAGTTTTTTTAAATGCATCCTTGTCTTTTACATAAACAAGGATATACTCATGTGAATCTCCGATGGCCTCTCGGTTTTCGCGTGAATATCGCTTTTGCCATACAATAGAGGCAAGGAAACATGAACGGCCAAATAATTCATCACACAAAACCTTCAGATAGTCACGTTCGTTATCGTCGATACTTATCCATATCGACCCCGTATCATCCAAAAGGCTCCACATGATTTGTAGCCGAGGGCGGATCAAATTAAGCCAAAGACTATGTTCAATATTGTCATCATATATATTTGCAGCATTGGCATTATACGGCGGATCGATATAGATGCACTTTACCTGCCCGGCAAATTTGCTCTCCAGCGCTTTCAGTGCCAGCAGATTATCCCCATGGATCAGCATATTCTGCGTCTCCAAATCGGCGGCGGTGTTGGACAGTGCCGTGTTTTCAATCAGCAGACGCGGTTCCACTCGAATCGGTTCGTCCTTGCCGTACCATGTCAGTTCCAGTTTATTGGCCATATTTCTGCCACCCTTCCTTTGCCGCAAGTGCTGCAAGCTGTTTCTCTAAATTATAACGAATATCGGAATCTGTTGCCTGTTCAAAGGGACGAGTCTCCGTTGCTGGCAGCGCTGCGATTGCAACAAAAATCTCCGGGTGCTTTGCGTTGTTCTGAATGACCTGTTTCTGCGCCGCAGAACGGTCAAACGGATTCTTCTGCAATTCATTCCATGTATCCAGAATGTCCTTTTCCAAATCGGTGAGGTATTGTTTCTCTTGCAAGAAGGTTATCAAAATATTATAATCCATCAGTTATTCTCCTCTGCGCCAGTCATTTGCAAGGTCTATATTAGCAATCAGTTGAACATTTTTCCAACTATCGCTATAATTCCTGCGGTTTCTGTACACAACACAACCACCCCGAAAGGCTTTATTTGTAAATATCACTCACACAGCCTCTGGTACGCTTTACGAACAGTCTTCGCCATCAAAATCCTGCGCTGATTTAGGAACTCCATGTATTCCATGTTTTCAAAATTATTCGGTAGAGCGTGTTCCTTGCAGGTTTTGCGATAACCTTCTTCGCCCAGCTTTTGGCGGTAATGAGAGACATAATCTTGGGGCGCCTTATCTGAAATCTCGATGTTGGTGGCGTAGTCGAGATAGGTAAAGTTTGCGATCTGGTTCCGGTCACGGTCGCTGGTAAAACCAATGCCAGTCAGGTAGTTTTTCGGGAAAATGTGATGCTTGTCGATAGCATTCTTCGTTCCGCTGGAACCCAAGATGAAATACTTGGATACTGGGGTGTTGCTGAACAACATAGGAGTATTCAGCACGATCTGAGCTGCCACATATCCATACCACGCCGGAGAAATAGCCGCAGCGCTGTTCAGCTCGTTAGGTAGAGTCAAACTGAAATAATCGTCTGTGAAGTGTGTTTCGATTACACGGTCAATATAGGCAATGAACTCTGCCGCCGTATGAACATCACGCAGATCTGCAAATTGCTTTTCCACTTCGGACTCCGTGGAGCCGGTGTAGAAATATGTGATGGTGCTCATAAAGAACCACTTGCTGGTGCATTTCTTCAACTGCGCCGCATCCAGTTTGTAGTCGTATTTGGCAATCAGGTAAAGGACATAACTGAAAACGATAGCGTTGGACGATGCAATCAGCTTGTCGCTGATATATCCGGCCTCTGCCACGATGTTAATGAAACTGTGCCAGTTGTTAAGGTTCATGACCTTGTCCAAAGCGTCCTTGAAAATCTGGAGATTTTCATACCGGACTTCATCAGAGAACTTTCCAGTCTCAAGATTTTTACCTCGCAAAAGCATGTAGGCGTATCTCAACCGGGCACGCTTGAAACCAACGCCAACGGCCATGCGAATCAGATGAGAAGGTTCAATTGCCAAAAGTGTGTTGTAAGAGGTGTTGGCGGCTGGTACTCTGGATGCTGCTGCAAACGCATTGATCTTATTACTGGTTTCATTCTCGTAAACGGAGATAAGAGTCTGAATGAAGTTGTTCTCCGTCAGACTCTGTCCGCCAGAATTGACTCTGACGAAAATATCTGCGACATCTTCTTCGTCTGCCGTGTAACTGATTTCCAGAGTAGGCAGAGAATAATCAGACAAATTCAGAAGCGCATTGATGTTATCTTCGATTCTATCTTCTTCCTCGTCTGTCAGCAAGGGGAGTTCTTTCTTACTGCGGCCTTCGTTGGCTTCCTTGATAAAATGTCGCCGCAGAGAACTGATGGAATTGTCCTCTTTTGCCAGGAACACATCACTGATGCGACTGATCCACTCGGTGTCTTTTTCGTATGCCTGGGACCACACGGCAAATTCGCGAGTCAGCGGATTATAGGAGATTTTTATTTCACGATCTGCGAAATTCTTGTCCTTCACCTTGACCGCAAACATAGCCGCAACAAGGGCAGTCAAGCGCTGCTGACCGTCAATGACGAGTTCCTTAGGTTCTTCATAGGTTTTTGAGTTATCTCCAATCGTGCTCTTTTTGCTCTCATAATCAACTGGAGACTCCCACAGCATGATATAGCCAATGGGATAGCCCTTGAGCATAGAGTCAAACAACTCACGAACTTTATTGTCCCTCCAAACAAAAGGACGCTGAAGATCAGGCAGACCGATGCGGCCATTGCGTACATCTTTGACCAAATCCCCGACTTTACTGGGGATATTCTTAAACAGTTCTTTTCCCATCTGGATCCTCCGAAAAGCAACGCTATGGTTGCTGCATTTTCTCTATATAAGTCTACCATAAGTGGTGTCCGTTATAGTGGACACTTAGGATTTCAATTTGTATGTTCTATTGCGGTTGCCGCCTTCGGTAATAATGATTTCTTCTTTCACCATTTTTGTAAGCACTGCTCTGGCACGAGGACTACTGATCTCCAACAGATCCGCAATCGTTTTACAATCCGCTTGAATCTCGCGGGTCAAGTATTCGATGACGGATTGTTTTTGCCTGCTGTAAATTGTGTGATTGCTTGCTTTTATCGCTTGCTTTTTACCGCTTGCTTTTTCAAAAACGAGCGATAAAATTGTCCGCTCCGGCTCGAGTTGCTCTGTAATCTCCGGAGTTGTCCAATTTTGCTCGCGCCAGACGCGGAAGATATTCGGAATGCCGCTACCAGCACGCTCACCGATATCGATCAGGTTGAACATTTTCAGCATCGTTCCGTTCCGCGGATCAGAAACACCGCCGCTCTTTGCGGCATCAATTTCGATGCGGAAGCTGCCTGGGTTGGACATCGTAATGCTATTACGCTTTTTGACGATGACCAGCCCCTGTCTGCCGTAATAATCGGCATTCACCAGACAGTTGGCCAGTGCTTCACGCAGAGCCTGATGCACAGGGGTATCATCCACTCTGGTGCCGCCATCCATTTTAAACGGTACTTTAATGTCCTGAATCAGCTTGTTATAGACGCGGAAATAGAAGTCGTACACATTGCCGCTCCAGTCTCCGGAGGAGGAGATGATGCGGTCAGTCCAGCGGGTATCAGCGTCATACTGTTCCTGATAGTCCAGAAAGTAAGCATTGAATTCCCGCACAATGTCGTATTCATTGCCGAACATGAGAAGTCCGGCAGAAGTGGGATGCTTCTTCCCATCAGAGCCGATGCCCACAGCGCCCAGCTTCAGAAGGAAATCTTCATCCTCCAGCGCCTCCCATACATGACCGGGGCGGGAGAGGCGCATCCTCTGGCGATAGCTGCGGACACTCTCCTGATTGAACACTGTCAAGTCCATCTCGTTCAGAACCAGCATATCCTGCGTCTTTACCGATGCATCACGCACCATAGCCTGATACTCCTCCTTGGTGCAGCGATAGTCGCCCTCACCGTTACGTCGGTAGGTGCAGAGCGGGTTGCCGTCCACATACACCGGTTTATAGGAGCGCTCGGCACGGGGGACATTGATGACCACGATATGGTTGCCGTCGACCTCTTGGACGAATACATCTTTGGATGACAACACATTTACGCTGGTCTTGTTGGGATTATTGGCGATGTCCCAGAACTCCTTGATGAGTCTGTCCGGATCGGGCAGATCCACCGTGTGCAGGGATTTGTCTGCCCATTCCTCCACTCCCAGTAGGATAATGCCACCGTGGGTATTGGCAAAGGCGGAATAGGTTTCCCAAACGCTCCTGGGCAGTCCGCCAAGGGCTTTCTTGGCCTCGATGCGGTTGTTCTCCCGATATTGCTCGATTTTGGAAAAGTCAATCATGCTGCTCCTCCTTCACCAATTCGATGATGTCGCAGAAGTCGCAATCCAGCACAGTGCAGATCTTCGTCAGAATCTCTGTGCTGACATGCTGGTTCTTGCCCAGCTTGGCAAGGGCGGTGGTGGACATGCCAGTGGCTAAGCGGAGATCCTTCTTTTTCATGTTTTTATCGATCAGGAGCTTCCACAGCTTGTTATAACAAATCGTCATTGTAACACCTCATCCCCAGAGTATACACTGATACAGGTTAATTTTAGCATGGAGACGCCATTTTGTCTATCAAAAATCCAGTTTTCAGATCTGTGTTTTCGATTTCAGAGAGAAGATTTCGAATCATCTGGTCACGATGAAAAAGCCACGGAAATGTTCCGCTTCGCTCCCGCGGCTATTTCATTGTTTATGCGGCTCAACTGTTGAGCCGCTGCCTATATTCTACTCCTCGTCGTCATCAGACCACGAGGAGATACCATTGGCTTTTTCAACTCCACATCGGCAAAAAGTGGTTGGTATCATAATATGATACCAACCACTTTTCGGTACAGCAGCTTTCGTAATCAAGCAGTATGCCCGCTCCCAGCAGATCCTGTTTCAGCCCATGCTCCCGATTTTGTTGCCATTCTCGTACATATCCGCAGCATACTCGCGGTGATTCGGCCCCTCGTATGGTACCCAGTCAAAGCCCGGAATATAGACCTCATCGCCGGGCTGCAGTTCTATGGTCGGCTGCGGTGCGGGAAGCTCAGTCTCCAACTGCGGTATTTCGGCCACAGATGTCGGCTCTGCCGGTGCAGGGACTGGGACGGCACCAAGTTCCTCGACCGGCTCCGGCTGTGGAGTCGCAGCCTTTTCTTTCTCTGTTGGCAAATCAGGTTCTGTTTCTAATTTGACCTCTGCGACAATCGGCTCTGGGGCGGTTACGGCAGGTATTTGGGGCGGTGCGAGTGTTTCCTCGACTACTTCGGTCTGCGGCCACACGGCGGCACAAAGGCCGAGGCAAGCGGTAAATGTTGCGGCGATGATGATAAGCTTTTTCATGTTAGCTCCTTTGGCGAAACAGTTATCAGAACTTCAGAAGATTATCCAGAATATTTGCCGCCTGCTGCAGCTCGTCCTGAGTGGCCTCGTTTGGCAAATCCTCATTTTGTGCCTTGTGGGGCAGATACGGTTCATAGTTCTGCCGGGTTATCGATGGCCGGTAATGTCCCAGCATCCGTGCCAGTTCTTTGGCTTCCATGCCGTTTCGCAGAGATAGGACGGCACAGGTGTGCCGGAGATCTGTGAATCGGATGTGGTCAAGCCCTGCTTCCTTGATGATCTCATTATGCATCCGGCGCACCATCTGCGGCGAGTATGGCCTTTGCGTAGCCGGATGCATGAACATCAGCGGACTGTTTGGATGCTTGATGTGTTCCATGATCAGGAGGTCGACCACCTCCGATGCCAAGGTTATTGTTCTCGTTTCTGAGCCATATTCAATCAGCTCCCGCCGTTCTACAGAGCGCTGCTCCGATATGGTCAGCGTCCTATCCTTTACCTTGAGGTCATTCCATTTCAGGGCGATGAGCTCACCCTGCCGTAGGCCGACCGTTAAGGCCAGCATGAACATGGGGAGATGCCCCAGCCGTTCTGCCGCATCCAGATAATCCTCCATCTCCAGCGGCGTCAGCACATCGGCATTGACCTTCTTTGGCTTGGAGTAGTGGAACGCTCTGGCGGGATTATCGCCAATCAGGCCATCCCGCATGGCTTGGTCCAGGCATTGCTGGAGCAGGCGGTGGATGTGCCGCATGGTTTCTCCTCCCAAGCCAGAGCTGCCGGGTCGATGATTGCCGAAGCGCCGCCGTTCCTCCAGAAATTCTCCGACTATCTCCGATGTCAATTCAGAGAGCGGTATATCTCCCAAGCTGGGGAGAATATGGTTCTTGAATACATAGTTGTGTGCCGCATAGGTAGTCGGCCTGCTCTGGGACTTATCGTAGGTTTCCTGCCAGTAGATGATGTATTCCCGAAGCGTCATATTCCCACCTCCATGCACTGCCGCTGCAGATTCCGAAAGGCTACCCACGGGAGCCTGGCCTGCTTGAGGATCTTCTTGTGCAGATAGTAGAACTCGTGGAGCTTGTACGGCGCTCCGGTCTTGGCATTGAGGAACACATAGGGCGAGCCGGTTTCCGGTATCTGCTCCAGAAGATGTGCTGCCTTTTCATTGAGTGTCAGCAGGTGCTGGCCTCTGAGGATGTACCTGTAGCGGACATGAAAATCGGTCCACGACAAGGTGATCAGTTCACATTGCCGCAGGCCACTTGATAGTCCTGTATAGATGAGGGGAAGTACGCCGAGCTGTTCTGCTGCGTTCAGGTAACGCTGGAGCTGCCCCAATCGCAGAGGGGCTGTTTTGTATTCCTCTGCCTTGGGCTCCCGGCAGAGCCGCACCGGGTTGTAGGGAATGAGTTGGTCCTGTGCCGCTTCGTCCATGCACCGCCGCAGAAGCAGGTGGACGCACCAGACGCTTCTGGCACTGAGCCCCCAGCTCTGCAGGCTGTCGTAGAAATCCGTGACCGTCTGCTCTGTTAGGTCAGAGAGCTCCATATTTCCGATGCTGGGGAGGATGTGGCTGTAAATCAGATTGCGGTACCCGCCCTCGGTGTTGCCGTTCCATTTGTGCCGATTGGCGGTGAACCACCGGCCGCACCATTGCCCAACCGTCAGCTTGTTTTCTTTCTGCATATCATCGCCTCCTTTTGGCAAACGAACAATATCACAGAAAGCAGGAAATAGCTACTGAAAGAACAGAATATTTGCAGAAGAAAACTATTCCGAACAATGCCGTTACTGTTCGGAATAATATAGTTGATTTTATTCAGAATAGTGGTTATAATGTTCCTAACGAACTGCAATGGAGGTATTCCAATATGACGATCAAAGAAGCGGCTGCCGCTTGGGGCATTACTGAACGGCGGGTCAATGCGCTTTGCAAAGCCGGACGCATTTCCGGCGCGTATAAGGAGGGCAGGCAGTGGTTTATCCCGGACAGCGCTCAAAAGCCGATGGATAAGCGTGGCCGCCGGAGTGCTGTGAAGCCCGCAGAGTCATCCGTGCGCAAACCTTTGCCTATTGGTGTGTCTGATTACCGGGATGCCTGCAAGAACTACTACTATGTGGACAAGACCCTGATGATCAAGGAATTTCTGGATGAGCGCCCCAAGGTATCCCTGTTCACCCGTCCCAGACGTTTTGGCAAGACGCTTAACATGGACATGCTCCGCACATTCTTTGAAAAGACGGCCGAGGACACTTCCGTTTACTTCAGAGATAAGAAAATCTGGTTCTGCGGAGAATCCTACCGTGTCCATCACAGAAAGTATCCTGTGATTTTTCTGACTTTTAAGGACGTGAAATATACTTCTTGGGAAGAAACCTATCAGACGCTCCAAAAGCTGATCGCGCAGGAATTCCGCCGTCACGATGAATTGGCCTCCAGTTCTGCGCTCAGTGATTACGAAAAAGAGGAATACTCCATTCTCGCAACAGAAGCTGCTGATGAAGTGGATTATCAAATGTCCCTGCGGACATTGACGCTGCTGCTTCATAAGCACCATGATGTTGCCCCCATCGTCATCATTGACGAATACGATACTCCCATCCAGCAGGGACATGTGAACGGTTTCTATGATACTGTCATTGGATTTATGCGCAATCTGTTTTCCGGCGGTCTGAAGGACAATCCGCATCTGAGCTATGGCTTCCTGACCGGCATCCTGCGTGTTGCAAAGGAGAGTATCTTCAGCGGCCTGAACAACCTGAAAATCAACTCCATCTTGGATGAACGTTATAGTGAGTATTTTGGTTTCACCTCGGACGAAGTGCGTGAGATGGCGGAATACTACAGCGCATCTGATAAGTATCAGGAGCTCTGCGATTGGTATGATGGGTACCGCTTCGGTAATACCGAGATTTTTAATCCCTGGTCTGTCATTGGATACTTCAACAACAACTGCCGTCCCAAAGCATTTTGGCAGTCCACCGGAAGCAACGACATCATCCGTGAGGTGCTGGCTTCTGCAACACCGGATATTATGGAGCGTCTGGAGCTGTTGATGAAGGGCGAGTCCTTTGTTACGCACATTGACACCGGTGTCATTTATCCGCAGATTCAGAATGATTCGTCCTCTGTTTACAGCTTCCTGCTGGTGGCAGGTTATTTGAAGGCTGTGAGCTGCGACCAGTCTTACGGCGAGGATTATATGTGCGAAGTGGCTCTGCCCAACAAAGAGATTTCTTTCGTCTACAGCAAGGAGATCCTCTCTCAGCTTGAGAATATTATTCCTCGATCCGTTGCTGTTGCTATTCAGGAAGCTATCTACAAGGCAGATATCGAATCACTGCAAAAAACTTTGGAGAAGTTTCTGCTCCAAACAATTAGTTTCCATGATGCTGCCGACGAAACATTTTACCATGGTCTGATATTGGGTATGTGCGCTGTGATGGACAACAGCTATCGCATTACCTCCAATCGCGAAGCTGGTGATGGACGATTTGATATTCAGCTGCTTCCTTTGAATAAGCGGCTGCCTGGCATTTTGATTGAATTAAAGGCCGGGAAAGGCCGCTCTGAAACACAGCTTGAAGACCTTGCCAATGTTGCCTTGCAACAGATCAACGACCGTGCGTACAGCGTTGATCTGCAGGCAATGAATGTTACGTCAATTATAAAAATCGGCATTGCATTCTCAGGCAAAAGAACACGTATTGCTGCCGAAAGGCAAAACATCGAATAACCATCTTCGTTCAGCAGGCTGGCTATCATCCAAGTCAGCCTGCTGTTTCTTTGTCATCGCGCTTATTTCTTTGTTTATGCGGCGCAATTTCTGAGCTGCTCTCTGCGGTAAAAAGCACCCGCTGCCGGGGACAATCCCGGTCGGAAGCACTTTTAATATACAGAATTTAATCCCACACAAATCCCAAAAGGCGAAAGCGGTGCCTGAAACGAACAGGGCAAAAGAGTTCCAAAGAGGAACCGCAGGAGTGCCGGAAAGTGTCAAAGAGTGTGACACAGTTCTGCCTGAAGGTTTAGACATAGGTTTGGGAGCAAGATGTCGGGAGTTCGAGTCTCCCATCTCGGACCAAAATCCCTCTGAAATTGTTGATTTCAGAGGGATTTTCTTATTTTTCTCTACCATAATTTGTTTGCAGAATAAATCTTTCAAATGTGAACTTTTCAAAAGTCTGCCCCTATATTGTACTTCTTTTCCAATCATGATATAGTAATTAGTAATCATACTGTCGGTTAGATTTGAGTCAAAATTCCCGTATTCTTTTGTAAGCTCATTTTATAGTTTATTCCTTCTTCAGTCGTTTCTTTCCATCTAAGTTTCAACAAGGAGTTTGGCTATGGATGCACACAAAGCAATTATCACAAATATTTTCAATAATTCCACGCTCGTTGAGGTTCCTTTCTTTCAGAGAGCCTATGTTTGGAAGGAAGACCTTTGGGGCCGCATGATTGAAGATATGGAGTTTATCGTTAAAACGAACAAACCCCATTTCTTTGGCTCGATCATTCTTAAAGAAGGTCGCAGGCCAAATCTTGGTGAAAATTTTACCGATTGCAGAACCATTGTTGATGGACAGCAACGCTTGACAACTTTTCTCCTCTTTATGAAAGTTCTATGCTTAAAGCTTGGTCAACCTACAACTTTTGATTGCCAGTTTAGAATCATGGGACAGTCAATCGCTCTACGTCACGGAAGGAATGATATCGAAGCTTTTGAATTGGTCATGAGTTCCACATCCGCATCTAAAATTGAAAATCCTGCACCTCAGTCCAGAATTATCGAGGCTTACAATTATTTTATCGACCACATCGATGAAAATAAGCTCAACATTATGACGGTCATGATGAACGCCCAATTTGTACGCATTGATTTGAATGCCGACGAGGACGAACAGCAGATTTTTAATACGATCAATTCTCTCGGTGTTAATTTGACGACCTCGGAGTTACTGAAAAACTATTTTTTCAGCAGAGATACCATCAGTGAATATGAAGCAAAATGGGCTGCTGTTTTTGAAAAAGATGATGATGCAAAATCTTATTGGGATACCGAGATTGAGACTGGCCGCATGAAGCGTGCTGTCATTGACATCTTTTTTGATTCTTTTTTTCAGCTTTTTATTCAGGACAAACAGTATAATATCAGCAATGACGATAAAATCATGTATGGCAGGGTTGATAGCCTGGCTCAATCCTATCAACACTTTATAGACCACTATTGTAATGGGGATAAAAGTATTATTCTCAACCAGATGAAAGATTACGCTGTCTGTTTCAGAAACACATTTAGACCCGAAACCTGTAGTACAAGCATTCCGAGCACATTTGGTATTGAACGGCTAAATATTGTAATCTTTGGTTTAAAGACATCCACGCTCATTCCTTATATGCTGTACATTGCAAAGAATGTATATGATGAGAATGAGCAAAAAGCCATGTATGGCATTTTGGAAAGCTATATCATGCGCAGAATGGTCGTCCATGCGCTCACCAAAAACTATAACAATCTATTTACATCGCTGATCCATAATGAAGTTTTAGATGTAGACACTTTAGCAGCCAAACTCAACAGTAGTAATGATGCAACAACATACATCCCTACTGACGAAGAATTGTTGGATGGATTCCAAAAATCGAAGCTGACCAATCTTCAAACCAGAGGTATCCTTTACCTCATTGAAAGCCATATCCGCCCCGCGAATAGCGCAACATTACTTCTTGGTTTTGATGGATATAGTCTGGAGCATCTCATGCCTAAAAAATGGAGAAATAACTGGCCCGCTTGCGCTACGGATGACCTTGCAAAGCAAAGAGACTCAAAATTGCTTACGCTCGGAAACCTTGCTATTATCCCCCAAGCACTAAACGCATCAATACGAGACAGCGATTGGGTTACAAAGAAATCAGGAAAGGGTGTAAATAAACCCGGACTCGAAGCATGTGCTAAGGGACTAATTACCTTGAATACTGTTCTGTTGGAATCTGAATGGTCAGAACAGTGCATAGATATCCGAGCTAACTGGTTGTTTAAAATTGCAAAAGAACTTTGGAAGATCTGCTAATAACAAAACACAATATCAAGTTGCCACTTCTCTCTTGATATTGTGCTTTGTCTGATAGTTCTGTTAAGTACTGACACCTATCCATTATCTATATTAATAATTGCGGTTTCTGATTCTTCTCTTTCCCCTCTCCCCAGCATTGCCGCTACCACCCCATAATGTTTCTTCACCGTATTCCGTGCCAGGCCGGTTCGTTTGGCGATGGTCGAGAACTCCGTGATCTCCGGGTGGAGGCGCATATAGTCCCACAGCTTGCGCTGCTTTTTGGTCAGCTTTTCCGGCGGGGCGATGCCCGCAAGCTGCTCCTTGAGATTTTTGCGTTCCTCGTTCATCTCCGTGATCAGCGCCTTCAGCTTTTCCTCGCACTCCTCGCGGGTGTGGGCGTAGACGTTGCGGGAATGTTGCGTCCCATCCGGCCATATGGGAGAATAGCGTCCCTCAAACAGGTGGTCATTGAGTTCGCTGACGCATCCGGTGCCTGGTTTCCTTTTCTTCCCCACATAGGGCTGGAAGTCCACGATGCCTTTCCGCTCCGGCTCCGTTTCTTCCCGTGGTTCTGCCTTGCCGATGCTCCGGTCGATGCTGGCGGCAGCAGCGCGCTGCATATCGCCGGTGATGTGGGTGTAGATGTCCAGCGTTGTCACCGCAGACACATGGCCCAGCATAGCGGAGAGGGTTTTCACATCCATGCCGTTTTCCAGCGCCAGCGTTGCGAAGGTGTGCCGCAGATCATGGAATCTGACACGCTTGCAGTCTGCCCGCTCCAGTATCGTCTGAAGCCGCCTTCGTGCCACGCCGGGCGTGATCGGTCGGTCCGCCTTCACCGGGGACGGAAACATCCAGCGGGAATCCACCTTTTTGCGGTACTCCCGCAGCACGGCCAGCACCGCAGGCGGCAGCACCAGTTTTCGAACGGACGCTTTTGTTTTCGGTGGGATGATCTGCAATTCGCCGTTTACCGTGTACGCCTGCTTGTTGACGGTCAGCACGCCGGTTTCAAAGTTCAGATCCTCCCATTGAAGTGCTATCAATTCACCCCGCCGCAGGCCGGTGCAGAGATCCAGCAGGAATAGCTCGTAGTACCCGTCCGCCTGCGCCTGAATGAGAAATTTCTGCAATTCCTCCCGATCCAGCACCTGCATTTCCTTTGCCTTTTTCGGCGGCAGCTTACAGCCGATGGCGGGGTTTGTACGGAGCAGGTCATCCCGCACGGCCCGTTCCAAGGCAGAGCGGCAGACCGCGTGGCACATCCGCACCATGCGGTCGGAAAGGCCCGCTCCATATTGCTCCGTCAGACGCTTGCGGCCGTTCTTTTTCAGCCGCCCGTAGAATTGCTGCAAGTCATTCTGTGACAATTTGTTCAGCGGAATCTTCCCGATCTCCGGCAGGACATGGTTGTAAATGACGTTTTCGTAGTTGTTCTGCGTGGAGGCGCGGAGCGTCGGCTTGCTGTGGGTTTCATACCAGTAGCATAGCCAGTCCCCGAACAGCATATCCGGTTTGACCTTTCGGTCATTCCGCCCCACCATGCTTTCAGTGAGCTGCCGCAGTTTCTCCTGACATTCCCGCTTTGTTTTGGCGAGAACATTCTTCGTCTTGGGAAGGCCGCTGTCATCATAGCCGATGACAACGCGGCCCTCCCACCGGCCGTCACTGCGCTGTCTTACGGTGCCGGTTCCGCTTTTCCGTTTCTTTGCCAAGGTCTCAGCCCCTTTCCGAGCAAATCTTCCATGAAGCCGCCAACGATGCCGCTGGCGGCTTTTTGCATATCCGGTGTGACATGGGTGTAGGTATCCAGCGTGAAGCTGGCGTTGGTATGCCCCAGAATCCCCGACAGGGTTTTGGCATCCACGCCGCTGGCGATAGCATGTGTGGCGAAGGTATGCCGCAGATCGTGGAAGCGGATGTCCGGCAGTCCTGCCTTGCGCAAAATCGCTTTCATGTGCGTGTAGGCGCAGTTCGGAGACAGCGGCAGCTCCGGTCGGACAGGGTCTGGGAAGATCCATTGCGTGATCGCATTCTCTTTTCGGCGGCGCAGAATTTCCGCCGTGCTGCGGGGCAGGACGATGGTGCGCTCACCGCTTCGGGTCTTGGTCTTGCCCAGCATATCGATCCCCAGCTTTCGGTTATGAAGGGTGCGGCGCACTTGAAGGACGCCGTTCCGCGCGTCAAAGTCCTGCCACATAAGTCCGCAGATCTCGCCCCGCCGCAGGCCCGTGGTCAGCTCCACGTAGAAGAAGTCACCCCAGACCGCATCCTCCCGCACGGCATCCAAGAAGGTATCCAGTTCCCTGTCGGTCAGGACACGCTTCGGCGCAAGGCTTGCCTTTGGCACCGTTGCGCCCACGGTGGGATTCTTGGCGATGATATGCGCATGGAGGGCGTCCTCCATCGCCTGATGGAAGATGGCGTGGAGGCGGTTGATGGTGGTGTCCGACAGGGCGGAACCAAACCTCGGATGCTCCCTGATCCGGCCGTTCTCTTTCAGCCTCCGATAGAGTTTCTGCACATCCTGCGATGTCACCAGCGACACCTGTTTGCCGCCGAGCTGCGGCTTGATGTAGTTTTCGATGCAGCTTCGATACCCCGCAAGGGTGCCGGGGCGGACGGTGTTCTCTTTATAGTCCGTCAGCCAACGGTCCAGCCACTCCCCCAGGGTCATGCGGCTGTCCTCGGTCAGTTCCACGTCCTGATAGCGTTCGATGTTTTGATGGAGCTTTTCCGTCAGCTCCTTTTGTGTATGCGCATAGGCGTGCTGGAAGATGGGCGTACCGTTTTTCTTGTGGCCCACCACGATACGGCCCTCCCAGCGGCCGTCCTCCCGCTTGCGCACCATGCCGTCGCCGGACGGTCTTCGTTTCGCCATTTAGTCCTCCTGTTCCGATGGATGGCAGATGTGTTCTTCTTCCTCCCGCTCGAAGGAGTAGAGCCCATCTGCCTCCAGCTCTTTCGCCATGCCCCACGCCAGCTTGAAGCCCACCGTGAAGCTCATCAGCTTGGATTCAACCAGCAATGTGTTTTGTGCGTCCAACAGCCGCAGCAGCTTTCTGCGCCCCGCAGCATCCATATCCCGCCGCAGTTCCTCCTGGGCACGTTCGATCTGGGTGTCCAATTCTGGATGAGACTGCCGGTCGAAACGCTTTTGCAGGGCTTTCATGTAGTCATACATTGCGGCACCTCCTTTTTGGCAACCACAACACATACCACAACCCGGCTCACAAAGCTACTGTTTTCCGAAATGTTTCTTTGACTATTGCGGCGCAAAAACTGAACATCTCGCCCCCTTCACATATGGAATTTCATTGAAAATCCTTGCTGCTGTTCCAACTCATGATCGTCCGGCTTGTGACCGAGGGCGACGCGCTTCTGCCGCAGCCGCGCCAGCCGCTTGCGGTCGATTTGGACACCGTTGGCAGCGGGAGCCGGGGCGTTGTCCCGAAAGATATTGCCCATGTGGTAGAGCAGCCGGGTGGCTGACAACAGGACGGCGGGCGGCTCCTGTTCGCCGCGCTCCATGCGTTTCATGAAAAATTCCGCGTAGGCGTGGCCGTTATCCCGCGCCGCCGCGAACCATTCGTAGGCGGCGTCCATGTCCTTCGGAACGCCCTCGCCCATGAGGGTCAGCTTGCCCAACAGATACTGTGCGTAGGCGTTGCCGTTATCCGCGGCCTGCCGCAAATATGACACTGCTGTTTCGGCATCTTTTATCGTATTTTTGCCGCTGAGATACTCCTTTCCCAGCCGGTAGGCGGCGAAATCGTTGCCGTTGTCCGCCGAGCGTTTCAGCCAGTAGATGCCCTTGGCGGGATCATGAACGTCAGCATCGTCGGAGAGATACAGCTTACCAAGGGCGTACTGCGCCGCATCCAAGCCTTGCTCGGCCGCGCGTTCCAACAGCTTTTGCGCTTTGGCTGTGTCGGGGATCAGCAGCCCACCGTCACGGTACGCCGTGCCGATGATGTACTGCGCGTAGGCGTCGCCTGTATCCGCAAGCTGCTCCAACTGCTCCGCCGCTTCATCCCGTTCCTCCAGAGGGTAACTCTCATCGTTGGCCACGCTTTGCAGATCCTGACACGCATAGCTCATGGCGTAGGCGCTGATCTGCTCACCGTTATCCTGCATTTCCTCGTCCTCAAAGGAAAACCTGTTCATACGAAGATGCTCCGCCTCACGGATGACCGCGTTCTTGATCTGGCGAAATTCCTTCTGATGAGACAGCAGTGGGCGCAGCCGTTTCTTCCCCTCCGAGTAGTAATCCTCCACCTGACATTGCAGCTCCCACCATGTCTGGTAGCACGCATCCACGGTAGGCAGCCGCGCCATTTGGTCGACGATCTCATCCACCAACTTTTTCATCGGCTTCGGCAGATAGCCGTAGGTTTTCTTGCCCGCTACGATGCTGAGTTGTTTGGAGAGTTTCCAGATCATCTGCTCCGCCTCTGGGTGGATGCAGGTCATCCCCCGCATGGTCTGCACCAGTTCCAGCATTGTCCGCCGCGCTTCCCGTACCAGCTCATCACGGGATTTGCTTTTCTGCTCATAGACGTGCAGCAGCTCCTGACGGAAAATTTGGTTGGTGAGCGTGGACTTGATTTGGCGGATACCGTCTTTGGAAAGGTACGCCTGATTCGGATTCACCGACAACGCCATCATGTGGACGTGAGGATGATTGCCCTCGTCATGGAAGGCGGCGTACCAGCGGAAATCCTCCGGCGGTATTTTCATCGCCGCGGCGATGTCATTGCGGTGGGTACGCAGTAATGTGCGCCATGCGTCCGCATGGTTGTAGCCCAGCCGCTCCGCATCCTCTCGGTGGAGGGAGATGATGTGCGTCCACACGTTGCCGGTGTAGTGATCCAATTCGTCCGCGACAGCGGCGAGGTCAACGGCATCGTCATCTCCGAAGAGACCGTGTTCCCCCAGCCGCTCCGCTCTGGGCCGCAGGGCGATGTACTTGGCGTAACCTTCCATGCCCTGTACCCGATCCCAATTCGATTCCAGCGCCAGTGTGATGAGCGCGGACGCCGTTGCCTTTGTCGGGCGTGAGAGGTAGTCCTCGTACTCCATCAGTTCTTGTGCGTCAGGAAAATCCTTCACCAGTTTTGCGATGAGCTGCTCCTGCTTGTTGGTGGGCGGACGGTCATCCGGGATGATCTCCACCCGCTCCCGCGTGGCGATGTACTTCAGATAACCTCCGGCACTTTTTTCACCGCCGCACTTGATGTACGGACTTTTGACGATCAGCCTTGCCATGCTTCGCTCTCCAGCTCACGGAGCTTTTGCTCTAACCGCAGCTGACCGTTGGTGCGCTTGACGGCGGCGATGCTCTTGGCCCGCTCCTGCCGCAGCACTTCCTCGCTCACGTTGAGGCTTTGTAGGAGAATGGACATCGCCATGTCCATCTCCACCGCCTGCTTGTAGAGCAGCGACGCGATGCGATCCTCGAAGATCTTCAGCCGCGCGTCGATGGCGGATTGCACCGCACGGGGCAGCGTGGTGCTTTCGCCTGCGGCCAGCATATCCGCGTAGCAGTTCACCGCTTTTTCGATGAACTCATTTTTGCTGCGGCAGTTATCTTCCTGATACCACCGCTCTATTTTTTGCTTGGTCTCCGGCTCTGGCCGGTAGGTCAAGCGATCCTTGTTATCGCTCATAAAATGCCTTCTTTCTTACTAAGACGCCGTCGAAAAGCCTGTATTCATCGGCCTTTCACGGACGGCAGACGCCAATCGTGCAAAAAATCTTCCGAATAGACGCCACAACCGCCTGCGTTGAAACCCCCGTCAACTGCCCGCACTGCGGGCAGAAGTGACTGGGCGGAGCGTCGGTTCCGACGCCAGTCCTTTATCCTGCTTTTCGTCGGCGCAAGCTCCATATCCCTCATTTCCGCCGAAAGCGGCGAAAACTCACTCATCCCGCTGCGTCTCCTCTTCCCACCGAACCCGCTTCGCTGGGCTTCGGCGGGAGCCCTGTTTTCTTTGACGACCATTGCTTGCAGGCATCTCCACCTCGCTTCCGACAAGAAACAGCACACGGTAAAAGTTCGGCTTCAACACCTCCGGCACAAACGGCTCACGTTCGTTTTCACAGGTGAAAGCGGGTACACACTTGCCTTCACCAACAGGATCGCACACACCGGCTCACACGGCGAAACACGGGGCGTTTTGGATGGGGGTGGTATCACTACCCTCGGAGCGTTTTGCGCGGTTCGGAAACCCTGCGCGGCCGGGACTTAAAACGGCAAACTTTGCCGCTTTTGGGCCTTGGTCGAGGGGAATCTCGAAGAACGCAGAAAGCCTGCGGAACAGCGATGCGTTCATGCGCGTCGCTGTTCCGAGGCGTCGCGGCCCCGCTGGGCTGCGTGATCCCATTGCTGTTTCTCTCATCGCATTGATGGGCTTCACGGTTTTGCTTGTCCATGATAACAGCACGCAGAGAACATATCTGCTGTTTCACACGCTGGTCTGCTCCATGCGTCTTGCCACTCGCTGCCGTTCCTTTGCTCTGTCCACAGCATCCATCTGCCGCCGATAAAATTCCCCGATGGAAAACTGGATCGGCAGAATAGTGTAGAGCAGACTTCCGTTTTGCTTGCGCCCGTCCCTCGTGATGATGCTGGTGCGCTCGGTTCGGATGAGTCCGCGTTCCTCCAACTCCTGCACATACTTCCGCACGGTGTTATTGCTCATACCCACCGCCTTGCCGATGGTGGCATAGCTGGGATGGCACTGATAGGTCCTGCGGTCTTCGATGCGGAGCAGGTAACCGTAGACAGCGATCGCGCCGTGAGACAGACCCAGCTGATAGATCTCATTGGGCAGAGGAAAATAGTTCTTGACCGGATCGCGCTTTGTCCAAGTTCTCATCTGGCACCTCCAGTCTGCCGCTCTACCCACTGTTGGAATTTATCCTTGGGCACCACGAACCGACTTCCGACGCGCACAGACGGAAATACTTCTTCGTGCATCAGCTCGTAGGCACTGGAGATGGACACGCCCAGCACCTTTGCCACCAGTTCCGCGTTGAGGAACAGCGGCAATTCATCGTAGCTGTGATAGGTCGATATTTTCAAAATCGTTACCTCCAATAGAATTCAGAGAAAAATTACTTGCGTTTCGGAGGTCCCTCTGTTAGACTGTTTGCAGATGG